>DATFWL010000402.1:0-5443 GCA_035259385.1 Vicinamibacterales bacterium | reverse complement strand
CTGCAGGTGGCCGCGCCCGTCAACGACCTCCTCCTGAAAGATCGGATGCTCCAGCGACACGGTGATGCCGTCCTTCACGAGCGCCGCTGCCCGGCGCCGCTTGGCCGGCGTAATCAGATTCGCCGCGCCGAGCTCATCGTCCGCTCCCCAGCGTCCCCAGTTCGAGAGATCGTTCATTGCCTGGTGAAATTCCGCCTCTGTGGCGATCGTTGTGTGATTGCTCGACGCGGTCTGCGCGCGTGGGCTCCACAACCACAGCGCGATGAGCGGGGCAGTCGCCAGCGCGCCGACGCGCGCGACTCTCACGTTCGTCATGCATCCCTCCGCGAGGCTGAGGCCGGGCAATTCAAAAACTCATCTTGACGCCGAACTTCAACAACCGCCCGGCCAGGATCTGCGTCGGCGTTCGCCACGCGTTGCCGTAGGCGTTGTTCACCGACAGGATCGGGCTCGCGTTGAACGCGTTGTAGATGTCGAACTCAGGTTCGACTCGCTTGTTCGAGATCCAGAACGTCCGCGCGAACCGGAGATCGAACTGCTGAATGCGGTCCTCGAACTGCGTCTGCGGCGGAATCAGATCGACGGTGACGGCGGCGTTCGCGCCGGCCGACAGGGTCCGACCCAGCGACGGTGCGATATCGGCGTTCCTGAACACGAAACTCCCATAGTACGGGATACCCGGCAGGTTCTGATATGTGAACGCGGCCTGGAACTGGTACGGCAGCGGCACGGTACCCGAGAACTTGACCTGCGTGTCAGCGGGCCACGGCGGGACGACGTTGCAGTAGGCGGTCGAGCGGACACCGGTAACCGTCGGCGGAATCGTCGCCGCGCTGGTCGGGCCGGCGAACGCCATCTGCGGATTGTTCAGCACGACATCACAATTGTTCGTTTCCGTTCGGCCGGCGTTCAATCCGCCGTTGACGTTCAAGCCTCTGGGCAGACGCACGTCCACGGCGACGTCGAACCCGTTGTACACCTCTGTCAGGCGATCATCGCGCGACACGACGAGCGCGGACTGTCCGAACTTCGACGGGACGATGTCGTACAATCCGCAGATCTGGTAGCCGCCACCGCCCGGCAGACGCGCGTCGAGCGGCGCGGTCACGCAGTAGGCGTTGAAGTCGTTGGGACCGACGGCCGTGTTCGCGGTCTTTTGAATCGCGCCCCATGACGTGCGGAAGTAGCCGGCGCTCAGCGCCACGTTCCGACGCAGCTGATGCTGGATTTGCACCGATTTCTGCCAGTTGTACGAGCGCGCGCCGAATCCGGTGAGCACGCTCGGGTCGTAGGTGATCGCGTTTGGATTGTTCAACCCGAAGTTGTTGTTGTCGATGCGGCCGCAGATGTCGCCGCCGACGCCGCTGAAGTCCTGCGCGGCCGGATTGGCAAGATCGCAATCGGGCGCGAAGTTGCCGTTGCTGTCGGTCCACGGCCGGGTCGTGTTCAGGATCGCTCGAGTGACCGGGTTGTTGGCGCGCGCCATCGTGTAAATGTCGGCGGCTACGAATCGACCGACGTTCACCTTCACCGCGGTCTTCCCGTTGCCGAAGAGATCGTAGGCGACGGCGAGACGCGGGTTGATGTCCTTCCAGCAGGGCACGCAATCGACTTCGGCGTAGCTCCGCGCCGGCACGAACGGACCCGCGCCGAGGTCCTGTGGAGGAACGAAGGCATTGAAGTAGTCATAGCGCAGACCGACATTCAACGTCAGCCTGTGCAACGTCCATTGATCCTGCGCGTAGAGGCCGAGGTTCACCTTCAATCGCTCGCTGAAGATCACCGGCTCCGCGTACTCGGTCAGTGAAAGCGGTCTGCCGTTGAAGAACGTATAACTGACGAGTCCGGGCCCGATGCCCGCGCCCGGACCGTTGTCGTCGTACCAGGCGTGGTGCCACGCTTCTTGCGTGGTGAATCCGACCTTGAACGCGTGCGATCCGGTAACGTAGCTCATCGACCCGCGCTGATTCGACTCGCTGGCGACGCGTTGACCCAGGCTCGAGGCGAGCGGGCCGTTGTACCTGAACCCCGTGTTGCTGTTCAGAATCGATATCGCGTTCGCCGCTTCCGGCTTCCGGTGGTTCGGCCAGTTGAAGATGAGCGTGGAATCGGCGAGCTCCCAGATCATCTTGTTGTTCGCCAGGTGCGTCCACTTCATCTGGAGCAGGTAGTTCGGATTTGCGTACGATGTGGTGTAGGTCGCTTCGGGCGCGATGAGCGGACTGCAGCCGAGGCACAGGTCGGTGTGTTGGATGTCGTAGGAGAAATTCAGCTTGTCCTTGGCGGCGATTTGATACGTGAAGCGAACGCCGGCCGAGCGGTTGTCCTGTTGTTGAACCGCCGGCCGTGAGAGGTCAGGAATGTACAGGGGCGTGTTCTGCGTGAGGTTCCAGTAGTCGCCCGCCATGATGTTCTTGTAGCCGAACCCGCGCAGCGACGCGAAGAACCACAGGCTGTCGCGCTTGATTGGCCCGCCGACGGCGATGTTGCCGTCGTAGGTGCGGTCCGTCGTGTTCACCATGTGCAGACCTCGCGCTTCCAGATCGGGCGTCAGGTTGTCGCTGACCAGACCATGGTTCGCGTAGTTCACGCTGAGCAACCCGGAGAATCTATTGCCGCCATCTTTCGGAACGAGGTTCGCCTGCATGCCGCCGTTCTCGAACTCGGCGGTCTGTCCGCCGAGTTGCACGCTCACTTCCGACGCCGCGGCCGGATTGAAATAGAAGCCGCGGCCCTGCCCTTCGCCGTTGAACTGCATGCCGTCGAGGAGCGCGCGGTTGTCGCCGTAATGGCCGCCGTGGATCACCGTATAGCCGTTCATCGGATCGATGTTGCCGCCGACGTCCTGCGCCGTGGCGCGGATCGTAGCGCCGACGGTCACCTTCGCGAAGCCGCCCATCTCCTTCGTCAACGGCAGCGAGTAGAGCAGCTCGCCCGACACGACTTTGTGCTGAGCGGTCGTCTGAACGTCGACGATCGGAGATTCTCCGGAGACGACGACCGTTTCCTCGAGGGCGCCGACGCGCATCTCGACGGCGACGTTCGCCGTGAAGTTCGCCGTCAGTTCGATGCCTTCCCGTTTGACCGTGCTGAAACCAGCGAGCGTGAACGTGACCGTGTAGGTGCCGCCCGGCAGATCGACGATCTTATACTGTCCCTGCTCGTCGCTGGAGACCGTTCTGATTTTCTCGATGAGAGCCGGACTCGAGGCTTCGATCGTGACGCCAGGCAGGACGGCCCCTGACGTGTCGCGCACGACGCCGGCGATGCCGCTGGTGCCTTGTGCGCCGGCCGGTGCGGCTGCACAGACGATGAAGACGCAGGCTACCGAGAGACGGAGTAGTGAAACGGCTCTCATCGGTGCTCCTTTCGCCTTAATTCACATCGACGACCCCATTCGAATGCGCCGCTCTTTTTACCGCTATGGCGCGGCGCGGTCAATATCGATCGGCGGTCAAATCGCCGCCGGACCGGCGATCCTGACCCTCGCCAAAAACCTGTCCGAGTTGAATTTCGCGCCGACGCCGCGGCGTGGAGCCGTAGGCGGACCTTAGCTCCGCAAATAATCCATCCGGCCCGATCTGCCGACAGCAGTGCCGCCCTCCGCAATAATGCGCGAGGAGCCATCTGATCCGCCTCACGCCGTAATTCGCTCACGACGGTAGTCGTGATGAAGGCCGCCGAGAACGGGTTTCGCGACCACGGGGTGACCACCCGGAATCCGATGGCCCTGTAATACCGGCGCGTTCGCGCCATCGGGAATGCCCGGCCCAGAGGCTCGCGTGCGGACGGCCGAGGTTGTCAATGCTAACGCGCAGCGGCCAGCTCTGGATTCCAACCCAGCAGGGAGTCGCGGTGATAGATCGGCGAGCGATCAGCCTTCAACCGCCTCGCGCCGCCGGTCGTCATCGAATCGGTCCTGCGCGACTTCGAGGCGCTCGGCCGCGTCGCCGCCGTCCATCTTCCACCTGATCGCCACGACCTGCAGATCCAGTTCACGGTGTCAGCTCCGGGCGGCCCGAGTACGTGCGCTTCCGCGTCCGGCTGGGATGGTCTCAATCCTGAATGGCATGACGTCGGTACGCGCCGCGTGGCCTACCCGCAGCTTGGACCCGGCAGCTACACGTTTCGTGTACAAGACGCCAGCAACGACGGCGTCTGGAGCGAGCACGTGACCGCGCTCGCGATTGTCGTCGGGCCCCGTTCTCGCGCACGTGGTGATTCACCCTGTTGACGCCGTCGATCGTCCGGGACTCGCCGTCCTCGCCGTCGAGCACCGGCTCGCGCGGCTCCGCGGGCGTCAGGCGGAGCAGGACGCATTCTCGCAACAGCTGATCGAGACCCAGGAGACGGAGCGCAGCCGGATTGCCGCGGAACTACACGATAGCCTCGGGCAGACACTCGTCGTTTTGCGTAACCAAGCGCTCGTCGGCCTGAACTCGCCCGACAACCACTCACGTGCGCTGGGGCGGTTGTCTGAAATAGCGAAGCGCGCGCTCGGCGCGATCGGGTAGGTGCGCGCGATCGCCTACGACCTGCGACTGCTGCAGATCGATCGGCTGGGGCTGACCGGAGCCCTCGAGACCATGATGACGACAGTGGCCGAGTCGAGCGGCGTCGAGATGACCGCCTCGATCGATTCCCTGGATGGCGCGCTTCATACGACGCGCAGATTCTCGTCTACCGGATCGTGCAGAAGTGCCTAAGCAACATCGTGAAACACTCGGCGGCCACGAGCGAATGCATAGCGCCTCGCGCTGAGCGGGACTGGATCCGTGTCGAGACAACCGACAATGGCAAAGGGTTCAGCTCGGCTACGCTCGAACAGCCTGGACATTCCGGGCGCGGCTTCGGTCTGTTGGGTATCGCGGAGCGCGCGCGCATCCTCCGCGCGAAGCTGACGGTGACCTCCGAGCCCGGCAAGGGCACGTCGGCGTAGTGTCCATTAACCGATCTGTGGTCAGCGCTGCGGAATTGGCCTCGGGAATCGCTTTGCGCCACTCTGCCCCGAGCAACATCGGACGCGCCCTCTTCGTCTTGTTCTAGCAAAGCCAACAACGGTCCGGCGGAGATGGACCCAACAGATTGCGCGAGGAATCGCGAACACGGGCCGAGATTCCAACTCGCACCAGACGCTCAGTCAAGTTCAGTGCAATTGGTAAGTTGCTGATAGGGTTGACGTTGGCGGGCCCAGCAGGACTCGAACCTGCGACCTCCTGGTTCGTAGCCGTCAATCCTTTCGTTGACCTGGCGCAACTTACGGCTCAGGAGAGCCTCAGAAACGCCCGCCACTTGGACCCATTCCTGGACCCAGACCAGCCCGGCAGCGAGCGAACTCAATGCCAGTGACGTCGAACTGGCTGTACTCCGCCAAGCCCCGCCCGACCACAGGTTGCTCAGCGGACGAGCACGTCGCCAGTGCGGCAATCGGCAAATCGCCGAA
>DATFWL010000401.1:0-63616 GCA_035259385.1 Vicinamibacterales bacterium | reverse complement strand
CGACCCGCCCGACCTGCCCGCCCTGCCCGACCCGCTTGACCTGCCCGACCCGCTTGACCTGCCTGCCCTGCCTGCCCTGCCCGACCTGCCCGACCTGCCCGACCTGCCTGCCCTGCCCGACCTGCCCGACCTACCTGCCCTGCTCGAGCGACTTCCACCGCGTCACGTAGTCATCGACGTTGGCAGCGGTCACGACGTCGACGCCTGAGTCGATCACCGGCGACGCCGGCGGCTTCCCCGCCTTGATGTCCGCGAGCAGGCGCACCGATTCGCTGCCCCATCCGAAATACTTCTGCCCCAGCAGCACCTGCACCTTGCCTGCCTTCAGGAGATCGGGCGCCGGCGGGATCGTGTCGAACGAGACGACTTTCGTCGTCGTCGGCACGCTTGCGAGCGCGTTGCGCGTGAAGACCGGCCAGCCGCCGACCGAGATCCAGGCGCCGAGATCGGGGTAGCGGTTCGTGCCGGAGGCGATGATCTCGGCGCTGCGGACCGCATCTTCCTTGACGTCGTACTCCTCGACGATGCGGATGCCGGGATGCCTGGCGAGCGACTCCTTGACGCCGTCGAGGCGGCGCTGCAGGTTCACGGCGCCGATGCTCGTGATGATCGCGACGGTGCCCTTGTCGCCGAGCAGCGCTGCCGCCTGCTCGCCCATGATCCGCCCCGCCGCCACATCGTCCACGCCATAGAACGCCGCTCGCCTGGACTTTGGCGCGTCGGCGTCCCAGGTCACCACAGGGATCCCGGCCGCGACCGCGCGATCGATCGTGTCGGTCAGGAAGTCGCCGTTGGTGCACGAGATGGCGATCCCGTCCACCTTCTGCGTGATGAACGACTCGAGGATCTCTTTCTGCTTGAGTTGATCGGCGGTCTCGGGCGCCCGCCAGATCACCTCGATGTTCCCGCGCGCCGCGGCCTCGCGCTCTGCGCCGGTCCTCGCGTAGTTGAACACCGGCAGATCCAGCGACTTCGGCATGACGGCGAAGCGCAGCTTCGCGGCGCCGCCGGCCGTGGTGCCGCTGCTGCCGCCGCACGAGATCGCGAGCAGTGCACAAATGATGATCCGTTTCATGTCATTCCTCTCGCCCGGCTGAAGCCTTCGTGCTGCGTCCTGCGAGCGCTGACTGTCTCCGCCGCAGCGGCGCGTTCCCCTGTAGCGCGAAGGCTTCAGTCGAGCGAATCGCTTTCCCGATCAGGAACTATGAGTGCGTTGCAAAATTAGCTCAAGGCGGGTCCTGTCCGCGACAGCCCCACCGGGTGCTCGCCAGAAAAGCACCGGTCACGGCCCACGGCTCCGCGCCCGGCGGGGCGGCCCCCGTTCGCGGCCACCCGCGAGCGAGCTGATTTTGCAACCTGCTCTATGTATCAACCCGAGTCCGGCGCTGCAGCACCTGATCCATCACGACGATGACGATCACTACGAGGCCGACGATGAGACGATCGTAGAACGTGGCGCCCGGAATCTGCGGCAGCGCGTTGCGCAGCACGCCGAAGATCAGCGCGCCGAGCACTGCGCCGGCGACCGAGCCGCGGCCGCCGGCAAGGCTGGCGCCACCGACGACCGCCGACGCGATGATGTCCAGCTCGTAGCCCATCGCGAGATCCGCCTTGCCCTGTCCCTGCACGATCGTCAACGCGACGCCGGAGACCGCGGCCAGCATCGCGGCAGCCAGGTAGACGGAGGCCTTGACGAGGCCGACGCGGACGCCAGAATACCGCGCCGCGGTCTCGTTGCCGCCGACCGCAAACACCGCGCGTCCCCACTGGAAGCGTGTCATCAGCGTCTGGAAGACCGCTGCGAGCGCGAGCATCAGCAGCGGCGATGTCCAGTCCATCGGCAGCCCGAGCGGACGCCAGTCGGGCGGAAGGCGGCTCGACACGTCGAAGTAGCGCCCCTCGGTGATGATGAAGCCGGCGCCGCGGGCGATGCCCATCACCCCGAGCGTGGCGATGAACGGCGGCAGTCCGATCGGGACGACCAGCGAGGCAGTCAGGACTCCGCAGGCGGTGCCGGTCAGGAATCCTGCGAGCGCGCTCGACCCGAGCGTCCACCCGGCGCCGACGAACAGCCCGCCGGTGACGACACCCGCCAGCGCGATGACCGCGCCCGGGGAGAGATCGATCCCGCCCGCGATGATCACGATCGCGGCGCCAATCGCCGCAATGCCGTAGATCGACGAGTACTTTAGGATCAGCACCGCGTTCGGACCGTTGAAAAAGGGGTGCGTCCGCCCGGGCGGCGGCCAGAGATACCAGGCAAAGAACGCAATCTCGACCGCGAGAATCGCGATCGTGCTGGCCTCGCGACCCTCCCACCATCGACTCACGTATCGCGTCTCCTCAGGCCGGCGCAGTGGTCGCCAGCCGCATCACCATTTCTTCCGTGAACGTGGCCGCATTCGACGCCGCGAGCTCGCCTTGCAAGCGGCCTTCACGCATGACGACGATCCGATCGGCGAGCCCGAGCAGTTCGGGCAGGTCGCTCGAGGCGATGAGACACGCAGCGCCGCGGGCGACGACCTCGCGAATCATGCCGTGAATCTCGTGCTTTGCGCCGACGTCGACGCCTTTCGTCGGCTCGTCGAGCAGCAGGACGCGCGGCTCCATCGCGAGCCATTTCGCAGCCACCACCTTCTGCTGATTGCCGCCGCTGAGCGCGCCGGGTGCCGCGTCGGCTGACGGCGTCTTGATCCGCCAGCGAGCGAGGAGCGCCGCGGCCGCGCCGCGCTCCGACGTGCGCACGAGCCGCGCGCCCGACGCTTCGGCAGCCGGCAGCGCGAGATTGTGGCGAAGGTTCAGATTGAAGCAGAGCCCCTGCCGCTGGCGGTCCTCCGGCACGAGCACGACACCAGCCTGCGCCGCTTCCCGCGGCGATCGGAACTGGCCTGCGCCGCCGACCTCGAACGAGCCGCCGTCGGCCGCGTGAAGGCCGACGATCGTCTCGAGCAGTTCGGTCCGGCCCGATCCGACGAGCCCGAACAGCCCGACGATCTCTCCGGCTGCGATCGACAGCGACACCCCGTCGAAGCACGGTCGGCGCGTCAACTGGTTCACGCGCAGCAGCGGCCCGCCGAACGGCGCAACGCCCGACCCGCGCGCGCGCGCCGGGATCGCACGGCCGACCATCGCCTGCACGATGTCGTCGACGGCAACGGCATCGCGTCGAAACGTGCCGGCGCAGCTGCCGTCGCGAAGTACGGTGATCTGCTCGCACAGCCGGAACACCTCCGGCAGCCGGTGCGAGACATAGATGAGCGTCACGCCGCGGCGCTGGAGACCCTCGAGAATCGCGAACAGCCGATCGGTTTCGGCGGCAGTGAGGGACGCGGTCGGTTCGTCGAGCGCCAGCGTGCTGCAGTCAGAGACGAGCGCCCGCGCCACCTGCAGCAACTGCCGGTACGCGATCGGCAGCGAGGCGACCGGTGCGTCGGGCGAGATCGGCAGGTCGAGGCGCTCCAGCAGCGTTCGCGCCCGTTCGCGCATCTCGCCGCCGCGCAGCCAGCCGAATCGACCGGTCAGCTCGCGGCCGGCGAAGATGTTCGCGGCGGCCGAGAGATTTGGAAACGCGAGCATCTCCTGGTGGACCAGGCCGACGCCGCGTGCCAGGGCGTCGCGCGCGCCGGTCAGCGTCACCGTCTCGCCGCCGAGGCGCAGCGCTCCGCCGTCCGGCCGCAGATCGCCCACGAGGATCTTCAACAGCGTCGATTTTCCGGCGCCGTTCTCGCCCACGATCGCGTGCGACTCGCCGCGCTCGATTGCGAACGTCACGTCGCGCAGCGCCGTCACGGCGCCGAAAGACTTGCCGATCTCCAGGAATTCGACGGCCGGCGCGCTCGTGAGCCGCCGGTGGGCGGGTGCCCCCGTCACGCCTCAGTCCGAGCAGACCCGACTTCGCAGCCGCGTACGGGAACGTGCCGGCGAGGGTGAGGGTGGCGTGAATCGACGCGATGGTAGCCGGGAGACACGGCGTTGACGCGAATCCCGAGGGACCCGTAGTCGAGCGCGACGCCGCGGGTCGACCAGCGCGCCCTCGGCGACGAACTTCTCGACGATCGCGCGGCCGATGCCGCCGGCGCCGCCGGTGACGAACGCGACCTGTCCCGCCAGCCGTTTCATAAGGCAGTGGCGTAATACTATTACGGCTCGATGAAAGCCCTCCCAGCGCTCGCCTGTCTGCTCGCGCTCGGCGCCTGCCGGGGCACACCGCCGGAAGCGGCGCGCGTCGTCCGGGCTGCGTTCGGCCGGACCGGCGATGGAACCGCCATCGACATCTTCACGCTCACCAACACGCGCGGCATGGAGGTGCAGGCGATCTCCTACGGGGCGATCATCCGATCCATCCGTGTGCCGGACCGCAATGGCACGCTCGACGACGTCGTGCTTGGATTCGACACGATCGACGGGTATCTGCGCACGCATCCGTACTTCGGCGCCGTCGTCGGGCGCTACGGCAACCGAATCGCGAAGGGACAGTTCACCCTCGACGGCACGGCGTACCGACTCGCGACCAACAACGGCCCCAATCATCTGCACGGCGGCGTGAAGGGATTCGACAAGGCGGTCTGGAACAGCGAGACGCTCGAGCGCGACGGCGCCGTCGGCGTGATCTTCACCCACACGAGCCCGGACGGCGACGAAGGATATCCGGGTACGCTCGCCGCGCGCGTCACCTACACGCTCACTCCCGCCAATGAGCTCGTCGTCGACTACGCCGCGACCACGGACAAGCCGACGCCGGTGAATCTCACGCAGCACAGCTACTTCAACCTTGCTGGCGCCGGCGACATCCTGCAGCACCGGCTGATGCTGAACGCCGATCGCTTCACGCCGGTCGACGCGACGCTGATCCCGACGGGGGAGCTCGCGCCGGTCGCCGGCACGCCGTTCGACTTCCGCCAGCCCGCCGCGGTCGGTGCCCGCATCGACGCGAACGATCAGCAGATCAGGAACGGCGGCGGCTACGACCACAACTTCGTGATCAACCGAACCGGTGCCGGTCTCGTGCACGCGGCGCGGCTCGAGGAGCCGTCGACCGGCCGCACGCTCGACGTGTCGACCACCGAGCCGGGCGTGCAGTTCTACACCGGCAACTTTCTCGACGGGACGATTACCGGCACCATGGGCCGCGTCTACAAGCGGCGCTCCGGTCTGTGCCTGGAAACGCAGCACTTCCCCGACTCGCCGAACCAGTCTGCCTTTCCGACGACGATTCTGCGTCCCGGCGAGGCGCTGCAGTCGAAGACCATCTTCGCATTCGGCGTGACGAAGTAACGGTGAGGCAGACGTCATGAGTAGGAGATGGAACCCTCCGGCGATCGCCGCGCTCGCGGCGCTGCTCGCGCACACCTCGCCTGCGTTCGGTCAAGGCACGGCCGCCGACTACGAGCGCGCCAACGCGCTGCGCACCCGGTACGAAGCGCTGGTCGCGAACGTGCCGGGACCGGTTGGCTGGATCGGATCGACGACCCG
Source organism: Vicinamibacterales bacterium (assembly GCA_035259385.1). GTDB lineage: Bacteria > Acidobacteriota > Vicinamibacteria > Vicinamibacterales > CAVVIG01 > QHWK01. The sequence goes on along the minus strand of DATFWL010000401.1, from coordinate 58,144 downwards.
TTTCTGGTACCGGATCGTGAACCGCGGAAGCGTCGAGTTCGTCATGTTCGACGTCGCGCTGCGCCAGAAACGCGCGGCGTTCGATCACGAGAAGCTGGCCGCCGGGCTGTCGAAGGCGACCGGCACGACCTACACCGCCGCGAAGCTGCCGTTCACGTCGATCGCCTTCTCCGACGACGAGACGACGATGGACGTGACGGTGGAAGGCGCGCCGTGGCGATGCGACCTCAGCGAGTACACGTGCAGGAAGGCCGAGGCGCGGCGGCGCACGGACGACCGGACGACGCGGCCGTCGCCGGACAAGACGCGTGAAGCGCTCATCGTCAACTACAACCTCGCGGTTCGCGACGCGGGCACGACGAAGACGAGGACGCTCACCGCAGATGGCTCGGAGGGCGACGCCTACGAGTTGTCCTCAGTGGTCTGGTCGCCCGATTCGACCCGGCTGGCCGCGTATCGCGTCAAACCGGGCTACCGCCGCGAAGTCCACTACGTCGAGTCGTCGCCCGAGGATCAGCTGCAGCCGAAGTACTCGTCGATCCGCTACGCGAAGCCGGGCGACGTCCTCGACGTCGAGCACCCCGTGATCGTCGAGCTCACCTCCGGCCGTCAGATCGCCGTCGACGACGCGCTGTTTCCGAACGCCTATGCGATGTCGCGCCTGGCGTGGCGGAAAGACAGCCGCGCGATCACGTTCGAGTACAACCAGCGGGGACATCAGGTCTACCGCGTGATCGAAGCAGACGCGACGTCGGGGAAGACGCGGGCGATCGTCTCCGAGGACCCGAAGACCTTCTTCAACTACCGCACCGCGAACGGCAGCCAGAGCGACTCAGGGAAGAAGTACCGCTACGACGTTGGGGACGGCAAGGAAGTGATCTGGATGTCGGAGCGCGACGGCTGGAATCACCTGTACCTCATCGACGGCGCGACCGGCGCAGTGAAGAACCGCATCACCGCCGGCGACTGGCCGGTGCGCGCGGTGCTGCACGTCGACGAAGCGAGGCGGCAGATCTGGTTCAGCGCGAGCGGTATGTATCACGGCAAGGACCCGTACTTTCTCTACTGGTACCGCATCAACTTCGACGGGTCGGGATTGACGCGGCTGGGCGCCGACGACGACGCCAACCACCAAATCGTCGTCTCCGACGATCACCGGTACGTCGTGGATCTCTATTCGCGAATCGATACCGCGCCGGTGCTCGAGCTGCGACGGCTCTCCGACGGCGCGCTGGTGACCGAAGTGGCGCGCGGCGATATCAGCGCGCTCCTCCAGGCCGGCTGGCGCCCGCCCGAGGTGTTCTCCGCCGCCGGTCGCGACGGCAGCATCGACATCTGGGGCGTCATCATCAGACCGACGACGTTCGACCCGTCGAAGAAGTACCCGGTGATCGAGAACATCTATGCCGGGCCGCAGGGATCGTTCGTGCCGAAGTCGTTTGCCGCCTTCAATCAGATGATGGCGCAGGCGGAACTTGGATTCGTCGTCGTGCAGATCGACGGCATGGGCACCTCGAACCGATCGAAGGCGTTTCAGGACGTCGCGTGGAAGAATCTGGGCGACGCCGGCTTCCCCGATCGCATCGCGTGGCACAAGGCGGTCGCTGCGCAGTATCCCTGGTACGACATCAGCCGCGTCGGCATCTACGGCACCTCGGCCGGCGGACAGAATTCGCTCGGCGCACTCCTGTTTCACCCGGAGTTCTACAAGGTTGCCGTGTCGGCCGCCGGCTGCCACGACAACCGCATGGACAAGATCTGGTGGAACGAGCAGTGGATGGGCTGGCCCCTCGGTGCGCAGTACTCCGCTTCGTCGAACGTCGACAACGCCTATCGCCTGCAGGGCCACGTGCTGCTCGTCGTCGGCGAGATGGACACCAATGTCGATCCCTCGTCCACGATGCAGGTGGTCAATCAGCTGATCAAGCACGACAAGGACTTCGATCTGCTGTTCATTCCCGGCGCGGGCCACGGCGCAGGCGGGGCCTACGGCGAGCACAAGCGCTTCGACTACTTCGTGCGGCACCTGCTCGGGGTGACGCCGCCGGAGTGGACGAAGAAGGATCAGAAAGCCTCGACGGCCGATCCGGAATGAGAGAAAAAGCAACCGCAGAGCACGCGGAGTCGCTCTCTGCGATCTCTGCGGTTGCTTTTCGTCGGGCTGCAACGCTGGACGGAGTACACTGCGTCGCCATGAGCAAGGCATTTGCGCTCGCCGTCTCGGTGGTCATCGCTGCGTCGATCAGCCCATCGGTTCCGGACAAGGTGACGCCCGCGGCCGTGTCGTTCCGGCTGCAGGACGTGCGGCTGCTCGACGGGCCGTTCAAGCGCGCGATGGAACTCGATCAGCAGTACCTGCTGTCAATCGACGTCGATCGCCTGCTGCACAACTTCCGGGTGAACGCGGGACTACCGTCGTCGGCCGCACCGCTCGGCGGGTGGGAAGCTCCGGACGTCGAATTGCGCGGCCACACCGCGGGCCACTATCTGTCGGCGCTGTCGCTGATGTACGCGTCGACCGGCGACGCGCGGTTCAAGGCGCGCGCCGACACGCTCGTCGCCGCGCTCGCGACGATCCAGGAGGCGCTCGCGCGCCGCTTCCACCCGGGGTACCTGTCGGCGTTCCCGGAGGAGTTCTTCGATCGAGTGGATGCGCGCCAGAAGGTGTGGGCGCCGTACTACACGATTCACAAGATCATGGCCGGGCTCGTCGACGCGCACGAACTCGCGGGCAACGCGCAGGCGCTCGTCGTGGTCACGAAGATGGCCGACTGGGTGCGCTTCCGCGTCGATCGCCTCAGCGAGGCGCAGCAGCAGGCGGCGCTCGGCACCGAGTTCGGCGGGATGAACGAGGTGCTCGCGAACATCTACGCGATCACCGGCAACGCCGACTATCTGCGGGTGGCGCACGCCTTCGACCACAAGGCGATTTTCGAGCCGCTCGCCCGGCGCGAGGATCCGTTGAGCGGCCTCCACGCCAACACCCAGTTCCCGAAGATCATCGGCGCCGCGCGCGAGTACGAGCTCACCGGCGATCCGCGCCTGCGCGACGTCACCACGTTCTTCTGGGACCGCGTCGTGCACCACCGCTCCTACGTGATCGGCGGCAACAGCGACGGCGAGGCGTTCTTCCCCGAGGAGGAATTCTCGAAGCACCTCGGGGCGTCAGGGCCGGAGACGTGCAATACCTACAACATGCTGAAGCTCACGCGCCATGTGTTCGCCTGGTCGGGTGATGCCGGCGCGATGGACTACTACGAGCGCGCGCTCTTCAACCACATCCTGCCGTCCCAGGATCCGGCCACCGGCATGGTCCTCTACTACTGCCCGCTGCGGCCTGGCGCGTGGAAGTCGTTCTCGACCGAGAACGATTCGTTCTGGTGCTGCGTCGGCACCGGCATGGAAAACCACGCGAAGTACGGCGATACGATCTATTTCCACGACGCCTCGTCTCTCTACGTGAACCTCTTCATTCCGTCCGAGCTGACGTGGAAAGAGAAAGGGCTCGTCGTCCGGCAGCAGACCAGGTTTCCCGAGGAACAGGCGACGCACCTCACGATGACGCTGACGCAGCCGGCGCGCTTTGCGGTGAAGCTTCGACAGCCGGCCTGGGCCCGCGGCGCCAGCGTGCGCGTGAACGGGCAGGAAGGGCGGGAAGGGCGGGAAGGGCAGGAGGCTTCCTACCTGACGATCGAGCGCGAGTGGAAGAGCGGCGACACCCTCGACGTCAGCCTGCCGATGGCCCTCCACACCGAGGCGATGCCGGACAACCCGAAGATGATCGCGGTGATGTACGGCCCGATGGTGCTGGTCGGCGATCTCGGGAGGGAAGGCCTCGAGGGGGTGAAGCGCTACGGTCCCAGCGCGCCGCAGGTCGGCCGTGTGAAGACGCCGCCAATTCCCGCGTTCGTGGGCGACGTGAAGGCCGTCGTGAACAGCATCACGCCGAATCCGTCCGTGCCGCTCGAGTTCCGGACGAAAGGGCTCGCACAGCCGCATGACGTCACGCTGGTGCCCTTGTATCGCATCCTCGACCAGAGGTACACGGTGTACTGGTCCGTGTACTCGCCTGACGAGTGGCGTTCGCGCATCGCGGCGACGACCATGCTCGACGCCCGGCGCCGAGAACTGGCGGACCGCACCATCGATCTCGTCACCGTTGCGAACGCCGACCACGAGCGCGCCCACAACCTGGCAAGCGACGGCGCGACCGACGGATTCTTCGAAGGCCAGCGCACGCGCGAGGCGCGCAACGGCTGGTTCAGCTACACGCTGAAAGTGGCGCCGGCATCACCGACGACGATCGTCTGCGGGTACCGCGGCAGCGAGGGGCGGCGGCGCGCGTTCGACATTCTCGTCGACGGCCAGAAGATCGCCAGCGAGACGCTCGAATACCACCCGGCCGAGCAGATCGACAAGGAGTACGCGATTCCCGAATCGCTCACGCGCGGCAAGACGAGTGTCACGATCAGATTTCAGGCGCAGACCGACAGCACGGCGGGTGCCTTGATCGAAGTACGAACGATTCAATGAGCCGGACCCGGGATCGGCGGCAGTGTCCGGCTTCAGCCGGACCGCGATCGGTGTCCGCATCAAGGAGGCGTCTCATGCGAAAGCTGGTTGTCGTCACCGTGTTCGCCGCGGTCTGGTGCGCCGCGTCGACGTTCCCGCGCGCCGCCGCATCGATGCCGGACTGGGCGTATGCCATCCCGCAGCCTCCGCCGGGCGGCGCCGCCGCACCTGCCGCAGCGCCCGACACCTCGCCAAGGCAGTTGCCGGGCAGCACGCTCACCTTCACGCGCCAGCAGATCTCCGACGGCTTCGGTCCCGCCGACTGGTTCCCGTCCGATCATCCGCAGATGCCGGAGATCGTCGCGCACGGCAAACGGCCTGACGTCCGCGCGTGCGGGCTGTGCCACTACCCGAACGGCAAGGGACGCCAGGAGAACGCCGGGGTCGCCGGCCTGCCGGTGTCGTACTTCATTCAGACGATGAACGACTTCAAGGACGGCCTCCGCAAGAGCTCCGAGTCGCGGAAGGCGAACACCAACCTGATGATTCAGTACGCGAAGGCGATGACGCCCGAGGAGATCAAGGCAGCCGCGGTGTACTTCGGCGCGATGCCGTGGACGCCGTGGGTCCGCGTCGTCGAGACCGGCACGGTGCCCAAGACGGTCAGTCGCGGCGGCATCTGGATTCCGGTCGAGGGCGGCGAGAAGGAGCCGATCGGCACGCGCATCATCGAGACCCCCGAGAATCCGGAGCGCACCGAGATTCTGCGCGATCCGCGCTCGGGATTCATCGCCTACGCGCCGGTCGGCAGCATCAAGAAGGGCGAGACGCTCGCCAAGACCGGCGGCAGCGGCAAGACGGTCGAATGCGCCACCTGCCACGGCGCAGATCTGAAGGGTCTCGGGCCGGTACCGGGGATTGCCGGCCGCTCACCGAGCTACCTGGTGCGGCAGATGTACGACATGCAGACCGGCGCCCGGCATGGTGAGTGGGCCGAGCTGATGAAGCCGGTCGTCGCCAAACTCGGCGATGAGGACTTGGTGAACATCGCCGCCTACGTGTCGTCGCTGCTGCCGCCGCGGGCTGCGACCAGCGCTGCTGAGCGCCGCTGACCAAGTTAAGAATTGAGAATTTAGAATTAGGAATTCGTGATCACGTTCGTCCCAGACGGGAACGAATTCTTAATTCTTCCTTCTTAATTCTCAATTACTTCTCTTTGTCCGCTGCGCGTGCACCGCGCAGGACCCCTTCGACGGCGCGATTGCCCTCGTGGCACGCGTACTCGTAGAGCCGGTACTCCGGATTGCGGTGCAGCGGGATCGCGACGGTCCACGGGCGCGTGAAGCTCTTCGGATCGTCGATGGTCGCCTGGTAGTCGATCGTGTCCTTGTCGATCCGCGCGAAGCGTTCCACCACGTGCAGCGACTCGGACTGGCGGATGCCCTTGATGCGTCCGCCGGCCGCCGCGGTGGTGATCCACCCCTTGTCGTTGTAGTTCGTGGTGTCGACGACCAGCGTGTTGCCGTCCCAGCGCCCGCGCGAGTCGCCGTTCCACGAGCGGACCGACGCGGGCAGGTGCGGGCGGCCGTCGATCGGGATGATCCGCGCTTCGTGAATCATCTCGTAGTGGATCACCACGTAGCCGGGCGACTGCACGATCTGGTAGGCGTTGTTGTAGCCGGCCGGGAACATGCCGCCGGGAACGCCGCGCGTGATGCACCGATCCCACACGCTCATGAATTCGTAGGAATCGCCGAGATGCGCGCTGGCGTAGTCGCGGCTCGCTTCCGCCTCGGGGCGCACCGGAACGCGGCCGTCCGGCGGATCGACGACCAGCGACGTCCGCCGCGTCGACACGACGTGCTCGCCGGAGTCGAACCAGAACTGGTTGTAGTTGCCGACGTCGCCGGCGCGCGGCGGCGCCTCTTCCTCACGGCTGGCGGCGGCCCGCTGCTCGATCTGCGCGGCTTCCGCTTCGCTCAGAAACTCCTTGTCGCGCTGCGCCGCCGGCCGCTCGAACGGCGTGAGCGTGGCGTTGGTCCAGACGCCCTGCAGGTCGGGTTGACCGTCGGCGGTCTTCGCTGCCGTCCACGCGCGCGGCGTCCGCGCCGGTTGCGCGGCGAGCGTGGCGCCGGCGGCAGTGGTCACGACGACGACGAGCGCGATGGATCGGCGCATACGTCCTCCTGCGTCAGACGCGTTCCGGGACGGCCGGGCGCATACCAGCATCGACGATCCGGCCGATCCGCGCAACGATTTCCGGCACCGCCTCGACGTCGGCGAGCGTCGTGTGGAAGTTGACGATGCAGGCGCGCAACACGTAGCGGCCGCCGACGACGGCGTTGGAGACGAACGCCTCGCCGCCGCGCTGCAGCCGATCGAGCACCTCGCGGTTGAGGCTGTTGAGGTGCGCCTCGGCGGCTGCCTCGCCGATCGCCGCCCGCAGATCGCGCGGGACGTAGCGGAACGTGGTGATGCTCAGCTCCTGCGTCGTGAGCTCGAGCTCCCCGTGACGGCGCACGGCATCGGCCATGGCGCGCGCCAGCCGGATGTCGTCCGCGATCATCTGGCGGTACGCCGCCGCGCCGGCCTGGCGCAGCGCGAGCCACACCTTGAGCGCGCGGAAGCCGCGCGAGTTCTGCAGCCCGAGGTCGACGTAATTGATCGCGCGCTCGTTCCAGTGGTAGTACGGCGGATGGTACGAGAAGGCCGCGCGCAGCCGCTCCGGATCGCGCACCAGCGCGCAGCCCGCCTCGAGCGGCGCGTACAACCACTTGTGCGGATCGACCGCCACCGAATCCGCCTCGCTGAGCGCGCGCAGGTCGGCCGGCGCGTCCGGCACCGCGGCCGCGAATCCGCCGTACGCGCCGTCCACGTGAAACCAGACGCCATGCTCCCGGCACACCGCCGCAATCTCGCGCAGCGGATCGATCGCGCCGGTGCTGACCGATCCCGCCGTGCCGGCGACGAGACACGGCACGTCGCCGTTCGCGGCGTCCTCCCCGATGCGCCGGCGCAGCGCCGACACGTCCATGCGAAGTCCTGCGTCGGTCGGAATCCAGCGGATCGCCCCCGTGCCGAGCCCGGCGAGGTCTGCAGCCTTGTGAATCCAGGTGTGCGTCTCGCTCGACGCATACACGCGCAGCGTCCGTCCCGTCCCGGCGGCGACGCCATCCTCGCGTACGTTCCACCCGGCTGTCGCCGCGCGCGCGGCGAGGAAGCCGACGAAGTTGGCCATGTTGCCGCCGCTGACCAGCAGCCCGCCGCAGTCGGCCGGATAGCCGATCAGCGTCGCGATCCAGCGCACGGTCTGCGACTCGATCTCGGTCGCCGCCGGCGACAGCGTCCACGCGCCGACGTTGGGATTCACCGCGGCGGCCAGCAGATCGCCGAGCATCCCGATCGGCGCGGGCGGCGCCGTGACGTAGCCGAAGAAGCGCGGGTGCGCGTTGAAGAGCGAGTGATCGAACAGGAGACGCGCCGTCTCCTCGAGCAGCGGCCCCGCGTCCATGCCCGACTCCGGCAGCGGCCCGTTCAGATCCAGCGCCTCGCGAAGCGTCGATGGCGACTCGTCGCGCGTGACCGGCCGCTCGGGCACCGACGCGAGCAACGCCGCGAGTTGATCGACGAGCCGATGTCCGAGCGCGCGAAATGTCGCCGCGTCCATCGCGAGCGGAGCCTGTCGAACCGAGTCGCCCACTATTCCTTCCTCCCTTAATCAGCCAGCCCCGAGCCCCTACTCCCGAGCCGCCAGCCCCTCGAAGAGATCCGACTCCCGTCGGCGCCCGCCGTTCACCGTGCTGAACGCACGATAGAACGACTGCGAGCCCCACAACGATTCATGCAGATCCGGCGACAAATCTTTCAGTCGCTCGTACCCGGCAATCTGGGACTCATGGCACGAGACGGCGCTCCACACCGTGGACCAGCAGTGCCGCGTGTCGATGACCGTCGTGATCGCCCAGTCCGGCCACGCCGTCGCCTGCCGATCGACGCCGTCCACGCGCGAGACCAGTTGTCTGAACGCGGCCTGGTACGCCGACCAGGTCGACGCCGGCCAGGCGAGGTAGTACAGCTTCGACACCGAGTGAGTGGGCGCGCGAGTGCCGCCGTCGCCCGCGGCACATGCCGGATCGGCCGCCGTCACGATCGCAGCGGTCGTGAACTGCGAGATCGCGATGTGATCCGGATGCCCGTACGCGCCTTCCGGTCCGAAGGTCAGCACGACGTCGGGCTGTATGCGCCGGATGTGCGCGGCGACGTCGGCGATCGCGGCACGCGGATCGGCGCGGTCGAGATGCTGATCGTGATAGTCGAGCACGGCGACGTCTCGAAGGCCGAGCACGCCGGCTGCGCAGCGAAGCTCGCTCTCGCGGATGGCCGCCAGGGCCGCCGCGCCGGGATGCTCGGCGTCTCCTGGAGGATGGCCGCGGTAACGGCCACTCTGACCGCGCGTTGCCGTCACCAGGTGAACGTCCACGCCTTCCGACGCATACTTCGCCAGCGTGCCGCCGAAACCCAGCGACTCATCGTCAGGGTGCGCGAGCACGGCCATCAACCTGTGGTTCCGCATGAGGTTGTGATTCTAGCGGACCCGAGCGTCAATCACGCAGCGTCTGTCCAGCCTGTTCTCGTCACGTCTGAGCTGAGTGCCTGGCGTCAGCCCGACCCGCCGTGCGCACGATGGCCGACGGCGTTCGACTTGCAGACACCCGGCGTATGTGTCCGCGGCGCGTCGCAATCGTCGCGATGCTGGCGAGCCTGATTGCGATTTCGGCTGAGGCCAGACCGAAGCGTAAGCCGAATCCATGGATGCGCGTGTCGGCGACGGCGTATTGCAGTCACGGCGTCACCGGCTCGGGCGAGCGCACGCGGCGCGGCAGTGTCGCGGCCGATCCGCACCTCATCCCGCTCGGCAGCACGATTCGCGTGCAGGGACTGCAGGGCGTACCCGACGGCACGTACACGGTTCTCGACACCGGCCGCGGCATCAGGGGCCGCGAGATCGACGTCTTCATCCCGCGGTGCGGCGCAGCAAGGCAGTTCGGCCGTCAGAACGTCCGCGTGACGATCATCCAGCGCGGTCCCTCGAGCAAATCGTAGCCAGCCGCCGCGTGGCCTCGCCGCCCGGCGAAAAACTGACGCGGTTGCTGCCGTCGTGGTGCACGATTCTCCCACCATGACCACCAATCGCTGGCTCCTCGCGTTCGCCGCCGTCGTCATGCAGATCTGCCTCGGCGCCGCCTACGGATGGAGCGTCTTTGTCGCGCCACTCGTCTCGGCGACCGGCTGGACGCTGACCGAGGTGTCGCTGAACTTCACGCTGGCAATCGCCTTTCTCGGCGTCGGGACGATCATCGGCGGGCTGTGGCAGGACCGCGCCGGTCCGCGTCCCGTCGCGACGGTTGCCGGCGTGATCTACGGCGCGAGCTATCTGCTGGCCGGATACTTCGCGGCGCGGCACTCGCTCTGGGGCCTGTATGTCAGCTACGGGCTGCTCGGCGGGATCGGCATGGGGATGGGCTACATCACGCCGGTCGCGACGATCACGAAATGGTTCCCCGATCGCCGGGGTCTGATGACCGGCGTCGCGGTGGCCGGCTACGGCGCCGGTGCGCTGATCATGAGCCCATTCGCGGCGCGATCGATCGTTGCTCGCGGCGTGCCGGCGACCTTCGAGATTCTAGGCGCCGTCTACTTCGTGCTGGTCGTGCTCGCCGCGCAGTTCTATCGCAATCCGCCGGCGGGCTGGCGGCCCGAAGGGTGGCAACCGACCGGCTCGGTGGCGAAGGCGGCGTCGACCTACGATTTCACCGTCGCCGAGGCGATGCGCACCCGGCAACTCTGGATGCTGTGGCTGATGCTGTTCCTGAACGTGTCGGCCGGGATCATGATCATCAGCCAGGCGTCGCCGATGGCGCAGCAGCTCGTGCACATGACGCCGGTCGCGGCGGCCGGCATGGTCGGCCTAATCTCGATCTTCAACGGCGCAGGGCGAGTGTTCTGGGCGTGGGTCTCGGATTACATCGGCCGCGCCCGGGTCTACTTCTTGCTGTATGCGATTCAGGCCGTGATCCTCTTCATGCTGCCTAGCATGACGAACCTGACGCTCTTCAGCACCGCGTTCGCGGTGGTCGGCCTGTGCTACGGCGGCGGCTTCGGCACGATGCCGTCGTTCACGGCCGACTTCTTCGGCGCAAAGTACATGGGCGGCATCTACGGCTGGATTCTGCTCGCATGGGGCGCTGCCGCGATCCCGTCGCCGATCCTCATCGCCCGGTTGCGCCAGTCGACCGGCCGCTACGACCAGGCCATCTATATCCTCGCCGTGGTGATGGTGGTTGCGCTGGTGCTGCCGCTGATCGTACGCCGCCCGGCGCCGCCGCCGCGCCGCGCGACCGAATCGGTTCCGGCGCTCGACACGCGGAGATCCGCATGAAGTGGCCGCTCCTCCTTCAGCCTTCAGCTCGCCGGCCGCCGCGGCGACGGCATCGAGGCGATGAGCGACTCGACGCGCGCGATTCAGCCGCGGTGACGATCGCGTCGCCGCGGGGGGTCGTCGAAGCGCGCGCGCTGGTGACCACGCGCATCCCGACGCTGCGCGTCGACGGCCGCGAGATCCACCAGGTCGGTCTTCACTGGGGCACGCGCGGCCTCGTGACCGGCGATTCGGCGAACGATCTCGTCGCGATCTCGGAAGAACCGAACGTCCGGATCATGGAAACGAAAGGTCTCGTCTGCCACGTCGCGCCGGGTCGGCGTCCGCACGGCGGCGCGGCGCTCAGGTATCTCGAGTCGTTGAGGCGAGGCGACCAGGTTGCGAACCGCCGCGTTTCTCACTGACTCGACGGTTCGCGCCGCCACGCGCAACCGCCGCTGGCGGCGGATCGCCAGCCTGGCCGCGCTCGCTGGATCGCTGCTGACGCGGGTTGGCTGGATCGCGGCCGGACGCGTGTCGGCGAACGATACGCTCTCGCCGTCGCTCGGCTGAAGCCTTCGCGCGATACATCCGACACGCCGCGCTGTTCGGCCGTCACGGGGGCGCGAAGGTAAGATGCGTGGATGGCCGCGACATATCCATCTCACGTGATCGACGCGGGCGACATCCCGCGTGCATTCGAGCCGGCGCATCAGCATCTGCTCGACATTTACGTCAGCGAGATCAACAAGAGCGCCTCGGTCTGGCGCGGGTTCGACAATGGCGTGCTCGACTACCGGCCGCACCCGAAGTCGACCAGCGTCGGCGACATTTTCAAGCACGAGCTGCTGTCGGGCCGGCGGTTCTTCGGCGAGTTCCTCGGCCTGCCCGAGCCGGACGCGGCATCGATCGTGCCCGCGCCGATCGCCGTCGACGCCTGCGTCGTCCGTCTGGCCGATCTCGCGCGGGGACGCCTGCCACACCTCGCGCGCGCGACGCGGCAGTGGTGGGAGACGCCGGTGACGTTCTTCGATGTGGAACGCACGCGGGTGTGGGTTTTCTGGCGGCGGGTCCTTCACAGCGCGCACCATCGCACGCAACTCACCGTCTATCTGCGGCTGCTCGATCGTCCGGTGCCGCCGATCTACGGACCGACTGCCGATGTCACCTGGAGCGGCGCCGATCCGACGCGCACCGTCGACGCGGCGCGGCGATCGTGATCGACGCGCTCCGTTCTTTGAACGCGGACGGCCGCGTGCTGTTCGCGACGCGCTTCGTCCGGTTGTTCGCGTACGGCGCGCTGTCGGTCGTTCTCGTCCTGTATCTCGTCGGCCTCGGCCTGAGCGAGTCCGACACCGGGCTGCTGCTCACCTCGACGCTGCTCGGCGACACGCTGGTCTCGCTGTATCTGACGACGCAAGCCGATCGGATCGGCCGGCGGCGAATGCTGATCGCCGGCGCCCTGCTGATGACCGCGGCCGGCCTCGCGTTCGCGTTCACGAGCCGCATGCTGTACCTCGTCATCGCCGGAACCATCGGCGTGGTCAGCCCGAGCGGGCAGGAAGTGGGACCCTTCCTGCCCATCGAGCAGGCCGCGCTCTCGCAGGTGGTTCCCGCGCGGGCGCGGACCGACGTCTTCGCGTGGTACACGCTCGCCGGCGCGCTGGCGACGGCATTGGGCGCACTCGCCGCGGGCTACGCCACCCACGCGATGCAGGCGGCGTGGGCACCGGTCGACAGCTACCGGGCCGTGGTCGTCGGTTACGCGTGCGTCGGCGTCGTGCTGGCGTTCTGTTTCAGCCGCACGTCGGCTGCGGTCGAGGCGGCGTCGAACGCGCCGTCAGCCATCGGGCAGTCGATGTTCGCCAGGTTTTCCGGACTGCATCGTTCGCAGCGGGTGGTCCTGAAGCTGTCGGCGCTGTTCTCGCTCGACTCGTTCGGCGGCGGGTTCGTGATCCAGAGCTTCGCCGCGTACTGGTTCTACCTGCGATTCGGCGTCGATCCGAAGACGCTCGGCGCGCTCTTCTTCGCGGCGAACGCCTTCGCGGGCGTGTCTGCACTGCTGGCGTCGCGGCTGGCGCATCGCATCGGGCTCGTCAACACGATGGTGGTGACGCACCTGCCGTCGAACGTCCTCCTGATGCTGATTCCGCTGATGCCGACGCTGCCGCTCGCGTCGCTGATGCTCCTGCTGCGCTTCAGCATCAGCCAGATGGACGTGCCGACGCGGCAGTCGTACACCATGGCGGTGGTGGCGCCCGACGAACGATCGGCGGCATCCGGCATCACCGGGGTCGCGCGCACGACCGGCGCGGCCATCAGCCCGCTGTTTGCAGGCCTGCTGTTTGCGAGGCCGTCGCTGATCAACGTGCCGTTCTACATCGCGGGGACGCTCAAGATCGCGTACGACCTCCTGCTCTTCCGCGCGTTCCGGTCGGTCGAGCCGCCGGAGGAGATCAAGACGTAGCGAGCGGACCGGGCGTTCTTGATCACCGATCCGGGCGCGGCTATGATGCAGGTCGCCTATGCCCGGAGCGCATGTTCGCCGTGCCCGCGCGGCGCTCGCAGCGATGCTGGCCTCTGCCGTGGTCTCCGCCTGCTCGTCGTCGAAGCCCGGACCGGCCGAGAATCGCGCGCCGCAGGCCCCGGCGCCGACTGCGCCTGGCGCCGCCGCACTCTGGGGCGATCTCAAGCCGGTCGTGTCGGTGAAAGAGCTGATGCGCGACATGCTCGACCCGGCCTCGGACTTCATCTTCGACGCCGTCAAGATCGAATTCACGAAGGCCGGCACGGTCGAGCACGCGCCGAAGACCGACGCCGACTGGGACCGGATCCGCATCGGCGCGGTCACCCTCGCCGAGGGTGTCTACCTGCTCAAGATCCCGCGTCCGTTCGCGCCACCGGGAGACGAGAACAACAGCGGCGGTCCGGAGGCGACCGAGCTGTCGCCGGCGCAAATCAAGGCGAAGCTCGAAGGCGATCCGGTGCTCTGGAACGCCAAGATCGAGGCGCTGCGAAACGTCGGCCTCGAGGTGATGGACATCGTGAGGAAAAAGAAGGTCGACGAGTTGTGGGACGCGGGCGACAACCTCGACCAGGCGTGCGAGTCCTGCCACATTCAGTACTGGTACCCGGGCGACAAGGCGTTGCTCGAGAAAGTCGATCGCGGCATCCAGCAGCGGTACGAAGAGTCGCTGCGCGCCGGCAAGAGCGGCAAGAAGAAGTAAGCGCGGCCCTACATCGTTTGTGAAGCGGGCACCGGCGCTGACCCGCCGAGCTGCTCCGACAGTCGCAGCGTGTCGAGCTCGCCGCACCACTTCCCCACCACGATCGTCGCGACGCCGTTTCCGATCAGGTTCGTGACCGCCATCGCCTCGCCCATGAAGCGGTGAATGCCGAGGATCAGCGCGACGCCGGCGACCGGGATTCGTCCCGTCGCCGACAGCGTCGCCGCGAGCACGATCAGCGCCGCGCCGGCGACGCCCGCCGCGCCCTTCGACGTGATCAACAGGATCGCCAGCAGCGCGAGTTGCTGCCCGATCGTGAGCGGCGTGTTCGTCGCCTGCGCGATGAACACCGTCGCAATCGAGAGATAGATTGCCGTCCCGTCGAGGTTGAACGAATAGCCGGCGGGTACGACGAGACCGACCACCGATCGTCCGACTCCGAGGTGTTCGAGCTTCTCCATCAACAGCGGCAGCGCCGACTCCGACGACGAGGTGCCGTAGACGATGAAGATCTCTTCCCTGACGTAGGCGATGAAGCGCCAGATGCTGAAGCCGTGCGCGCGCGCGATCGCGCCGACGACGAACAGGATGAACAGCGCGCAGGTCGCATAGAAGCAGGCGATCACCTTCACCAGCGGCGCCAGCGTACCCACCCCGAAACTGGCGATCGTGAACGCCATCGCGCCGAAGGCGCCGATCGGCGCCGTCGTCATGATGAAGCCGACGATCTTGAACAGCACCGTGGTGAGCCGATCGACGACATCGACCAGCGGCCTGCCGGTCGCGCCGACCGATCGAAGCGCCATTCCGAACAGCACGGAGACGACCAGCACCTGAATCACGTCGCCTCGCGCGAACGCGTCCACGGCGCTCGTCGGAATGAGATTCAACACGAAGTCGGTGACCGTCTGCGCTCTGCCGGCGGTCGCGTACTGCGCGACGGCCGCGGCGTCGATCCGCGCAGCATCGACGTTCATCCCCGCGCCGGGGCGGACGAGATTGACGATCAGCAGGCCGATGAGCAGCGCCGCCGTGGTCACGATCTCGAAGTAGACCAGCGCGACGATGCCGGCTTTGCCGACGGTCTTCACCTCGCCGGCGCCGGCGATGCCGACCACCACCGTGCAGAAGATGAGCGGTGCGACGATCATCCGCACCAGCTTGATGAACGCGTCGCCCAGCGGCTTCATCGCCGCGCCTGTCGCCGGCCAGAGATAGCCGACGAAGACACCGACGACGGTCGCGATCAGCACCTGCCCGTACAGCGTTCGGTAGAAGCGGCGTCGGCGATCGGCCATCAGCGCGCGGCGGCCTGCGGCTGCCGCATGGTCACCGCGCCGGGGACGTGCCGCCGAATGGCTGCGAGCGCGGCGAGCGCCACCGTCATCGTCGCCGCCATCAGCCCGAAGTACCGCGACGAGCCCGATTCGAGCGCCCACGATCCGACGGCCGGACTGAGCACGCCGCCGATCCGGCCGAACGCGACCGCGGTGCCCACGCCGGTGGCACGCACGGCGGTCGGATAGACGTGAGCGGCGAGCGCGTACATCGTGGTCTGAACGGCGTTGATCAGACCGCCCGTCCACGCCAGCATCGCGAGCACGAGGAATGCCGACTGCGGGCCAATCGACATGGTTGCCAGGACGACGGCGCCGGCAATCGCGCCGGCCGCCATCACCAGCATGGTGAGCCGCGATCCGAGCCGCATGATCACGATCGCGCCGAGGATCGCGCCCACCACGCCGCCAAGATTGAACGCGGTCAAACCGTAGCTGGCCGTGCCGAGATCGAAGCCGGCTCCCGACAGCAACGTCGGCACCCAGGTGGTCCCGATGTAGACCGTCAGCAGGCAGAAGAAGAACGACGCGCAGAGCGCAATCGTGTCGCTGCGCAGGTCCGGATTCAGCAGTTCACGCGGCGAGACGCTCACTCCTTTCTCTGTCGCGTCGGCAAACTGCGCATCGTCGGGTACCGAGTGGCCCAGCCGCCTCAGCAACGCTCGCAGCTGCGGCCAGCGCTCGGACTGCCGTGCGAGAAAGCGCGGCGACTCCGGCAGCACCTTCAGCAGCACCGCCGCGATCGCCAGCGGCAGAATGCCGCCGACCAGAAACAGCCCGCGCCAGCCGACACGCGGCAGCAGCGTCCCGCCGATGAAGCCGGCCAGCGATCCGCCGAGCGGAATGCACACGATGGTGAGCGTGACGGCAAACGGGCGCTTCCTGATCGGGACGTACTCGGACGACAGTGCCGCCGCGTTCGGCATCGCGCCGCCGAGGCCGAACCCGGCGAGGAATCGGAGCGCCGTGAGCATCGCGATGCCACCGGACATCGACACGAGGACCGTGAGGGCACCGAACGCGATCACGCTGCCGAGCAGCGCGACGCGCCGACCGAGGCGGTCGCCGATGACGCCGCCGATCGCGCCGCCGATCATCATGCCGAGCATGCCGGCGGTCTGAACCGGGACGAAGGCCGGCCGCTGCAGGCTCCATTCGCGCATCATCGCCGGCACTGCCGCGCCGAGCAGTTGATTGTCGAGCCCGTCGAGGATGATCGTCGTCGCCGTCGCGGCGACGAGGAGCTTCTGATACGTGCTCCAGTGCGCGTCGTCCAGCAGCGCGCCGACGTCGATCGTCTGATGGCCGATCAAGGTTTGCGTCCGAACAGCGGCTGGCCGAGATCGTCGGTGAGCCGCCACAGATACTGGTTGTTCTCCTGGCAGATGTACTCGGCGAGCTCGCCGTTCGCCCGCCACGGAATGTTCCATGCGGCGGTCCACGGCTTCGTATACGCGCCGGGATCGTCGATCGTCACCTCGTAGTGCAGCGTGTTCTTGTTCGGGCGCGTCAGCTTCTCGACGACGTGGAGCTGATCGGTGTGGGGATGACCGGAATAATCGATCCAGGTCGCTTCGTTGAAGCCGACCACGTCGATCACCAGCGTGTCGCCTTCCCAGCGGCCCACGGAATGTCCGAGGTAGGTCGGATTCAGCGCGTCGCCCGCAGGATGCGGCCGGCCGTCCATGTAGATCTCGCGCCAGATGTGCGTCGCGCCCTCGAAGGTCATGAGGATCCGCTTCTGCTCGGGCAGCTGGATGATCTCCATCGGATACGGCGTCGCCATCATGCGCGGACCGCCCGGCGGCAGACAGTAGCCTTCGGGGTCGTACTTCGATTCGTTCGCGACGTTGTAGTCGTAGACCGCAGCCGACCAGGGCATGAACGGGACCATCGGCTCGAGCTTCGAGCCGTCCTTCTTCATGTCGTGACCGACGAGACCGACACGCCCGCCGGCCGACGGCAGATCGCTGCCACTCTCGGTCTTGTCGATGCGCAGGCCCATGTTTCTGACCCACGGGACGTTCCAGATGCCTTTCTCGCCGGCGACGCGGCCGAGATTCGGCGTGCCGTCGGCGAGGCGCGGCGTCGGCCCCGAAGGAGCCGGCGGCCCGCCGCGCTGTGCGACGAGGGCGGTTGACGCGCACGCGATCAGCGCGGCGATGATGTGGCGTCGCATGAGGCACTCTCCAGTGCGCCGGTCAGGCGCGCAACGACCTCGACGACTTCAGCGGCGGTTTTCGGACCTTCGGGGCCGAACTGCGATCGCAGATCCAGCCTGGCGCTCCAGTCCTGGCGGCGGGCGGTCGCCTCGGCCATGATCGGCTCGACGCCGATCGCGCGCAGCGTCTCCGCGACTTCTTCCATCTCGCGCGCCCGGCGCTCCCCGTGGACGACCACGCGTCCGATCATGTAGTCGGCGAGCTTCCGCCAGTCGATGCCGGGGAAGCTTTCGTCGAGCGAGGCGAACACGTGCGCGCCCGCATCGTAGCGGCTCGCGCCGAGCACGCACTCGCACATCAGCGCCTCGAGTCCTTTGACCACGATGCTGCGGCACATTTTCACGGCGGCCGCCGTGCCGACCTCGCCGGCGAGCACTTCGCAGCGCATGCCGAACGGCGCCATCCGCTCCGCGAACAGCGGCGCGCCCTGTCCGCCGAGCAGCATCGGCACGCGATGACCGTACGGCGAGACCGGCGCCATCACGGCCACCTCGACGAACCGCGCGCCGCTCGCGCTGACGATGCGATCGATGTCCTGCTTGAGCGCCGGCGACACCGAGTTGAGATCGGCGTAGATGTGGCGCGACTCGAGGAACCCGGCGTGCTGGGTCGCCGCCTCGAGCGCGGAGCTCGAGGTGACCGTCGAGAAGATGACGTCGCTCGCCTGTGCGAGCGCGGCTGGCGACGCGAGGAGCGCCGTGCCGGTGCGGCGCGCCCGCTCCTGGATCGTCGGTCCGAGCCGCCGATCGTCGGCGGCGATGTCGTAGGCGACGATCCGCTCGACGCCCGCCGTCCGCAGGCCGCCGCCGATCGCCGATCCCGCCTCGCCGAAGCCGATGAACCCGACCGTCACGCGTCCTTCCAGACCTTGCGCGCGGTGTCGACGACCAGTTGCAGCTTGCGCCACTGCTCTTCTTCGCTCAGGAGGTTCCCCTCCATGGTCGAGGCGAAGCCGCACTGGGGGCTGATCGCGAGGTTCTCGATCGCCATGTAGCGGCTGGCTTCGTCGAGGCGGCGCAGCAGATGGTCCGGCGATTCCAGCGCCGGCAGCTTGCTGCTGATCAGGCCGAGCACGACGCTCTTGGTGCGCGGCACGAACCGCAGTGCCTCGAACGTGCCGGCCCGTTCAGATTCGTACTCGAGCAGGAATCGATCGACGTTGAGTTTGCTGAAGAGCCGCTCGGCGATCGGGTCGTAGCCGCCCTCGGCGTACCACTGGCTGCGGTTGTTCCCGCGGCACAAGTGGATCGCGAACGTCACGCCCTCGCGCTTCGCCCCCTCGAGGCACGCGTTGTCGACGTCGATTGCTTCGTCGAGCGCGCGCTCGGGATCGACGCCCATCTCGTCCTGGACGTACTTCCGCCACTTCGGATCGATGTAGTAGCTGTAGCGCGGCGCGTCGATCTGGATGTACTTGACGCCCTCGTTCACGAGCGCCTGGATCTCCGCCTTCATGATCGGCACGATGTCCCACAGGAAGTCGGAGTAGGTCGGATAGACGCGATCGCTGACGCCCTTCTTGTAGGCGATCGCCGGAAACTGGTTGGCGGTCGGCAACGTCATCTTGATGTCGCCGGGCGCGTGCTGCTTCAGGAAGTCGACTTCGTCCTTGGTCAGCCGGCGCGTCTGTCGCAGCTTGGCGACGACGGCGCCGCCGGGCGCGCCGATCCCCTTCGCGACCACCGCCGCGGACGGCGCCCCTTTCCACGCGCGCTCGACCTCGAAGCCGGTGTCGAGCCCCTCGACCGACTCGTAGAAGTCGCTCATGAAGCCGGTGCGCCGCAGCTCGCCGTCGTTGAAGATCCGGAAGCCGGTGTCCTGCTGCCGCCTGAGCGCGTCGAGGATGCAGCGATCCTCGATTGCCGTCAGCTGCTGATGCGAGATGGCCGGATCCTTCCGCGCATCGAGCAACTCCGGCGGCCGCAACAGACTGCCGACCTGATCCGCGCGGTACTGTGAGCCCATGTCGTTCGTCTCCCTCCTGCATCCCGACTCCGTCGATCACCGCTGACAGCGCAGAGCTGCTGCCGCTCCTCTGCGAGCTCTGCGGTCTCGGCGGGTGAACGCGCTGCTGCGCACTAGCGCACCTGCTCGGACGCAACCGGCGGCTTCGCCGCCTTGTGCGACATCGAATAGATCACGTGGAGCGACATCAGCGCCTGCAGCGGATGCGCGCCGGCCTCGACCAGCGGGCCGACGTGCTCGCTCACCAGTCCGCCCTTGCCGACCGAGATCAGCTCCTCGGCGGCGCGGCGCTGCGTCGCGTTCAGGTCGTACTCCTTCGCGACGGCATCGAGGTCGGCGATCACGCGATCGCGCAGGTCGCCGCTGTGACGGATTTCGAAGAGGAGGCGATTCAACCCGTAGGCCTCCGCCGGCGGATGCTTGTAGAACTGGAATCCCTGGTTCTTGAACTTGAAGCCGCCGTACTGCTCCATCACCTTCGCGGCGGCCGCGTGCGTGGCGCCATCGGGCAGGAAGCGCATCATCGCGAGGCCGTGGTGCCACGTCGGAATGTAGTCGATGAGCGTGCCCGGCTGCGGGCCGATCGCGCCGAACATCATCGCCCACGTGAGCAGTTCGGTGTTGCCGACCTCGTCGAGCTGCGTGCCGGTCATCTCGAGCAGCGCGTTGCTGTTGCCCGCCTCGAACTGCGAGACGAGCCAGCGATCGAAATCGAATTCGGGCGACAGGTACTTCGTCGTGCCCGGGAAGTGCGACATCCCGCCGCTGGCAATGACGGCGACCCGCTCCTTGCGCCCTGTCACGATGTCGGCGATTGCCCTCCCCAGCGCGGCGCAGCGCGTCGGCGTCGGCAGCGGCGGCACGTAGACGTTGGTGAAGAACGGAATCACGGGAATATCGCGCTTGCCGATGACATGCTCGAACGGCACAGCGAACGCGTGGCCGAGCTCCGCGTCCTCCGAGTATGCGACGTCGAACGAGTGCTCGACGACGAGCTTGTTGAGCAAGTCCTCGGCCATCTCGCGATGGACCGGCAGGTCGTAGACGCGGCCGGCGAACTTCGCAATCGCACGGCTGCCGGCGATGATCGCGAACGTCGGGATGCAGGTGACCGAAAAAGTCTCGACGTGATCGCTGCCCATGAAGATGATGACGTCGGGCTTGGTCTCGTCGAGCACCTGACCCAGTTCCGCCATCGCGCGCGCGGCCTGGTCGAGCTCGTCAGGATTCTCGTCAGGCGGCCGAGTGAACATGTACGGCGTGTGGCACGTGCCGACCGCTGCGACAATCTCCCCCATCTCTGTCTCCCTTGGTCGGGTGGGTCAGGTCGGCCAGGTGGGCCTGGTGGGCCGGAACTCTCGACCTGCCTGGACGCTCCGCCAGGTAACAGATCTCTCGAGCATTCCGACCCGCCTGACCTACCCGACCCGCCCGACCTACCTGACTACTCTTCGTCCACGTACCGCACGCCCAGCTCCGCGAGCTTCGCTCGAAACCCGTAGAAGTCTAGACCCAGTTCGCCGTTGCGCAGCCGCTGCCGCGTCTTCTCTTCCTTGGCGACCCGATCGGTGCCGAGGCGCGCCACCTCGGCCGCCGCTTCCCGCGGCACGACACACACGCCGTCCGCATCCCCGACGATGACGTCGCCGGGGTGCACGAGAGCACCGGCGCAGACCACCGGCACGTTCACCGATCCCGGCGTCGCCTTGACCGTGCCCTGCGCGCTGATCGCCTTCGCCCAGACCGGAAAGTCCATCGCCGTGATGTCCGTGACGTCGCGCACGCCCGCGTCGATCACGAGGCCCACCACACCGCGGGCGCGCGACGACACGGCGAGCAGCTCGCCGAACATCCCGTCGGTCGACTCCGACGTCGTCGTCACCACGAGCACGTCGCCGGCCTGGCACAGCTCGAGCGCGGCGTGAATCATCAGGTTGTCGCCCGGCTGCGAGGAGACGGTCACGGCCGGCCCCGCCACGCGCGCGGTCGGATAGATCGGCCGCAGGTAGGGGCGCATCAGGCCGGTGCGCCCCTGCGCCTCGTGGACCGTTGCGACGCCGAGCTGCCGGAGCGTGGCGACGGCATCGGCGTCAGGCCGGCGGATCTTCCGCACAATTGTCGGCTTCATGCGATCGCCCTCGCGATTCGCGGGTAGACCCTGCGCGCGTTGCCTTCGAAAATCTTGCGCTTGTCGGCGTCGCCGAGCGGCAGCGCGTCGACGTAGCGCTTGGTGTCGTCGAAATAGTGCCCGGTCTCGGGATCGATGCCGCGAACGGCGCCGACCATCTCCGATCCGAACAGGATGTTGGCGACCGGCACGACCGTCGCCAGCAGATCGATGCCGGGCTGGTGATAGACGCAGGTGTCGAAGAAGACGTTGTCGCGAATCAGATCGGCGAGAGGCGGCCGCTTCAGGTCCTGCGCGAGCCCGCGGTAGCGTCCCCAGTGGTACGGCACCGCGCCGCCGCCGTGCGGGATCACGAAGCGCAGCGCCGGGAAGTCCTTGAAGAGGTCGGCGGTGAGGAACTGCATGAACGCCGTCGTGTCCGCGTTGATGTAGTGGGCGCCGGTCGCGTGAAAGTTCGGATTGCACGAGGAGCTGACGTGGACCATCGCCGGCACGTCGAGCTCGACCATCTTCTCGTAGAGCGGATACCACGCGCGATCGGTGAGCGGCGGCGACGTCCAGTAACCGCCCGACGGATCGGGATTGAGGTTGCAGCCGATGAACCCGAGTTCGTCGACACAGCGCTCGAGCTCGGCGATCGATCCGTCCAGAGTGGCGCCGGGCGACTGCGGCAGCTGGCACACGCCGACGAAGTTCTTCGGGTACAGGGCGCACACGCGCGCGATCAGGTCGTTGCAGTGCTGCGACCAGTGGCGGCTGGTCGTCTCGTCGCCGATGTGATGCGCCATCGCCGAAGCACGTGGCGAGAAGATCGTCACGTCGGTGCCGCGCTCGCGCTGGAACTTCAGCTGGGCGTTCTCGAGGCTCTCACGGATCTCATCGTCGGTGATCGAGACGGTGCCTTTCGTTCGCGCGCCTGGAGCCGGCTTCGTCTTCAGCTCGGCGAGCTGTGCGTCGCGATAGGCCTGCAGCGCCTTCGGCGCCGTCGTGTAGTGACCGTGGCAGTCGATGATCATGAGTCTGGTCGGCCGGGTGGGTCAGGTCGGTCAGGTGGGTCGGATGCATCCGGCGGGTCGAAGAGTTCCGACCTACCTGGCCTACCCGACCTACCTGACCCACGCGACCTACCCCGCCATCGCCTTGTCGATCCGATCGAGCAGCGCCATTGTCGGCAGACAGCTTGCCGCGCTCGATTCGGGCTCGCGGCCTTCGCGGATCGCGCTCGTGAACTCGACGTCCTGCCGGTCGAACGCCGTCGTGCCGTCGAGCGACACCTCCCTGCCGTCGCTGTCGGTCATCGAATCGCGATACACCTTGTAGGTCTCCTCCTCGCCGATGTAGCGATAGAAGCCGCCGAACGGGCCCTTGTTGTTGAACGACATCGCCATCGAGAAGAGCGGGCCCTTCTTCGACTTCATGCCGACCGTCATCTCCATCGGGATGCCGAGCAACGGATGGTCCGGTCCCTTCTGGCCCCACGCCTGGAAGTCCGGCTCGTCGAGGATCCACTGCGCGAGGTCGACCGAGTGGCAGCCGTGGTGCCACAGCAGGTTGTCCACCCACGACCGCGGCTGGCCATGCATGTTGGTGTTCTCGCGCCGGAAGAAATAGGTCTCAACGACCATGTGGTGGAGGTGGAACGTGCCGTCCTTGACGCGCCGGCGGATCTCGCGATGCGGCGACGAGAAACGGCGGGTGTGCGTGATCATGCAGATCGTCCCCGACTTCTTCGCGGCGTCGACGATCCGCCGTGCGTCGGGGAGGTTGAGGCTCATCGGAATCTCGACCTGGACGTGCTTGCCTCGGCCAAGCGCCAGCACCGCCTGATCGGCGTGCATCGCGCTCGGCGTCGTGAGAATCACCGCGTCGACACCCGGCCGATCGATCGATTCCTCGAGGCTGGTCGAGTAGTGCGGGATGCCCCACTCCGCCGCGAACGCCTGACCGCTCTGCTCGGTGCGGCTGTTGACCGACACCACGTCGACGCCGGCGATCTTCTTGAGCGCCTTCATGTGGATGACGCCCATCGCGCCGGTCCCGGCGAGGGAGATGTTCATCGCCTGCGAATCATACTGCAATGGCAGTTCAGGACCGGGATCGGCAGGACAGGCAGGACAGGCAGGATTGGTCCTGCCCCTCCAGCCCTTCCGACCCTTCCTGCCCTTCCAGCCCTACTCATCCAGCAGCCGCGCCGGGTTGGTTACCGCCATCGTGCGGACCTCATCGGCGCTGAAGCCGGCATCGAGCAGGCGCTGGGCGAACATGGCGAACCCCTCCGCGACCGGCGGATTGATCGTCTGTCCGAGGTCGGTCGAGATCAGCGCGCGCGACACGCCAGCCCTGCGGATGTTCGCGAACGCCGATTCCCATGGCGCCTTCGCCGTGCAGTAGGTCGTGAAGCAGTGCTCGATGATCGCGCCGAGGTCGGCGAGCTCCTTCTGCTCGTCGCCGGTGAGATTCTGCGAGGGGAACTCCGCGTGCGTGACGACGACCTTCCTGACGCCCAGCGCCGGCGCGGCGCGCACGAGCGTGAAGATCTCGGTCCGGCCGAGATGGCCGGTCGCGAGGATCATGTTGTGCTTGCCGATCCGCTCGAGACAGCGGCGCGCCGGCTCGGTGAGCTCACCGGCGTCGTCGACGACCGACAACGGCGGCGGCGAGATGCCCTCGGCCGCGAGCTCGCGCTGAATCTTCGCCCAGAACGGCAGCTTCTCGCTGCCGCCGTCGGGGCGCCCGGCGGTCTCGTTCTTCGCGTCGACCGTCGGCATCCAGACGATCTTGCAGCCCGTGCGCCCGGCGAGCTCGACCGCGACCGGGTTCAGCCCGCCGACGCTGTGGTTCAGCGTGACCGCCCCGAACACGCGGCTGCCCGGCACCGCCTTGGTCACGACTTGCGCGCGCTCGCCGGTCTGGACGTAGTGCGACTTCAGCACGAACCCTTTCATCCCGTGCGCGAGAAACTCTCTGGCGCAGTCGATGTCGTCGATGCGGCGGGCAATCACGTCGGGCCCGACGTGAATCTGCAAATCGTAGGCGCCTTCCAGCGTCTTCCACGCGCGATCGGTGACCTGAGGAGCGGAGGCAGTCGACGTCTCGGACATGGGGCGTATTCTGCTTTAGGCGCGCGCGGCGCCTCAAGTCGAGCGCGGGCCCGCCGCTCGAATCTCCGTGTTATCGTGGCGCCCGTCCGATCATGTCCCGAATACGTCGAGTGCCGATCGCCGTTGCTGCTCTCCTTCTGGCGAGCGCTGTTGCCGGCGTCGCAGACGGTCCAGCGGTCACCGTGCTGTCCTCGAATGGATTGAGGGCCGTCTTGAGCGAGACGGCTCCCCGGTTCGAGCAGGCAACGGGAAATCGGCTGGCGATCAGCTACAGCGTATCGTCGGAGCTGAAGAAGCGGATCGAGTCCGGGGAACGCTTCGACGTCGCGATCGTCACCCCGCCCGTCATCGATGCGCTCATCGAGTCCGGCACGATCGCGGTGCAGACGCGCGCAGCAGTCGCCCGGTCAGGTTTCGGGATAGCCATACGCCGCGGGGCGCCAAAGCCCGACCTTCGCACACTGGATGCCTTGAAGGGCACGCTCCTGTCGGCGACGTCCATCGCATTCGCCAGGGAAGGCGCAGGCGGGCTGTTTTTCAGCGCGCTGATCGCACGCCTCGGCCTGGCCGATCGGCTCGCGCCGAAGTTGAAACCAGTGGTCACGGGAACGGATGTGAGTGAAGCCGTGGCCCGCGGCGAGGCCGAATTCGGCGTGCAGCCGATCAGCGAGATTCTCTTCGTCCCGGGAGTCGAGCTCGGCGGAAGTTTCCCTCCGCCGGTGCAGGACTACTCAACCATGGTTGCCGGCATCAGCTCGGCGTCTGCGCACGCCGAGGCGGCGCGCGCGCTGATTGCGTTCCTGATGTCTCCGGCCGTGGAGCCGATGCTCAGGGCGCGCGGGATGGAACGCGTTCCTTAGAGGCGATCGGACCGCCACACGCGCGCGCCTTCGGTGCGGAACGCGCCCTCGTACACGTTGCCTCCGCCGCAACGATCGAGCGCGGTGCGGACGCAGTCCGCCAATCGCGTGCCAGCGTCGTCGCCGTCGACGACGCCGTAGACGGCAGGGCCCCACGAGCTCTGGCCGACGCCCGAGGCGCCCCATTCGACCATGTGCCGCACCAGCTCCTCGCTCGGGCCGCGCGCAAAGGCGCCGCCCTGCACCGGCGCGAACCACTGTCCCGTGACCTGCTGAATTGCCGTCAGCGATCGACCGAACGTCGCGAGATCGCCGTCCGCCAGTGCCGGGAGCAGCGCCATCAGCACGAGATGGGCGATCTGTTCGGCTTCGCCATCCGCCGGCGGCGGCAGCGATGCGAGCGCCTCCGCTTCGTCTTCGCCGCTGATCGCGGCGGCCCGCCGCGGCACCGCGACGACGCACCGCCAGGACCGCGGAAACGGAAGGCGCGCGATCAGCGGACCGATCGCGTCGCTGCCCGCGCGGCGACCACCCTCGACCACGAGACCGCCTCCCTCGAACGTCCAGGTGCCGACCGCCGATCGCCGGCCGCGGCCGACCGCCGCGGAAAGCGCGGCCGCCGTCGCGTCCGTGCCATGCAGTTCCGCGAGCGCGCGGGCAACGGCGAGCGCGAGCTGCGTTCCCGATCCGAGGCCGGCGTGCGCCGGCAGCGCGCGGAGGACCGAAATGGACGCGCCGGTGTTCAGCCCGTAGTGCGCGAGGAACGCACGCGCGAAGCCGGCCGCCCGCTCGGCATCGTCGCCGCTGACCGTCACTGTCGCGGCGGAGCGCGCCGAGACGAGGAGCGTCGGCGCCGGCGCGGCCGCCCCGATACCGCCAAACCATCGCCCGCGTGCGCCGCGCAGATCGAGCACGCCGAAATGCAGGCGCGCCGCCGCCTCGACGAACACCGTGTCGGCGGTCACGGCGCCCCCTGGTCCCGCGGCGCCGAGCGGATGTACTCGGCGAGGATCGCCATCGCCTCGAGCTCGCGCGGCCCGGCGGTCTTGTCCACGATCGTCTGCAGTCGAACGAGCTCGCTCTCGACGAACGCGCGCGACAGGATGTGCAGCCGCGTCGCGTAGATCGCCGTTTCGAGCACCGCGTGGCACGCGCGGTTGAAGCCGACGAACTCGCGACGGGCGCCGCGGTGCACCACCGCCGTCTCGATCCGCGATCGCGGCGGCGTGGCGTCAATCGATCGCACCTCGAGCTCGCGCCAGGTGCAGCAATCGGCGAGCACGACGCCACCCACCTTCACCGCGGGCACGGTCGGACAGACCGGGTTGGAAATCGCCGCCCGCGCAAACACCCGCACGTCGTCGGTCAGGTTGACGACGGCCGCACCGGTCGCGGTGACGTTGCGGTAGGTCGCCGTATCGAGAAACGGCTTGAGCATGATGATCTCGTCGGCCCACTCGACGCCCATCGGCGCGACGTTGACGCCGCCGTCCGGCCCGACGGTCGTGACGATCGTCTCGATGATCACGATCGCGGTGCAGGCGGTCCGGGCTTCGATCGCTGCGTCAGCTTGACGCGATCGGCAGCCGGCTCGTCGCCAGGCGTGAGATAGCCCCAGGACAGCGCGCCCTCCTGCCGGTAGGTTTTGCCGAGCGTCACCGCCAGGCTCGCCTTCGCGAGCTCGCGGCCCAGATAAAAGGCGTGCGTCGGCTCGGTGACGTCGAGCTCGGCGAACAGATCGACCAGCCGCGCCGGATCGGTCGCGCGGACGAAGCGCTGGTTGTTGAGGACGGTGATGCTCTCGCGGTCGGCGAAAATGCGGAAGTTGGGGTCGGTGATCTGCGCGTGAAGCGCGCGCAGCTCCTGCTCGCTGAACGTGAGCACGGCCGGATCCTTGACGGTCACCAGCCGATCGTCCACCCCTTTCGGAATCGTGTGCCGCGTGACGGCGTAGTACATGAGGCGTCGTGCGATGTCCGCCTCGCGCACCGCGCCGCGCGCCCACGGAATGACTTCCGTGGTCAAGACCGTGCGGACGCCGAGCTCCTGACAGATCGCCAGCAGCAGCGCGTTCACGCCGGTCGAGTCCGCGGCGGTCAGCTCGGTGAGGTTGCCGATCCCCATCAGCATCGGCGCCTCCGGGTAGCGGCGGCGGACCTCGGCGTAGCGCTCGAGCGACGCCATGAAGCCGAAGCCAATCGGCTCGAGAATCGGATCGATGAGATAGCCGACGCCCCACTGCTGCAACCGGTCGACGATCGGATCGAGAGTGTCGAGTCCGCCACCGAGCTCCGGCACCGCCACCACGCGCGCGCCGCTGCCGGCGAGATCGCGCGCGACGTCGAGGTTCGAGCCGTTCACGCTGAGCACGAGCTCCGCGCCCGCGGCGACCGCGGTGCGAATCTCGTCCGCGTCGAAGGTGTCGACGCTCACGCGCATCCCGGCCGACACCAGGGCGCGCACCACCTCGCCAAGCGCCGGAAACGGGACGCCGGGCACGCAGCCGACATCGATGACATCCGCGCCCGACTCGCGGAAATAGTCCGCCGTCTTCCGCACGACGTCGAGGGACAGCCTCGGTGCGTCGTTGATCTCGGCGACGATCTCGACGTCCCACACGCCGTACTCGTGCGCCGAGGCGGCACGCCCGAAATGCGACGGAATCTCCCGCAGGTCCTTCGGCCCCTTTTCGACGACGACGCCGACCTTGTCGGCGATCGCGGCAGGATCGCCTTCGCACAGCCCGGGAATCAGCACGAGATCGGTGCCGGGCGGCACGGCCAGCGATCGGGCGATCCATTCGGTGGTCATCAGCGCAGCGACGGTGATGCCCATCACCGCCACGTCGTACGAAAATCCGGGCGACATCTCGGCGAGCACACGCCGCAGCGCCGGTTCGGCGAGCCGACCGGTGACGAAGAGGATCCGTCGCGAATCTGCGGGGGGACGGCCGGGCGGCTCGCTCAACGCGGGTCGCCGCTGCGCACGAACTTGTTCGGCGTGCCGGTGAGCGCACCGCCAGCGGCGGGGCGCCACAACACGATCTCCTCGATCTTGCGGGCGAGCGCGAAGTCGCGTTCCGTGATGCCGCCGGCGCTGTGCGTGGACAGCTTCACCGTCACCCGTCCCCAGGTGACGGAGAGATCGGGATGGTGATACGCCGCCTCCGCACAGTAGCCAATCGCGCCGACGAGCATCAGCGTGGTCGGCCAGCCGTCGGTCTTGTAGACGCGGCGAATCCAGCCGTCCTCGAAGTACCAGCCGGGAAGATCGCGGAGGTGCTGGTCGATCTCGGATTGCGAATAGACCGGTTCCTTCTCTGCCATGTGACCCTCACATCACGACGCCGCCGCCGACCAGAATCGTCTGGCCGGTCAGGAACGCCGCGTCCGGCGACGCCAGAAACACCGCTGCGCCGGCCACGTCGTCGGGCGTGCCCCAGCGGCCGAGCGGCGTCGATTCGACGACCTGGCGCCTCCACTCCTCGTCGGCCTGCTCGCCGAACCCGGTCTCGATGAAACCGGGCGCGATGACGTTCACGCGCACGCGCGGCGCGACCGATCGTGCGAGCGACTTGCTGAAGGCGAGAATGCCGCCCTTCACGGCCGAGTACAGCTCGGGATTCTGTCCCGCCATGCCGGTAATCACGTGATCCCAGCTCATGTTGATGATGACGCCGCCGTCGGCCTGGGCCGCGAGCATGTCGGCCGCCTGCCACGACGCCAGCATCGTGCCGCGCAGGTCGACCGCGATCAAGCGGTCGAGTTTCTCGAGGCGCGACAGCGCGGCGCCGTCTCCGGTGAGGATATCGGCGCCGGCGTTATTGATCCAGGCGTCGACGCGGCCGAGCGCGCGGCGGGCGCTCGGCCCGAGGTCGGCGAGCGATGCGGCGCTGGCGAGATCGAGATGAATCGCCGACGTTCTCCGCCCCAGCGCGCTGATCGCGCGCTGCACGTCCTCCGCGCCCTGCGGGTTCGTACGGAACGTGATCGCGACGTCGGCACCGGCGCGCGCGGCGGCGATCGCGATCGCCTTGCCGATTCCGCTCGAGGCGCCGGTGACGAGCACAGTGCGGCCGGTCAGCGGCGCGGCGGACATGACGGCAGATGATACAGTAGCCGCACGATGCACCTGCTGGTCAGCGTCGCGGACGGTGTCGACGCGGCAGCCGCGCTCGACGGCGGCGCCGACATCATCGACGCAAAGGATCCGCTCGCGGGCGCGCTCGGTGCCGTCACGCTCGACGTGTTCAGAGAGATCCGTGAGGCGGTCGGAAGCGGCCGGCCGGTGACCGCCGCGGTTGGCGGCGCCGCCTCCGAGTCCGACGCCGAACGAACCAGCTTCGCGTTCGCAGCCGCCGGCGCCCGATTCGTCAAGGTCGACGTGGGCGCGCCGGCGATCGACATGCGCGCCACCGCGCTCGCTGCCGCGGCTCGGCGGGGCGTTGTCGCCGGCGGCGGCGGAGCGAGCGCGCTGGTCCTGGTTGCCTATGCGGACAGGGACAGGACGCGGGACGGACCGGCCATGCTGATCGATCTCGCATTTCGCGTCGGCGCGCGCGGGGTGCTCCTCGACACTGCCGACAAGAACGGCCCAGGCCTGCGCGCGCTGGTCGCTTCTCATGACCTGGCCGCCTGGATCGCGCACGCGCACATGCGCAGCCTGTTCGTGGCGGTCGCCGGCAGGCTCGCCGCCGAGGACTTGACGTTCGCGAGCGATGCCGGTGCCGACATCGCCGGCGTTCGCGGCGCTGCATGCGAGGGCGGCCGCACCGGCCGCGTGTCGGCGGTCCGCGTCCGGGACTTGCGCGAGCGTCTTCCGACGGGCGCGCCCAGTGTCACCGCACTCAATGCCGTGCGGGCGCGCGGGCCGGGCTTCGATCGGTTGCCGTCGTTCGACGCGTCGCAGCACCGATGAGAGCCGTCAGGATCGCGCCCATCGAGGCGACAGTATTCGCCGGCGCGGACGGCGTGCGCTATGTGAGGCCGACGCTTCCGCTCGGTCCGTACCCGGAGCGGCTGACCGAGCGCCTCGAATTCTGGGCCGGCCGCGCGCCGGATCGCATCTTCCTCGCCGACCGCGACGCGAGCGGCGCGTGGCGGCGAATCACCTACCGTGATGCGTTCGACACGACGCGACGAATCGCGCAGGCGCTCCTCGATCGCCGCCTGTCGACGGATCGCCGCATCGTGATTCTGTCGGGCAACAGCCTCGAGCACGCGCTGCTGGCGCTGGCGGCAATGCACGTCGGCGTCGCCTACGCGCCGATCGCGCCGGCGTACTCGCTGCAGTCGGCCGACCTCGCTGCGCTGCGCCGGATCGTCCGACTGATCGAGCCGGCGCTCGTCTTCGCTGCCGACGGTCCGCTCTTCGAGCGCGCGATTACGGAAACGCTCTCGCGCGACGCCGAGCTGGTCACCTGCGTACCGGGCGGCAGGGCGGCGACCGCCTTTTCCGAGATCGCGTCGACCGAGGCGACGAGCGCCGTCGAGGCCGCGTACCGGCGCGTCACGGCGGACGCGATTGCCAAAGTCCTCTTCACGTCCGGCTCGACGGGATCGCCGAAGGGCGTGATCAACACGCAGCGGATGCTCTGCTCCAACCAGGAGATGCTGCGATCGGTGCTGCTCTTCCTGCAGGACGAGCCGCTGGTGCTGTGCGACTGGTCGCCGTGGAATCACACGGCCGGCGGCAATCACAACTTCGGCATCGTGCTCTACAACGGCGGGACTCTGTACATCGACGGTGGACGGCCGCTGCCGGGCGCATTCGACGAAACCGTGCGCAACCTGCGCGACGTGCCGTGCACCGTACACTTCGCCGTGCCGCGCGTGTACGAGCTGCTGATGCCGTACCTCCGCAGCGACGCGGCGCTTCGCGAGACGTTCTTCGCCCGGCTGCGGCTGCTCTTCTATGCGGCCGCCGGGCTCGGCCAGCGCTTCTGGAACGAGCTGCGCGACGTGGCGATCGAGGCGTGCGGTGACGAGATCCTGATCATGAGCGGTTTCGGCGCGACGGAGACCGCGCCCTTCGCGTTGAGCACGGGCGCACGCGGCGCCTGTGCTGGAGTCATCGGTCTGCCAGCGCCCGGCCTCGAGCTGAAGCTGGTGCCCGTCGGCGCGACGTTCGAGGCACGGGTGCGCGGCCCGAACGTCACCCCCGGATACTGGCGCGATACAGCGCTCACGCACGCCGCGTTCGACGAAGAGGGCTTCTACAAGCTCGGCGACGCGATGCGGTTCGTGGACGACGGGGATCCAAATGCGGGACTCCTCTTCGAGGGACGCCTCGCGGAAGACTTCAAGCTGTCCACCGGCACCTGGGTCCGCGTCGGTCCGCTGCGCGCGCGTCTGCTCGCCGCTGCCGCCGGCTGCGCGCAGGACGTGGTCATCGCCGGCCACGATCGACCGTATCCGGGCGCCCTCATCGTGCCCAATCTCGCAGTCTGCCGCGCGCTCGCCGGCGCGACGGCTGGCACGACGCCGGCCGACGTTCTCTGCCACGCCCGCGTCGTCGATGCCGTCAGTCGTGCGATCGCAGAGGTGGCGTGCGACGGCACCGGCACCTCCACCTACGTGGCGCGCGCGCTGCTGCTCGACGAGCCGCCATCGCTGGCGTCGGAGGAGATGACCGTCAAGGGATCCTTGAATCAGAAGGCGCTGCTCACGAACCGCGCCGCGCTCGTCGACGAGTTGTACCGCGATCCGCCGTCGCCGCGCGTGATCGTCTGTCACGTTGCTGCGAATCGACGATGAGCGCCCGATGAATGCCATCGACCCTGCCACGCTGACCGCGATCGACGTGCACGTTCATCTCGAACCGAGCGGCGATGACACCGAGGCGTCACGGCATGCAGCAGCCTACTTCAAGCGCGGCGCCGGGGCAGGATCGCCTGCCCTCGCCGACTATTACCGTTCGCTGCGTATGGCGTGCGTCCTCTTCACCGTCGATGAATCGCTCAGCGGCATGCCGCACGTGTCGAACGACGCGGTCCTCGAGTTCGCGGCGGCGCATCCCGACGTCGTCATTCCCTTCGCGAGCATCAACCCGGCGCGCGGCGCGGCAGCGGTCCGCGAGGCGCGGCGCCTGATCGCTGCGGGTGCACGCGGCCTGAAACTGCACCCGCCGGTGCAGGAGTTCTTCCCCAACGATCCGATCGCGTACCCGCTGTACGAGGTGTTCGCCGAAGCGCGGCTGCCGGTGATCTTCCACACCGGGCACAGCGGAATCGGGAGCGGCGCGCGCGGCGGCGGCGGCATCCGGCTCAAATACGGCAATCCGATGCCAATCGACGACGTCGCCGTGGACTTTCCGGACATGCCGATCGTCATGGCCCATCCTTCCTTCCCGTGGCAGGACGAAGCGATCTCGATCTGCCTGCACAAGCCGCAGGTGTTCATCGATCTGTCCGGCTGGTCGCCGAAGTACTTCTCGCCGACGCTCGTGCAATATGCCAACTCGCGCCTGAAGGACAAGGTGATGTTCGGTTCCGACTATCCATGGCTGACGCCGGAGCGATGGCTCGCCGACTTCGCGACGATCGGGATCAAGGACGAGGTGCGGCCGCTGATCCTCAAGGAGAATGCGATTCGGCTTCTGGGATTGTCGTAGCGCGGCGCGGATACGCGGATAGATGTAGGGCCGATCGCAACGCGACGATCTGATCGGCCGCGATCACCATCACCTCGACACCCGCCGGCAGCGCGCGCGGGAAGTACGGATCGACCGCCTCGTCAGGGCGGTCGACGCCAGGCGGCTTGACGAGGACCAGGCGGCGCGCGCCGGCCGCACCCGCGAGCCAGGCCGCGATGCTGTCGCTCGTCACGTCCCACGAGTGCGGCAGCGGATCGGCGTCGCGCAGCCAGCGCGACGGCGCGAGGACCGGGACCCGGCCGCCGGCGAATGCGCCGGCGATCTCGCGCTGGTCTCCGGCAAGCACCCCACCGGACAGACGCGCCGCGAGGACGTGGGCGTACTGATCCATGGCCAGCACGGCCATCCAGTGCGCCGCGTCATCCGGAAGCCCGATCCGGTGATCGACGGAGCGAACCGCATCGGCGAAAGGCCCTCCGCCGGGAACAACGAGGAGGCGCCGCGCGCGCGCCGCGTCGGCCACCATGGCGAGCACCGCATCGAGACGCTGGATCTCCGAGAGCAGGCTGCCGCCGACCTTGACCACCATCTCGACCTGAGCATCCTGCGGTAGAGACACGGCCAACTATACGTTGCGGGCGTTCGGGCCGGCGCCTATACTGCCGCGCAACGACGCGAACCGGAGGACTGCGATGAAGGCCGTCACGCGATCGCGGGTACTCATCACGCTGCTGTGCTTCATGCCGATCGCTTTGGTGGAAGCGCAGCGCGGCGCTCAAAACGCGCCTGCCGTGAACTACATGACCGGCGTGGTGCAGGGCGCTCAGGGCCCCGAAGCGGGCGTATGGGTGATCGCGGAGACCAGGGATCTCCCGACCAACTTCATCAAGATCGTCGTCACCGACGATCAGGGCCGCTTCCTGGTGCCGGATCTTCCGGGCGCGACGTATCGCGTCTGGGTGCGTGGCTACGGCCTCGTCGATTCGACGCCGGTGCAGATGAAGCCGGCGGCCAGTGCCGTGACGCTGCACGCGAAGCCGGCGACGAGTCCGCAGGAAGCCGCGAAGGTCTATCCCGGCAACTACTGGCTGTCCCTCCTCGAGCCGCCGGCGAAGTCCGAATTTCCCGGCACCGGCGCGCAGGGCAACGGCCTCGGGCCGGCGATGCTGACGCAGAATCACTGGATCAACTCACTGAAGTCCGACTGCAACTTCTGTCATCAGCTGGGCAACCAGCTCACACGCACCGTCGACGACGTGCTGAAGGCCAAGCCGGAGTTGAAGACGCACGCCGAGGCATGGGAGTGGCGGCTGGGCACCGGCGTGCGCGGCAACTCGATGTACGGCGTCCTGACGAACCAGGGCAAGGAGCGATCGCTGAAGACCTACGCCGACTGGACCGAGCGGGTCGCCAGGGGCGACGTGCCGCCGGCGCCCGCCCGGCCGAAAGGTGTCGAGCGCAACGTCGTCGTCACGCTGTGGGACGTCGGCGACGACCACTCGTTCATGCACGACGAGATCTCGACCGATCGCAATCACCCGACGCTGAACGCGAACGGTCCGATCTACGCGGTCTCGGCCGGCCACGGCCAGCTGGTCGTCCTCAACCCGAAGGAAAACAGCACGGTCGCGCTCGACATCCCCACGCGCGAACCGAAGGAAAAGGTCCCGTCTCGCTTCCCGGCGCCGAACCGGCCGTCGATTCACTGGGGCGACGAACATCTGTGGGGCAATCCTCCGTACGATCCGGCCGATCCGCACAATCCGATGTTCGACAGCAAGGGCCGCGTGTGGATGACGTCGAAGATCCGCGCCAATCAGGATCCGGCGTGGTGCAGCGATCCCTCGAACAAGTACGCCGAGTGGTTCCCGCTGCGCGCCAGCGGACGGCAGGCGTCGTTCTACGATCCAAAGACCGGCTCCTTCACGCTCATCGACACCTGCTTCGCGACCCACCATCTCCAGTTCGACAACGACCCCGATGAGACGGTGTACTTCAACGAGCTCACCGGTCCGATGTTCGGGTGGATCGACACCAAGATCTACGACCAGACGCACGACGAGCAGAAAGCCGGCGGCTGGTGCGGCCAGGTGCTCGACACCAACGGCGACGGCAAGATCACGAAGCCGTGGAACATGCCGGCCGGACGGGGCGGTGATTCGCAGCTGTATCAGGGCGACACCGCCACCGGCGGCGCCGGCGCTCCGGGCCGCGGCGCAGCCGCCGGACGCGGCGCCGCAGCGGCATTCGATCCGACGCTCGACACGATGGTGAACTACCCGATGTACTCCGTGATCCCGAGTCCGGTCGACGACACGGTGTGGGGCGTGTCCGAGCGGTATCCCGGCTTCCTGATCCGTCTGCAGCGCGGCGACAACGCGCCGGCATCGTGCAAGACGCAGATCTTCAAGGTGCCCGAGCCGGGCTTCGACCCGCGCGGCGTCGACATCGACAGCCACGGCGTCGTCTGGACTGCGCTCGCGGCGAGCAGCCACCTGGCCAGCTTCGACGTGCGGAAGTGCACCGATCTGAACGGGCCCGCGAAGACCGACGGCAGCCAGTGCCGGGAAGGGTGGACGCTGTATCAGACCGACGGTCCGAAGCTGAAGGGCACCGACATCCCGGCCGATTTCCATTATTACAACTGGGTCGACCGTCACGACATCGCCGGCTTCGGCGCCGACACCCCAATCGCAAACGGGTCGAACTCGGACGCGCTGCTCGTGCTGAACCCGCAGACGAGGACGTGGACGACGCTGCGCGTGCCGTATCCGCTCGGCTTCTATTCACGCGGGATGGACGGCCGCATCGACGATCCGAACGGCGGGTGGAAGGGCCGCGCGCTGTACGCGAACTACGGCACGCACTTCGTCTGGCACATCGAAGGCGGCAAGGGCACGAAGGGAAAGATCGCGAAGTTCCAGATCCGGCCCGATCCGCTGGCTCGATAGACGATCGGCTGACCGCTTCGCTGCGGCGGTCGAAGAAGCCGGACACTACCGCGGAGGTCGCGTCATGATCGGTCGATGTCTCGTCTCGATGAGTCTGGTCTCGATGGGTCTGGTTGCTGCGCTCGACGCGCAGACCGCGAAGCTGCCGCGGACGGCCGACGGTCATCCCGATCTGCAAGGCTTCTGGACCAACGCCACGATCACGCCGCTCGAGCGTCCCAGGGAGCTCGGCGCCAAAGAGCTCTTCACGCCGGAGGAAGCCGCCGAAGATCGCAAGCGTGCGCTGCTCCCGCTGCCGACGGCGCAACGCGGCGGCACCGAGGCGCACTACGAGTTCACCCAGTTCGGCCTCGATCGCAGCCAGGCGCAGATCGCGTTCAGCCTGCGCACGTCGATGATCGTCGGCCCGGAGGGGCGCATCCCGCCGCTGACCCCCGAGGCGCAGCAGCGCAACGCCGAGCGCGCCGCACGGAACAAGGGGCACGAGTTCGACGGCCCGGAAAACCGCGGCATCCAGGAACGCTGTATCGTCTGGGGCAACGAAGGGCCACCGATGCTGCCGCCCGGCTACAACAGCTTCCTGCAGATCGTCCAGACGCCAGCCTACGTGATGATCATGCAGGAGATGATTCACGATGCCCGGATCATCCCGCTGGACGGCCGCCCGCACATGTCCCAGAACGTGCGCCGCTGGCTCGGCGACTCACAGGGACGCTGGGAGGGCGACACGCTGGTCGTGGACACCACCAACTTCACCGATCAGACCAACTTCAGGGGATCGCGCGAGAACCTGCACGTCGTCGAGCGGTTCACCCGCGTCGATGAGGACACGATCAAATACGAGTTCACCGTCGAGGATCCGACCACCTGGACCAGACCGTGGTCCGCGGAGTTGCCGTTCGTGAAGGACAAAGGGCCGATCTACGAGTACGCCTGCCACGAGGCGAACTACGGCATGGCGAACAACCTCCGCGGCGCGCGCGCGAAGGAGAAAGCCGCCGAGGACGCCGCGAAGAAGGAAAAACAGGATCCGAGGTAGGAGGCTGCCGTGCTGAAACGAGTCGTGATCGGACTCAGCGTCCTCGCCATGCTGCTGGCGGCCACTCCGGCGCCCGCACATCACGCCTTCGCGTCCGAGTTCGACGTCGACAAGCCGCTGCAGCTGCAGGGCACGGTCACGGTGATGGAATGGGTCAATCCTCACTCGTGGATTCACATCGACGTCAAGGGGGCCGAGGGGATGGTGAACTGGATGGTCGAAGGCGGCAGTCCGAACCAGCTGCTGCGCCTCGGCTTCACGAGGAACGCCCTGCTCCCCGGCATGGAAATCATCGTCACCGGCTTCCAGGCGAAGGATGGAACGCACAAAGCCGTCGGCCGGGAGTTGACCTTCGCCGACGGCCGAAAGCTGTTTCTCAGCGAGTCGGCGTCGGGAACGCCGAAGTAATCGAATATGGCGACGATTGGATTGATCGGTGCGGGCCACATCGGCAGTCAGGTTGCCAGGCTTGCCGTCTCACACGGGTACGACGTCGTGATCAGCAATTCGCGCGGGCCCGACACGTTGTCGGATCTGGTGAAGGAACTCGGTCCCCGGGCGCGCGCCGGAACGCCCGAAGAGGCAGCCAGGGCAGGCGACGTTGTCGTCGTCAGCGTGCCGCTGAAGAACTACCGGCAGGTACCGGTCGAACCGCTCGCCGGCAAAGTGGTCATCGATACCAACAACTACTATCCGCAGCGCGACGGCCACATCCCGGAGCTCGACAACGAGTCGACGACCACCGCGGAACTGTTGCAGACGCATCTGCCATCGTCCAAGGTCGTGAAAGCGTTCAACCACATTTATGCTGCGCAGCTCACCACAGATGGACGACCGGCGGGCACACCGAACCGGCGGGGGTTGGCCATCGCCGGCGACGATGCGAACGCGAAGCGCACGGTGACGCATCTGCTCGACGATTTCGGATTCGATACGGTCGATGCCGGCCCGTTGAAGGAAGGCTGGCGCATTCAGCGCGACACACCTGGGTACGGCCCGCGTCGCACGGCCGACGAACTGCGTCAGGATCTCGCCGCCGCCAGGCGCTACGCTGACATGTAATCGGCGCGGCCGGCGCGGGCAGATCAAAAGGCGCGAACCGGATCGCTGCTGGGTGGGCGGCGGCGGTACGAGTCGAACACGCAGCCGGCGAACGCCTGCGTGTCGAACTGGTGGTTCACCGCGAAGTGCGGCACGTACTCATCGACGACGTCGGCAAGCGGACGGATCATCTGCGACGGCAGCCGTGCGGCGGGCTCGAAGAGGTACGCCGTTCCCTCGACATGCAGGACGACCCACGCGTGCTGGCGCTCGATTTCGGGCCGGTCGGCGACGATCACGCGGCCGACACAGAACTCCGCGTCGATGCCGATCTCGGCCAGTTTGCGCCAGGCCCAGAGGGCGAAGTCCTCGCAGTCGCCGCGGCGGCGTCGCTCGAACGCGGCCGGATGCTGCCACACGTCGCGCTCATGAAACAGCTCGCTGTCGGTGATGTACTCGCAGGTCTGCAGCCAGTCGCAAATATCGTTCAGCGACGTTACGGGCACCGAACTCTTCCCTTTGAAATAGTCGGCGAACGGACGGCGCGAGCCCGGGCCGAACATGGTTGCCGGGACACGCATCCTCACGGAGTCCCACGCGGATTCGCGCCCGAGCAAGAGCGCG
Organism: Vicinamibacterales bacterium; assembly: GCA_035259385.1. GTDB lineage: Bacteria > Acidobacteriota > Vicinamibacteria > Vicinamibacterales > CAVVIG01 > QHWK01. Next base: position 19,126 of record DATFWL010000401.1, on the reverse strand, counting down.
GCCATGTGCCCGAACCATAATGAAAGCCGGCGGATCGACCGTCGGGGCGAGAACGCGGGCATCGAACACCTCTGACGCAGATCGTCGAGCGCCGGTTCAACGCCGTTATGGACGAGGAGGTGCGTGTGGCAAGATATGCCGCCCGACGCGGTCATCCTGGAGGAACAGCAATGCGACACCCATTTCATCACGCCGCTGCAGCGTCCGCGCTCATCATCGCCTGGCTGACGGCTGTGGCGAGCGCGCAGGCGCCGGCGGCGCAACCGCCGACAGCGTCCACCAGCATCGTGGTGGCGTCGCCGACCTACACGTCCATTCCGCTCGAGATCGCCGTCAATCGTCCGGCGGCCGAGGTGTGGAAGCGCGTCGGCAAGTTCTGCGATATCGGCGAATGGCTGCGGATCCCATGCACGATCACCTCCGGCAAGGACGGTGAATTCGGCGCGGTTCGATCGGTCGCGAACGAAGTGCTCGTCGGCAAGACCGAGCTCTCCTACACCTACACGCAGCCGGTGCGAGAGGGCCGTCCCTATAACCTCTATCACGGCACGCTGGAGGCGCGGCCGGTCACGTCGACGACCTCGAAACTGGTCTACACGCTGTTCTTCGACAACTCGATGCTCGCGGACGAGGCGGCGCGCGAGGCCGATAGGGCGCGTCGGGCCGCGCAGTTCACCCAGGCGCTGCAGAACATGAAGATCCTCGCCGAAGGCGGCACGCTGCCGCCGGCGCCGACGCGGGGGCGCGGCGCGCAATAGCGTGGGACGAGGCGAGTCGCGCGCCGCCATCGGCTTCACCGTGAAGTCCGGCTGGGCCAGCGCCGTGCTGCTCGCTGGTTCGGCTGCCTCGCCTCGCGTCCTGGACAGTCGCCGGATCGATCTGAGCGACCCGGCAATTCCGGAGTCACGACAGCCGTACCACGCGGGGTTTGGAACCGCACGAGCCGCCGGTTCCGAACGGTCCAGGTTAATCGGCGCCGTAAGGCGATTCGGACGACGGTCGGTCGCCGAGACGATTCGACGCTATCGGGCGGTTGGACATCCAGTGCAGGGCGCTGGAGTTGTCGTGGGCAGCTTGATCGATCCGGCGCTGATCGCGAACGATCACATTCGAATTCACGCGCTCGAGGGGCAGTTGTTTCGTGCTGTCGTCCAGGATGCGGCGAACCGAAGCAGGTTGTCGTGCTCGATCTGGCGCGAGCGCGACCTTCACGCGCAGGCGGGTGCGATCCTGGAGCGGTCGGAAGACGCGCTGCGAGACGCGGTCGCAGCGCTCGGCCGAGGCGTTGGCGGTCCGTGGCGTGCCGAGCAGAAGGCAGCCGCCCTGGCGGCCTGGCTCGTCCTGGCCGGACACGTGGACACCCCTTCGCGCATGGGTAGCGAGGACCGCGTACGTCCCCGGACGGTGCGATCCCTCAAAGCAACTCGGCCATGAACCAATACCCGACGACTGGACCACTCTATGACTGGACGCAGGTGATCTATGCGCTGCACGCCCTCAGCCTGATTATCGGGATCGTCGGCGCCGCCTCCGTGATCGGCGCGTTCCTCATCGGATGGCCGTCGCTCATCGCGCTCATCCTGACTTATCTGAAGCGAAGCGAAGTACGTGGCACCTGGCTCGAGTCTCATTTCCGCTGGCAGCTCCGTACGTTCTGGTTCGGCGTGCTGTGGGTGACGCTCTGCGGAGCCTTCATCGTCCTGACGCTCGGCATCGGGCTCGTCGTAGCGTGGCTCCCGCTCGGGATCGTCGCGCTGTGGTTCATTTACCGCGTACTGCGCGGCTGGCGGGCACTGAGGCGCGGCCGGCCCATGTATCTCTAGCGCGAAGTCGCCGATCGCTGGAGCTACGCCTTACTGCTACATCCGGTTGTGTTGGCCGGGTGACGCCGCCCGCTGAACAGGTGGCCGAATTGCCTAGATTCGGCGTGGCTGTCTGCGCAAGCATCTTGCTTCACTTCGTAGGACAGGAAGGGTGTCGCTATGATCAGACCACTTATAGCTGGGTTGGCTGTCGCCGCCGTCTGCACGATGCCGAGCCAGGCCGCCCAATCGAAGCCGTCAGGATCCGCACAAAAGCCGGCGGCTCCGCGAACAGGTTCCGCTCGAATCTCGGTGAAGGATCAGGACGGAGCGAGCCTGAGCGGAGTTCGTCTGTCGTTAACGGGCGCCGGAACTGGAGACTTCGTCACGGGTGGCGCCGGGACAGCAGTTGTGTCGGACCTGAAAGACGGCACGTACCGTCTGCGCTGCGAGGTCGAGAAATACATCACGCTCGAGCGAGAGTTTACGGTTCGCGGCGGCGCCTACAGCCAGGTGGACGTCGTCCTGAATGCTGCTCCTCCGCCCCCACCGCCCCCGCCAGCTCCCGCGCCGGCGCCGGCGCGGGCGATTCCCTCCGGCGGTCGGTCGACGAGCCTGTCGATTGTCGATTTCCTCGATAAAAACCTGATCGGCGGGCGGGAACCGCTCAAGGAATCGGTCCTGGCGTGTAACCCGCTGGAAACGGTTCGCCTCCTGCAAATGCGTGAACGCGTCGCGCCGCATGTTCACGATCGCAATGACGAAGTCCTCTACGTCGTCGCCGGAGAGGGAACCATTGTCGTCGGCGAAGAGCCGGCTCGAGTCCGTGCCGGATCGCTTGTCGTCGTTGCCAACGGCACGACTCACGCGTTCGAGCGCTCAGGGAAGAACCCGCTCATCCTGGTTTCGACGCTGGTTGGCGCCGCCTGCGATCACGCCGACACCGCACGTTAATCGGCCCGCACCACTGGCTCGGCATGAGGTGTGCCGCATCTCGCCGGGCCTCGCTCCTCGCGGCTGGCGCGTACACTGAAGCATGCAGGTGATCGGCGTCATCGATCTGCGCGGCGGCCAGGCCGTCCACGCACGCGCGGGGCGGCGCGATCGCTATCAGCCCGTGCAGATCGTCGCCGGCGCGCCGATCACGTCCGGTGACCCCGTCGCGCTCGCGCGCGCGTACGCAGAGCGGTTGGGCATCGAGGAGCTGTACGTCGCCGATCTCGATGCGCTCGGCGGTCAACCATCGCAGGACGCGCCGATCGCGGCGATCGCGGCGATCGGCGCACCGCTACTGCTCGACATCGGCGTGACGTCGATCGATCGCGCCCGCCACGCCCTGGCGCTCGGCGCCCATCGCGTGATCGTCGCGCTCGAGACCTTGTCTGGCTTCGACACCCTCGACCGGACCTGCCGCGCCCTTGGCGGCGATCGCGTCGCCTTCAGCCTCGACTTGCGGGATGGTCGGCCGATCGTCGCGAGCGCCGCGGGCATTGACCCGGACGAGACGCCGCAGTCGCTGACCGCGAGGGCGCGCGATGCCGGCGTCGGCACGGTGATCGTGATCGATCTGGCCCGCGTCGGAGTGGGGGGCGGGTTGGATGTCGAGCTGCTGGCGCGCATCCGCACGGCGGCACACGGCGTGGCGCTGCTGGCGGGCGGCGGCGTCCGCGGCTCGGGCGATCTCGAGCGGCTGGCCGCCGCCGGATGCGACGGCGCCCTCGTTGCCACGGCCCTGCACGACGGCCGCCTCGGGATCGGCGAGATCGCCGCCGCAGTCGGCTATCGCAGCTTCTCGCGATAGACCGCTGACTGTCCGAAGCTCTCTTCGACTTCCATCTCGATCGAGGTGAGGCCGCGCGCGCCCAGCTTCTCGAGCCTGTCGCGACAGCGATCGGCGAGGAGTTCGGCGAGCATCTCGACGGTGGTGTTCGGCACCGGCAGCAGCGAGCAGTCGGCGCGGGGGAAGCGGTAGCGCAGCGCGCCTTCCACCGCGACCAGCACGGCGTCGCCTTCCTCGGTGACCTGAATCTTCGGATTCTGCAGTGGCAGCAGCACCTTGTGATCGATTTCGTCGCACAGCTCGCGCATGAGGCGCTTCAGGACCACGAAGTCGAACACGAACCACGTCTCCTCGTCGAGTCCGCCCTCGATGGTCACGCGCGCGCGATAGTTGTGTCCGTGCAGCGCCTCGCACCGGTGCCCGGCGAACGTGATGAAGTGCGCCGACGCGAACACGAGGTAGTCCTTCGCGACCGTGACGCTGTACTCACCGCGGTGCTGCATCGGGCCCTCCTGGTGCCGCCGGTGCGATGGGCGGCACCCGCCAGCCGCCGTTGAGGAGGACGACGAAGATGGCGGCGGCCGTCAGGTCGGCGGCTGTCCCCGGATTCGCCAGATGACGGGCGTCGCGCAGCGCCCGATCCATGCGCGCGATCGCGATCCTGCCCTCGTCCGAGCGGACGCCGCCGGCGGCCAGGGCCGCGCGCGCCTGGCTGGAGACGTCCGCTGCTCGCGCCGGGCCTGCCCGCCGCGCGACGTGCGTATCGGGCGTCGATCCCAGCAGCGTCAGAAACGTTTCCACGACGGCATCGTCCCACGAGAGGCCGTCGCGGCGCGCACGGTCGAGTGCGGGCACGCCGGCGAGAAACGTGGTCGCGAATGCGTCGGCGTACTCGCGGGCGATCGCGTCACGATCGGCGGCCAGGCGCATCACCTCGAGCAGCGTCCGCGTCGGCTCGCCGGCGACGTCCTGATCGGCGACGCGTCCAAGTCCGCCAGGCGCAGCGAGCCGGATCGCCGCGTACACCTCCCGCGCGTCGGCAACGGTTGTTTCGCCCAGCACCTGCCGGACCGCGTCACGCAAGGTCCGGTCATCTCGCGATGACAACGACGCCGCCCGCGCGATCGGCGCGAGCAGCAGCACGATCCCGAGGTTCGTGTTCGATCGCGTCCAGCGCGCGGTTGCCTCGACCGCGCGACGGACGGTCTCGCCGAGCGGCCGAGCTCCGGCGCCGGCGAGCGGACCGCCGATGGCCGCAGCGCTCGCCAGGAACTCCTCGTAGCGCGCGTCGGCAAAATGCCGGCCGGGCGAGACGTTTCCCGGCTTCGGCGCGCTCGCCTCGAGCAGGCACGCGAGCTGCGCCGCGATCGCGACGTCTGCCGCCGCGATCGTCGGTGCCACGGCCTGTCCAGGTCCAGTCGCGATCACGCGGACGCTGCCGCTGCGGATCGCGCCGATCGGACGCGCTCCACGAGATGATCCACGATCGCTCCCGCCACGTCGATCCCCATCGCCCGCTGGAGCCCCTGCCATCCCGGGATGCCGTTCACTTCGAGCACGAACACCTCACCGTCCGTCGACGGCAACAGATCCACGCCGGCGTAGTCGGCGCCGATCGCGGCCGCTGCCCTGAGCGCCAGCGATTCCCACGCGGCGGGCAAAGCGACAGGCCTCGCCGATCCACCGCGCGACACGTTGGTGCGCCAGTCGCCGTCCTCCGCGCGCCGCTCGATCGCGCCGATCACTCGCCCGCCGACGACGAACACGCGCACGTCGCGGCCGCCGGTCTCGATCGCGTGCTGCACGTAGAAGACCGACCGGAGCTGATCGAGCGCCTGCACGACCCGAAAGCCGACGTCGGGATCGGTCACCCGCACGATCCCGTGTCCCATCGATCCGAAAATCGGTTTGATGACGACGGCGCTCGCGGTCCCGCCGGCCGGCCGGATGCCAAGCATCGCGCGTATCGCCGTCATCGCATCGGTCGCCCGCTCGCAGACGAAGGTTTCGGGCGTCGGAAGACCAGCCTCGCGAAGACGCGCGTCCGTGTGGAACTTGTCGACGGTCCGCTCGATCGCCCGCGGCGGGTTCATGACCCTCACCCCACGATCCTCGATCCAGTGCAGCGCGTCGACGCGATAGATGATCTGCTCGAGCGATCCGGACGGAATGAAGCGGACGAGCACGGCGTCGGCGTCGAGGACGGAGGCTCCGTCGCACGACAGCGTGCCGGCAACGGCGCGACCGCCGAAAGAGGCGACCAGCGATTCGTACGGCAGCACATGCCCCTGATGCCCCCGCTCGCCCAGCGCGCGGCGCAACTCGTCGGCGTGCCACCCTCCTGTGCTGAGGATTACTATCTGCATTCCCGTCAATGGCTGATGGCTGATGGCTGATGGCATCAGCCATCAGCCATTGACTGATGCAGTACCTCAGCATCGACCCGACCGGCATGAAACGTCCGTCCGCTGGTCATGCTGGTGAGCCAGACCTCGGCAGGACTGAACAGCATCGGATCGATTTTATAGAAGTCGTTGTCGTAGCGCTTGAAGATGTCGTAGAAGGGCGTCCCGTAATCCGGCGACGCCGATGCCGGCAGCCGTTCGACGATCGCGGCGAGCTCCGAATCGTCCGCGCGGACGACGTAGTGCGCCTGACCGCCGTAGAGAATGCAGTCGTTGGTTCGACCGATCGCGCGGACGTCGGTGCGGGCGATCGGCGGCCACGGCGCGGTGCCGAAGGCGCTGATCACGCGCGTGACATCGAAGCCGATCACGTCCAGCTTGTGAAGACCGGTCTCGAGCACGCGTGCGGCGATTTGAATGCCGCCGGCGAGGCTGGCGGTCGGCGCAATCACGAAGGTGAGCGCCGCCGCAGCGAGGCCGGCCTTCCGCCCGACCCACGCCGCGACCGCGTCGGTCGGCAGCGTCCGCCCCTCGAGTACGAGCACGCCGCGACTGGCCTCGTCCGCGTAGCCGAGCCGGGCAAACAATTCCTTCTCGACCCGGGCTTTCGCGCGCAACGGCCCGGAGCCCATCGCGAAGAATCCGTCCGGGTTGATCGCCCAGCCCGCATACTGCGAGGCCATGCAGCATTCCGCCGGGTGGTCGGTCCACACCTGCACGCCGGGCCACGACCCGCCGCCGATCGCGAGCGAGGCGAGCTCGACGTGCCCGAGCCCGCCCATGCACAGCTCGGCGAGGACGATTCCCGCCGCGAGACCGCCGGTCGCGCCGATCCCTAGGTCGATCACGCGGGCGCCGCTCGCGAGCATCTGGACGGCCACGCGCAGCTCGCCGGAGCGGGCCACGCACTGATCGGCGAGCGCCCACGCGCGCTCGTTCATCCCGAGGCCGGTCATCCGTTGGTCGCCATCATCAGTTCCGCCAGCAGCCACGCCACCGCGGCGGCCGGCGCCGCACGCGCCGCATCCGCGCCGAGGTGCTCGGCGAGGTCGTGTGCGGCGAGGCCGGTGGTCTCCGCGGCCGCCCTCGCCAGGAACGCCCCGCTGCCGGCGACCACCGCCACCGGCGGCGGCCCGGCCGCCATGCGCCGCATCACCTGGCGGATTGCGTGCGCGATCTGCCGCGTCTGGGTCCTCGCCACGTGATCGGCGATCGCGGTGATGTCCGCCGTGGCGAGCGTCTCGCGGTCGGCGCAGACCATCCGCGCGAGCCGCGCGCCGGCCTCGCTCTCGCTCCGCCCGCGGCCGTCGGGTGTCTCGCACGTGTAGTCGGCTTCCGCGATCGGCCCCAGCCACCGATACACGTCGGCCGCGATCGCGAAGTGCTCGGCCGCCACGCGACAGCGCCCGTCGTGAAGCGGCACCGATCGAACGATCGCGGAGACTGGCGTGCGCAGGCAGCCGGTGTAGACGAGCTCGCCGAGGCGCAGCCGCGCGGGATCGGTGAAACCGACCGAGGCGACGCGGCCGTTGACGATCGGGATGATGTCGGTCGTCGTGCTGCCGACATCAATGATCAGCGCGTTCGGCGCGGCGCGGGCCACCAGCGTCGCGGTGGCCACCCAGTTGGCTGCGGCGACGTCGAGCGGGCGATGGCGTACCTGCTCGCTGGAACGGAACCGTCCATCGACGCCGTAGACGAACAGGGCGGACGCGGGAAACGCAGTTTCGAACGCGCGGATGACGAAGCCCACCCCATCACGCTTGGTCGCGAAGCAGTCGGCCAGCTCCGCCGTCATCGTCACCGCCATAATGGGCGCGGGCCCGGCCGACGCGGCCAGCGCCGCCAGCGCCGGCGCCAGGCGTTCGAATTCCCGCCAGAGCGCAAACGGCCGCTCGACGACCACCGGCGCGCGCGACCGGTCGGCGTCGAGTCGCGCCATCTTGATGTTGGCGCCGCCGACGTCCCACCCGAGAATCGTCTCACTCATCGAGGCCGATCCACGAAAGCACGAACGCGATGCGCCGGGACGAGGCAATCATTCGACTCGGCCGAAACCGTGCACGCGGACAAGGGCAGCGTGGCCATCAGGCACGCCGGATTCGTTCGGGTTCGGGCGGCATGCGCACTCGTGGCCGGCGCCGTGACACAGATCCGGCCGGACGCCGAGAAGCTAACCTGGCGAACGGCACGCGGCGCAGGCGGCAGATCGCCGCGGCAGGCCGCCAGCACGAGCGCGGCGACGTTCTCGTCGAGCGCCGCGCGGACGCCCAGGTACGCCGTCGTCACGCGCGGGTTCACTTCGATCACGACCGCCGCCGAATCCGTGAGGATCAGATCGACGCCGATGAAGCCGCGCAGTTCCGGCAGCGCGCGACATGCGGCGACGGCGGCGGCGATCGCCTGCGGCGCGAGCGGATGGTCGAATGGCGTCACGCCGCCCCGATAGGAAAACGGCGGCAGCGATCCGATCGTCTGCGCATTCACCGCCAGCGGTACGGCGCGGCCGCCGTCAGCGAGCAGCGACACGCTCGCGGCGCTGCCGGCGACGTAGTGCTGCAGGAGAACGGCGCCCCGCGTCGCGGAGCGCGCGAACGCGACCGCGCGATCGAGCGAGGCCGCGCTGCCGGCGAGGCTGACGCCGTGGCTGCCCGCGCCGCGCGCCGGCTTCACGACGATCGGATAGCCGATCCTGCACGCATGACGGGCCGGATCGGCTCGCGCTCCGATCGCTCGAGTGGCCGGATGGCTGACGCCGGCGGCGCCGAGCCGCGTCGGCAGCCGTGCCTTGTCCGACGCGCGCGCGATCGCAGCCGAGCCAGGTCCCAGCAGCGCCTTTCCCTGCCGCTCCACCCTGGCGGCCAGGCGTTCGAGACAGCGATCGCTCTCGGGCGCAATCAACCACACGGCGTCAGCCGCGGCGATCAACCGATCGAGCGCCGCTTCGCGCGCACGATCTCCGGCGGGCACGACCGCGACCTCGACGCCGGGCGGCAGAACGGGACGTACGCCGGCGTCAGCGGTCGTGACGATGTGATGGCAGCGCATCGCCGCCAGATCGTGCACCAGCGCCGCTCGCATCGCCGCGCCTTCGCGCGACAGCGACGCCGGCACGTCCCGCCCGGCGAGCCCGCCGCCGCTCGCGTACTCGTAAACCAGAATCCGCACCGTCAGCTCGCGATCTGCTGCAGATGAAAATGGTGCTTGCCGAGCTTGCCGCCGTAGTTGCCGGCGCTGATCTCGATGACGCCCGGACGCGACGCCGCGTCGATGCCAGCCCGCAGGGCCCGCTCGATCGCCCCCCGATCGAGCCCGTCCACGACGATCTCGAGCACCGCGTTGACGCCCTCGGGCAGCGCGCTGGCGACGTCGGCGCGGCCGCGCAGCGTCGGACAATAGGCGTCGTTGGTCGAGGCGATCATCTTCGCGTAGTGCTTCGCCCCGACCTTGCTGCCGCTGCGGACGATGCCGCCGGGAAACGGGAGAATGACGCCGCGCACCTGGCGCATCGCGTCGGACGCGGCTTCGGCGGCTGCGAGCGCCGCCGCCTGATCGGCCGCGAGAATCAGGAGATTGCCGCCGCCGATCGCCTTCTGCACGCCGAAGGTCTCCTGCACGAGGAACTCACCCTCCATCACCGGAATGCGCCAGTAGCGCTTGCCGTCGAGGAACTTGCTCGACTGGTACTTGTCGCCAAAGTGGCGCAGGAGGCCGCCGACCGGGACACGCTCCTCGCTCTCCGGCAGGCCGTCGAAACACGCGGTGGTCGGGCAGGTCAGCACGCTCTGCCCGACCCGATCCACGAGGCGCTGGCCGAGGCCGGCCGTGTCGAACGCGAACAGCAGGACGCTGACGCCGGGCCGTCCGTCAGGCGTATCGTCGTCAGGAAGCTCCGACTCGATGCCCGCTTCGACCTTGCAGCCGATCACCGAGGTGGCGAAGCCGGTCATCGACTGCGCCGCCGTGCGCGCCCAGGCGGCCGAATGCGCCGTGATGACGACGCGCGACGCACGCATGTCGAACGCCTCGGCAAAGGTGTCGGCGATGCGCGGTCTCAGGGCTTCGGAACCTTCGGCGCTTTGATGCGACCCTCCCAGAGGCTCTTGTTATTTTCCTCGCAGGAGTACTCCATCATCTCCCAGTCGGGCCTCAAGGTGAAGGTGCGGGTGTTGGTGATCGGCTTCGAGTAGGTCTTGGCATCCTCGACGGTCATCTCGTAAGCGATGTGGCCGAGGTCCGGCCGCGTGAACCGCTGGACGACGTGCAGCTGATCGCTGTGCGGATGGCCGATCGTATCGAGCCGTGTTCTGCCATTGAAGTTGACGGTGTCGATGACGAGCGTGTCCCCTTCCCAGTGGCCGACCGAGTCGCCGAACCACGTCGGCACGCCCTGGCGGTGCGGACGTCCGTCGATCGGCACGACGACGAACCAGGAGTTCTGTTCGAAGAGGAAGGTGAAGTACTTGTCGGTCTGGACGATCTGCATCGGCTCGGGCGTGTTCACCGAGCGGGTCATCCCGAACGGCAGACACGCGCCGGTGTAGTCGCCTTCGGCGGCGTCGTACTTCTTCCACTCGGCTTCGCCCCACGGCGTGAACGGCAGGACCGCCATCCCTTTCTGATCTCTGCCGTCCTTGGTCATGTCCGGCACGTACGGCTTCGACCAGATGCCGTTGAAGTCCACTTTGCCGGCCGCGGTGCGAGGCGTCGAGCCCTCCGGCGGCTTGAAGTCGCGCTGCGCGTCGACGACGACACCGACGCCGACGGCGGTGATGGCGACAACGACTGTGACGACGGCGACGAGGCGCGCTGCGTGGCGGCTCATAAGGGCCTACCGCTTCGGCAGCGGCGGCGGCGGATTATCCCCGCCTGACGATCCGGCGAACACGCTGCGGCCGTCGGCGAGCTTGACCGTGCGTGCGTTGCACGTCTTCGATCCGTCCTTCGCGAGAGCGCCGTCGATCGTGATCGTGTCGCCGACCTTCAGGGAGTTCGGGCTCCAGCCGTTGCGCGTCAGGGTGTTGGGCGGGCCGCCTTCACACTGCCACGCCTGGACGGCGCCCTTGTCGTCCTTCACGTCGAGGTAGATCCAGATGTGAGGGTTCGCCCATTCGAGCTTCGTCACCGCGCCTTGCAGCGTCACCGGCTTGTTGGCGTCGAATTCCGCGGCGAACGAGTGGTGGGCCAGGACGGGCTTGACCAGCACAACGGCCACAACCGCGAGAAGGACGCCGAGCATTCGATGCATCTTCATAAGCGCTCCCGCTGGAGGTGTTTGTACACCGAAGGCCTGGGTTGTGCAAGCATCAGCAATTAAGAATTCGGAATCAGGAATTAAGAATGCGTGACCTCGTGCGACGAATTCTTAATTCTCAATTCTCAATTCCTCATTGCGCCGTGTGGCTCACCCGTTCGGGTGCCACACGAGGATCTCCCCCCGTCCGGGCACGGCGGCGTCTCCGATGTAGCGGCGATAGCGGCCCTGCCGCTCGTCGAACGGGAGCGCGTAGCCGAACGTGGCCAGGCGCCTGGCATAGAGGCGCAGGAACGACGGGTTGTAGCTGGCAGCGTAGGTGAAGGTCGGCAGCAGGGGCAGCGGTTTGAGCGACACGATCGTGCCGCGGTTCATCCAGGCGCCGGTTCGCAGTTCGGCGCCCTCGCGCAGCACGATGGTCCCGCCTTTCATTTGCAGGCCGGCGAAATCGCGCACCGGACCGCCGACGACAATCGTGCCGCGCTTCATGCGCATGCCGACCTCGAGGCCGGCGGCGCCGTCGACGAGGATGATGCCGTCGCGCATCCCCGACATCGCACCGCGGTAGGCGGCGCCGACCTGGCCGCCGGCGCTGCCGTGCACGCGGATGACGCCGCCCGCCATCTCGGCGCCGAGCCAGTCGCCGGCGTCGCCGGCGACCTCGATCGTCCCGCCCGTCATCGCCGACCCGAGGTGCATGCCCGCATTGCCGTGTATGCGCAGCACGCCTCGCGTCATCGCCCTGCCGATCCACTTGACCCGCCCGACGTCGCCGCGAATCTCGATCTCCTCGCCCGGCTCCCCCTCGATCGCGAAGAAGTCGTCGAGGCGCCGTTGCCGTTTGCCGAGGTAGACCGGCAGCGCGCGGACCTCGCCAACCGACAGCGGCGCGATCGTGTCGGGCGAGACCATGTCGGCCTCGAGCGGCACCGACGGCGGCTCCTTCAGCGTCAGCGTGATCATCAGCCGGATTCTAATTGTGCGAGGCGACGCTGAAACCGCGGAGTTCGCAGAGTTCGCAGAGAAGAGCGTGCGACCGCGGCTGGCGGAGCCAGCCGTCGCGCGGACGAAAGAAATCGCTAGCGTCCGCCCGTCGCAATGACTTCCGGATGCCGCAGGCGCTCGATCTCGACCGGGTAGTTCGCGAACGACATCGTGTAGGCCTTCTCGAACAGCGGCCGCAGGTAGTCCTCGATCGCCGGGTCGCACGCGGGCTGGACGATGAGTTCCCTGCCGTCGACGACCTCGCGGACGTCGCCTTCCTCGACCACGATCGCGCCGCCTTTGATCACGTAGCGCGGGTACGAGAACAGGTAACCGTGATCGGGCTTCAGCGGGTAGATCGCCACGTCGGCGTCGGCGCCGACGCCGAGATGACCCTTGCGCGCCAGCCCGAGCGACCGCGCCGGTCCGGCCGACGTGATGATGGCGATCTCAGAGAGCGTGTACTCGCGATCGAGATCCGCGAGCAGCATCCGCTGTTGCGCCTTGTCGGGCAGCCTCCGCACCTGCTCCTTGCGGAACTCGGCGTTCATCAGCATGTGGATGATCTCGGGATAGCGCCAGAAGCAGCCGCCGTTGGGATGATCGGTGGTCAGAAAAATCCGCCACGGATCGTCGATCAGCAGCAGCAGTTCGAGGCCGACCGCCCACTGCACCGCGTTCACCAGGTTCCGATCCTTGTACACGTACGGCACGATCCCGCAGCCGGTTTCATTCTCGACGTCGAGGTTCCCCCACTTGCGGCCGGTGAGCTGGTAGAGCAGGTGCTGCCAGGGGCCGTCGGCGGTGATGGTGACCGCGTCACCGAACAGCACCGCGCCGGCATCGGCCGTCAGGTTCCTGCTCGCGTTGAACGCCTCGGCGACCCGCGACGCCTCGGACCGCATCGTGCTCCAGTCGTCGCCACCGTAGGCGTGGAACTGCAGGTGGGCCAGGTGCGCGCGGTGCCCCTGCAGTACGTTCATCGTCTCGAGGGTGGTCTCGAAGTTGCCCGGCACGCCGAGGTTGTTGCAGTGCAGGTGGACCGGGTGCGGCAACCCCAGATCGTCGGCGATCGCCGCGAGACCCTCGATGATCATCGCCGGCGTGACGGTCTTGTAGCCTTCGATGGGCGCATGCAGGGTGTTCGCGTTCTTTCCCCACTTCCACGCTTCCACGCCGCCTGGATTGACCGCCTTGATGCCGAATGCCTTCGCCGCCCGCACCAGCCACGCCACCACGTGGCGCGCGCGCTCGACCTCGCCCGCTTCCAGCAGATCGAGCACGAACTCGTTGTTCGCCATCAGCACCAGCGTGGTCTTGTCGACGATCGGGATGTCGTGGAGCTCCTCGTGCGTGTGGCGCGCGGACAGGATCGGCACCGCCGCCTCGTTGACCGTCGTCCAGCCCATGCCCGCGTAGAGGTATCCGGTCGCGAACGTCGTGGGCGTCATGCCGCCGAGGCCGGCGCGGCGGTCGGTGCCGTGCAGGAACTTGCGCGCCGCCCGCTGGTTTTCCGGGACCAGGCCGCGCGCGAAGTTCAGCGCGCCGCCGGCAACGTGGGTGTGAACATCCACGCCGCCAGGCATCACCACCATGCCGCTGGCGTCGATCGTGCGGGCGCCGGCAGTCGGATCGCTCGCCGCGACGATGCGGCCGTCAGCGATGCACAAATCCTTGACGACGCCATCGACGCCGTTCGCAGGATCGTAGACAGTGCCGCCGGCAATACGCAGCATGGATTCAGATCAGCAACGTCGGGATCCGCCACGAAGGCACGAAGACACGAAGCCAAAACAAACGATTCTTCGTGGCTTCCTGAGTGATGTTCTTCGTGCCTTCGTGCCTTCGTGGCGGCACGAGATGAAACGACTGCGTCACGCGATCGCCATCATGCGGCTCGGAGCGGGCGTCCACGCGGGCTTTGCGGCGATCGCCTGCCGGATGCGGCGGACGACTTCCTCGTCCGTGGGATACGGAGAGAGGAGCGCCGGGCGCAGCGGCAGCGGAATCTCGTCCATGCGATACGCGGTACCCGGCGCGCTCACGCCGGTGACGGCGGTCGTGATGTGGACCCTCGCCAGGCGGCTGGTGTGCGTCACTTTCGGATCCAGGACGATTGTCGGAATCCGCGCAAGGTGCTCGATCGCCGGCTGCGGCATCGTCGCGCCCGGATCGGCGCCGAGCACCAGCGTCGCGTCGTTGTCGCCGCGCACGAGCAGGTCCACCGTCGAGAACTCTCCGGGGTTGAAGCGCGGGTAGCCGCGCGACAGATCCACGCCGAACGGATAGCCCGTCGTCCACCGGAGCACGACGTCGGCGCCGGTGACGTTGCCGTGGCCGCGCATCGGCATGCACACGAACTTCGTGAACGCGTTCATCTCCGCGGTCAGGGTGAGAATCGCGCCCGAGTTCATGTGCTTGCCGCGGGTCATCGAGACGCCCATGCCGAAGAAGATGACGCCGAACCGCGCTCGCTTCATCCGGTCGACGATGTCCTGCAGCCGCGCGAGGCTGATGCCGGTTTCCGCGACGAGCGCCGGATCGACCGGCTGCCCCTTCACCAGCGCCCGCAGCGTCGTCGCCAGCTCGAAGTCCTTGCCCGGCCTGATTTGCAGAAAGATGTCGGCGGCCTTCGCGCTCGGCGTCTCGCGGATGTCGACGAGCACCATCGTCCGGCCCTTGCGCCCCTCGGGCACGAACTTTCCCCTTGCCGTCAGGGTGTACTTGCTGAAGTGGCGCGGATGGCACTCCGCGGGGTTCCCGCCCCAGTACACGATGAAGTCCGCCCGATTTTTCACTTCTCCGAGCGTGCACGTGATCTTGCCACCCAACTGGGCGGCTATCTCAGTGGGGCCGTGTCAAAGCGAGGTGTGACTGTCGATCACCCCGCCAATCGCTTCGGCGAGCGCGACCGCCTCGCGTTGCGCCTCGCAGGTCACGTTGCTGAGCCCGTACACCAGCGGCATGTTCGCGTCGTACAGATAATCCGCGGCCGCGGCGATGGCCGCGTCGAGCGACGCCGGCTTTCCGTCAATCAATGCATCCGGATACGCGCGCTCGGCCGTGTGATGCTTGAACCATGCGTCGCCGAGGCTGCAGGCGTTCTTCGCCTTGACGATGCGCTCCTCGTCGGCGTGCAGCTCGATGTCGTCGCACACGCACCCGCAGAAGGTGCACGTCGCGTTTCTGACGACGGTGAGGTTCACTTGCGCCCCTTGCCGCCCGTACCGGGCGGGATGACGAACGTTCAACCAAGCTCGCGGCCGGGAAAGCTGCCGCGGATGCGGCGCGGCATGTAGCGCCCCGTCTCGATCATTTCCCACGCCGACACGTCCGGCGCGTTCACCGGCATCGGCGTCTCGACGAGGTGTCGCGAACGGCGAGCGCGTCGTCTACGCGACTGCTTCAACTTCCACTTCCCAGCCCTTCGAGGTGGGCATTCCGGTTCCATCGGTGAATCGGCCCATCAGCTGGCACGTCGGCGGTCCATACGGAACGAAGATCATGCCGAGCGGCACCTTTCCGGCGACGCAGATGAAGATCACCTCCGCGTGCTCGGTCCGGATCCGCACGCTGCCGCCTGGCTGAATGCCTGCTGACTTCATGTCGTCAGGATGCATCGTCACGGTGCTGACGGTCGCCTGGTACTCCGCCGAGTCTTTGCCGATGTTGATCTGCTGGCCCTGCCTGGTCGTGCGGCCGGCGTTCATGATGAAGCGCTTGGGTACCAATCCCTAATCCCCAATCCCCATTCCCCGCACGCGAGGCAAAAATCATAGCATGGCGTCCAGGGCCGCATAGACGTCGCCGGCGCGGCGGACGAGCTCGGCGCGGCACTCAGCCGCGTCGCGTCCTTCCGCGTAGACCGTGCATACGGGATGGCCGGCGCGGATCCGCGTGCCCGGATTCGGGATGTCGCGGCGATCGCCTCCACTCGACAGCCAGGCGCGCGTGTCGCCGATCGTGACGTCCTCTCGCGCGAACACCACGGCCTTTCCTGTCGTCCGCGCGACGAGGCGTGCGCGAGAGAGATCGAAATCCGGCAGCACGCCGTCGCGGCACGCCGCCGCGTGCAGACCGAACACCGACACGGCACAGGCGCGGTCGACGAGATCCATCGACGCGCACCACCGCGGATTCACTTCGACCGCGTACGGCACGCCGTCTTTCACGATCAGATCGATGCCGTTGGCGCCGACGAGCCCGAACGCCTCGCAGGCCGCAGCCATCACCGCGCGCGCCGCATCCACGGCGTCGTCGTCTTCGCCGGCGGCCGTCAGCATGTTTCCGCAATACCGGAACCCGGAACTGCCGAAGGCCTCGTCACCGATCAGCTGACGCGTGAAGCCGATTGGTACTGCGCGGCCGCGCGAGGCGATGAAAACGATCGAGGATGGCGCACCGTCGACGAACTCCTGCAGATACGTCCCCGGTGGCATCGTCATCCCGTCGCGCCATTCATGGATCCCGTGGCCGCCGCCCGAGGCGTAGTGCTTCAGGAGCCAGCGGCGGTGGAATCGGGATTGGGGATTGGGGAATGGGGATTGGGGCGATTGGTGAGCGGTGGACGGGGATTGGAGTGAACGGTGAGTGGGCAGCGGAAGATGGTCGAGCACGTCTGGCGCCGCGAGTCCACACCGGCGAAGCGTCTCCGACAGGAGTTTCGGATCGCGGACCCGGCGAAGGACGTCGCTCGAATTCCCCCACAGCTCGCGACCTTCAGCGAGCATGTCGACGGCGTCTGGATGATTTTCGAAGTTCGCGGTGTAGGCGACGGCGTCACACGAGCAGGTCTGCGCCGTTCTTGCGGCGGCGCCCGGCGTGAACGTGCCGTCGAGCGACAGTGCGCGCACCGCTGCGTGCTGATCGAGATCCGCGAACGCGTCGATCGCCGTCACGTCGAACCCGGCGCGTGCCGCCGACTCGGCCATCGCCCGTGTCGAGACGCCGGCGAGAAGGAGCTTCACACGAGACCCAGACGCGCGCGCGCGGCCGATGGATCGACGATGTAGAGATGATCGAGTACCGTCCCACGGGCGTCGCGGATGCCCAGAGATTCGACGAGCGCCGCGGTCCTCCCTCCCGCCAGGCCTTCGGCGATCAGAGCCGCACCCTGCGCCGCGGCTTTCGCAACCGTGGCGAACCCGCTGAGCGCGCGGACTGACATGTGGTCCGCCACACCCTTCAGGCGCGCGGTCAGCGACTCGTGCACGCTCCGGACCTCCGCCAGCCTCCCCGACAGAATCACCTCGGACACGGACGGCGCGATCGTCAGCAGCATCGCTACAGCCTTGACGGCGCTCTCGAGATAGGCGTCCCGCGCGAGTCGACCCGGTTCGTTCGTCGGGTTCAGCATCGCGTCCGCCGCTGCCTGCGGGTTTCCAGCGATCGTGGCCGCGCCGCCGCCGAACAACAGGCGCTTCGAAACGGACCCGGCCAGAAACGCGACTTCGCCGTCGAGCGCGCCGGCGGCACGCATCCCCAGCGGTCCGGAGGTGCCGCCGAGACCGTCGACGATGCGTCCGCCGTCGACCGCGATCGCGGCGGAGAACGCGCCGCCGAGCTCGAGCAGGATCAGCGACACGTCGCCTTCGCTGCATCTGCGGCGCGTGGCCGTCTCGTGCACGGCCAGCGCGACGGCGCAGACCTTGTCGGCGGTACCCATGTCCACGCGGTTGACCTTCCGGTGCGCCGGCACCGAGGGCAGATGGACGACGGCTGGCGTGAGGACGACGGGCAGAGCGGAAGCCCTGAGCGCACGCATCAGCGTTCGCAGTCCGCCGATGCCGCCGATTTCTCCTTCCGGCGCCAGATACGCGAGCCTGAGATCGGTTTCAGTGAGATCCTGCGCGCGCGTGAGCGGCAGACCGTATCCGGATGGACCGGCGACCAGATCGAGCGGCGCGTCGCGATGAGCGGCATCGAGCAGATCGACGATCACCGCCGGGTCTGCAAGCGCCTCTGCGGTCGGCAACGTGCGATCGAGAAATAGCGATCCGTCGTCGAGCCCGCAGATGTCGACGCTGACGGTGCCCGGATCGATCCCGATGACGCGAGGCATGTCCTCGAGCGATCTGCGTCAGGCGTAGATCAGGAACTCGAGCAGGTTTCCATCAGGATCCCGGACGTAGACGCTCGAGCCGTTTTTTCGGCGCCCTCCAGCGCGGGGGACCGGCCCGAGCTCGATCTTCGCCCCGGCGCGATCCAGCGTCGCCTTGAGCGCCTCCGGTGATCCGTCCCACACGAAACACAGGTCGCCGCAGGGCGGCTTGGCGGCCGGCGCGCGCAGCGTGAACGAGGCGTTTTGCCACAGCGACGGCCGGTGGAAGTTGATCATCTGCGAGCCGACGTACACCGAGACGGCGTTCGGGGTCTCGGTCATCTCGAATCCGAGGGCGCGGTAGAACGCGAGCATCGCCTCGCTGTTCTGCATCGGCAGCGCCACATGATCGAACCCGGCGACCTTGCCGGAGGGCTGCGCACGTAGATTGCCGCCACCGATCGCACATCCCGCGACGACCGTCTTTACGAATGAGCGCCGAGTGGATCTGGTCGACATCAGTTGAAGCCTACACGACACCACCGCTTCGCGCCGACGCTCGGCTAAAGCCTTCGCGCTACGAGCGCACTGCCCATGATCCCTGAAAGAACGCTCTGCACACTCCGCGAGCTCTGCGGTTGTTTTTCACCTCGCGAGTCCGGCTACGCAAGGCCGCTGGCGACCTCGGCAATCGTTTCGGCGTCGAGGACGAGATCGTTGCGCTCGAAGAGGCTCGCAATGCACGCCTTGTGGATCTTCATCTTCAGGCCGCCGACGCCGAGCGCGCCGAAGGCGATGACGCCGCCTCGATCGGCGCCGTTGTCGGTCACCTCGACGCCCTCGATCCCGAGCGGCGGGACC
>DATFWL010000400.1:0-14500 GCA_035259385.1 Vicinamibacterales bacterium | reverse complement strand
CTGTCGGACGCCACAGATCGAGATCGAGGATGGCCGTGACTTGCTGCGGTGTCGCCGCTGCGACCAGCGCGCCGCAGGCGTCGAGGCCGTGGTGCCGGATCACCTGGTGCAGGACCTCGGGCGTGAGGCGCGAGACGACCTCCGCGAGGTGCGGCGTGTCGATCAGGCGCGCCAGCGCGCTGGTCGACTCGGAGGGCTTTCCGTCGAGACGACGAGGATCGGCGTGTTTCGACATGAGCCGCCGATGATACGGGCAGCGCGGGCGAAGAAACAGTCTTGAATTTCGCCCGGCGCTATCGGATCATACTAGTGGGAAGGGTTGTCACCTTCCTGCCTCCTCAACCGATTTCCTCAGCGCCGATCCGACGACGGCGTTCAGCTGCCTGACGTTCGCCGACTACCGGGGTAAGACATCAGCGTAGCCCGGCGGCCGATTCACGATCACGAATCGGAAAAGCGGATTCAGCGGGAACGAAACCGCGCCGTGATCCGGCGGGAAACGCATAAGGGCCAAGGCTCGACACGAGCGCGCTCGCGCAGACGAGCGCGATGCCGAACACGATCAGGGTCGTGTTATATGCGCGCGTGAGGTCGAAGCAACGCGCCATGAGCACGGGCCCGAGTCCCGTGCCGAGTGTGAAGATCGCGAACAGGCTCCCATAGATCTGGCCATAGGCGCGCAGCCCGAAGTACCGGCTGACCAGAAATCCGATGACATCGATCTCCGCGCCGAGGCCGAACCCGAGCGAGATCGCGGCGAACAACGGAGCCGCGCCGGCCGCGCGCGTGGTCAGCAGACCGACTGCGACGAGCGGCAGCAGAAACACTCCTGCGGCGACGTACGGTGCAAACAACCGGTCCAGCAGATACCCGGCGACCACGCGACCGGCAATCGTCGACAGTCCCACCGCCGAAAGAGTCGACGTCGCCTGGAGGACATCGATCCCACGGTCGGTCAGCAGGGGCACGAGATGGCCGACGATGCCGTTGATCGTCGTCACGACCAGAAACACGGAGACGGCGAGAAGCCAGAACGTCGATGTTCGAAGCGCCTGGGCCAGTTCTACTCCGGCCAGAACGCCAGGCGCGCCGGTGACCATCTGACGGGTTCGCGCGTCGGGCTCGCGCACGAACAACGCCACGGCGGGAAACGCGACGCCGACTGTCAGCGCGCCCAGCATGACGTATGCCGCGCGCCATCCATACGTGTTGATGGCGACCCGGGCGAACTGCGGCACGACGGCAGCGCCAATCCCGATCCCGGCCATCGCGATCCCGAGCGCCAGGCCTCGCCGCTCGTCAAACCAGGCCGACACGGCCTTGGCATATGCGGGCGGTGCCTGGCCCGTGCTCACCAGACCGCAGAATGCTGCGAGTGCGATGAAGACGATGGGCGACGGCGGCGTCAACGCGATGGCACCGGTCGCGAGTGCGAAAATCGGAATGAACGTGAGCGTCACGCGGCGGATGCCGTAGCGGTCGATGGCGCGGCCCATGAACGGATACGCGAGTGCCGCAAGCGCATGGCCGGCCAGTAGCGATGAAGAAAACGTCGCCCGGTCCCAGTGGAACTCAGTCGTGACTGGACCGAGGAACAGACCAAACGTGAAGAACACGATTGGGCCATTGGCCACGGTCAGGCCAAGCGTCGCACCGAACACGACCCACCAGGGACTGATGATTGGCCTAAACACGAGCCACCAATCCGAAGAATTGCGCGACGTTGTCCGTGAAGATCTTCTGCTTCTCGACCGCGGAACACGAGGAGTTCTCCACGGCGGCGATGCTCTCGCGGATCGACGAGCGCCCTCCAGTTGCGTCGAACGGTGCGTCGCTGCCGAAGAGCAGGTGATCGGAGCCGAAGAAATCACACGCGACGTTCATCGCACCGGCCGAGAACGCGCCCGTGTCGCCGTAGAACTGCTTGAAGTACTCCAGCGGGTGCCTGGTCAGCTGTCCCTCCGTTTGCAGCCGCAGATCCTCCGCGAACATGTCGAACATGGACTTCATCCGCCCGTGAAAAAACGGAACCATGGCGCCCGAATGATGGACGAGGATTCTGAGATCCGGGTACTCTTGCATGATGCCGCTGAACACCAGCCGCATCATGGCGGCCGTGCTCTCGTAAGGCCAGCCGAAGACCTGCCAGATCAGATATCTCGAGTCGGCTTCCGTCGTGTAGTCCGCATGACTTCGACCGCGCGCCGGGTGCAACAGGATGGCGACGTGTCGCGCCGCCAGCACTTGGAATACGGTGCGGAATTCGCTGGCGTCAAGCGCACGGCCGTTCACGTTGCTGTAGATCTGGACCGCGCACAGGCCGAGCTGCCTGGTGGCGCGTTCGATTTCGTCGCACGCGTGATCCGGTTCGTTCATCGGCACGGCGGCAGCGGCGCCGGCGAACCTGTCTGGATATTTCGCGACGAGCTCTGCCAACTCGTCGTTCGCGATCCGCGCAAGCTCGACGCTGGCGTTCGGCGCGATGTGCTCGGGAGGCGGACCGGCGAGGCTGAGGATCTGCCTGTAGTTCTCGAACTCGTCCATCATCCGGAAGCGTGCGTCAAGGCTGGTCAGCCCTTCGTAGTTCGGCGCCTTCTTTCCCGTGCGCACGAACTGCAGGTGGGCTGGGCTGCCGGCGGCGAAGTCCGATGACCCGGCACGCGCCCAGCGGATTGCGTCGTACTTTGGCGGAATGATGTGGCAGAAGGCGTCGATCACGGCGGACGATTATCTCCGGTCGCCGGCGCCTGGCCAACGACCTTTTCAAGCCGACATTTCCGATTCGGGCACCGATACTCGGCGGCTCCTGATGAGGCATTTTGTCGCCGCTTTCCGCGTCAGATCCTAGCGCTTCGCGGAGCGACCGCTGAAAGCTGGCACGCGGCCGACCGTCGCGGCCCCTCACACAAGGAGGATTTATGGAGAGCAACACCGGGTCAACCCTGCTCGCACTCTCGATCGCCGGCCTCCTCACCTTGGGAAGCGCCCGCGTCGTCCGAGCCGAGAGCGGCTGCTCTAACGAGTCATTGCGGGGCAGTTACGCCATCCAGGGGAGCGGGACCGTCATGTCGGGACCGTTCGCAGGTCCAGCTGCCTTCGTCGGTATCCTGAGGTTCGACGGCGCGGGTAACCTCGAAGGAAACTTCATTCAGCGAGTGAATACCGCTACGGGTCCCACGACCCTCAGGGTGCCCATTGGCGGGAACTACTCGGTGAATGCTGATTGCACGGGCGAGGATATCGTCATCAACCAGCTGAACACTGCTCTCTTCAACACTCAAGAATTGATTCTCATCGACCGCGGCAAGGAATTTCTCTTTGTCGTCACGACTGCCGGCGGTCCCCCGATCGTCAGCGGCGCGGGCCGTAAGCTGTCGCGACGAGAGAGCGACCGAGATCAATAGGAAGAGAGGGGAACAACTGAGCTCGGTGCGTGTGACCGGATCGATCAGCGCGTGCCGGCGGCACGGCCGGTCGTGATTCGCCGGTACAGCCACGCCCGAGCCAGTTGCCACTCCCGCGTCACCGTCGCGCGCGAGAGCGACAGGACCTCGGCGACTTCCTGTTCTGAGAGCCCGCCGAAATACCGCAGTTCCACGATGCGACCCTGTCTCGCGTCGAGTTTCATCAGGTCCTCTAACGCCCAATCGAGCAACAGCAGTTCGCAGTCGCGTGGCTGCGCCGTGGCTATGCCCTCGTCGAGGCTGACCCTCACCGCCGCGCCCGGCCGTTTGGCCGCCCCGCGGCCGCGCGCGTGGTCGACGAGAATGCGGCGCATCATCTGGGCCGCGACGCCGAAGAACTGGGCCCGATTCTGCCAGGAGACATGTTCCTGTCCGATCAGTCTGAGGTACGCTTCGTGAACGAGCGCGGTGGGTTGGAGCGTGTGATCCCGGCGCTCATGCCGCAGATAGCCGACGGCTCGGCGCCGGAGTTCGCGGTAGACGAGCGGCAGCAGGTCATCGCGCGCCTGGATATCGCCGAGGGCCCACGCCCTCAGCAAACCACTCACCCCATTGGCGGGTTCAGTCACTCGAGCGGCTCCGCGGTTCCGACGGTGATGCTCTTACGGCTTTCGGTCGATCAGCACGATATCGCCATTTTCCCGGAGTCGATCGAATACGATCCTCTTCCCGTCGGCCGTCACGTCGAAGGTGCGCATGGCCCCGTTGCTCATCAGACGCGTGAGGGGCCTGCGTGTCTTCGAGGCCAGGTCGAGCAGCCAGAAATCCTGAGACGGCCATTCTCCCTGCATGAATACGAGGGCCCTGCCGTCGGGAAGGAACCGATAGCGTTCCCCTTCCGCGCGCAACCGGATCGGCGGCAACTCAACAGGGGTGCCGTCGGACCTCACAGCGAGAAGCGATGCCTCCGCGGCGACGATGGGACCCGTATAGACGATGAGGTTTCCACTGGGTGACCACACCGGATCGAGACCGGGAACTGCGACGAGACGGACAGGGGCTCCTCCATCGATTGGAACCTTGAACAGCCCTGGTCCCGCCGCGTCACTGCCACCGGTAGCAATCCACTTCCCGTCCGGCGAGAAGGAAGCGGATCCACGGACGTCGATCGCCTCGTTCATAAGTCTGAGTCCCGTTCCATCGTCGCTCATCACGTTGAGGCGAATCTTGCCGTCGCGCCGCAGCGCGATCGCGACTTGCCTCTCGGTCGTCGAGACGGCGGCGGGTTCGAACAGCGCGCCTTCCGTTCCCTTCCAGATTTCAAGAGCGCGATCCTCCTGGTACCGCCACAGTCCATCACCGCCACCGAGCGACGACAAGTAGAACAACCCACCCGGCCCGAAGCGCGGCGCCAGGGCACGCACCGTCGGCAGGGCGACGGGTTTCACATCGCGCTCGTCCGCCTGGTGATCGAGGATGGGCACACTCCACAGGTTGGCCGTCGGATTGGAGACCGTCGCGACCAGCCGACGGCCGTCGGCGTTCGACGCCAGGGACCTGTATTTCTCGAGGCCCAGACTCACACGGCGCGTGGCGCGGTGTTCGACATCGAGCGTCCACACCCAGGGTCCTGAACCGTCCTCTGCGCGCGACAAGTACAGCACCGTACGCGAATCGATCGGAGTCGGATACCCGACGTCGTTGTCCTGACTGGTCATTCGCTCCGGCGCTCCACCCGACGGTGCGATGCGCCACAAGTCCATGTCCCGCGTAGCGAGGACGCCCGAGACGAAGTAGATCCACTTGCCGTCCGGAGACCACGTCGGGAAGTGGTTGTGACCGCCGGGAACCGGATTGATGAAAAGCTGTCTGACATTACCGCCGGTATGATCGGCGACGAAGAGCGGGTCGCCGGGATTCCCGGTGTGATAAGCGAGGAGAGCGCCGTCCGGCGACCACGCCACATTGACGACATTGCCGTCCAGGAAGACCTTGGGCGTACCGCCCACCAGCGGCATCAGCCGCAGCCGACGATCCGGATATCGTCCGGCGAGCCAAATCTCCGAGCCGTCGTGCGAGATGCCGACGTGTCGCACGATCAGTTCCATTCTGGACTCGCTGCCATGCGTAAGGTTGGTGAACACTCCGGTACCGACCTGACTGAGCCACACGTCGAACGGGCCGTCGCGATCCGACACGAACACGACGAACTTCCCATCCGGAGATATCGCGGCGTCTTGCTCTGATCCCGGAAAATCGGTGAAGCGTGTGAACTGGGCGTTCGCGAGCGGGTTTTCAAGAAACGGTTCAGACCATCGCGCGTTCTCAAAAGCGGTCCACCACCCTGCCGCTCCGAGTACGGCGGCAACAGCCGCTGCGAGCCATGCACTACGGGCGTGCAGGCCGCGACTGGGCGCAGAAACCGCCGCCACCGGTTCGCCGCCAGCGTCGGTCAGGATGTCCTCGACAACGAACCGGGCATCGGCAGCGTCGCGCAGTCTGTCCTTCGGGTCCTTCGTCAAACAGCGCCGCAACAGCTGCCGAGCACTCTGGGGGGTGGCCGCAGGCAGCTCGTGCCAATCCGGCTCGTGCTCGATGATCGCAGCAATCGTGTCGGCAATCGTCTCACGTCCAAATACGGTGCGCGCCGTCAACATCTCGTACAGCACGCAGCCGAACGCCCAGATGTCCGCGCGTCGGTCGACGGGGAGTCCGCGCGCCTGCTCCGGGCTCATATAGGCGGCCGTGCCGAGCAACACTCCTTCACGAGTGGGCTCCAGCGGCGCCGTCGGCGAGCTCAGAGCATCCTGCCCCGCGTCCTCGCCGATCACTGTCTTCGCCAACCCGAAGTCGAGGATTTTCACGCGTCCGTCATGCGTCACCTTGATATTGGCAGGTTTCAAGTCGCGATGGACGACGCCGCGTTCGTGAGCCGCTTCAAGTGCCTCGGCGATCTGCTGTGCGATCGACAAGGCTCGCTTGATCGGCAGCGGGCCCTTGCCGAGATACTCGGCCAGCGTCGGTCCTTCGATCAACTCCAGGATGAGCGCACGCGCGCCGCCGACGTTTTCAAGCCCGTAGATCGCGCCGATGCGCGGATGGTTCAGCGCGGCGAGCACACGCGCCTCGCGCTCGAAGCGCGCCAGTCGGTTCGGGTCGCTGGTGAACATCGCCGGCAGCACTTTGATCGCGACCTCACGTCCGAGCGTCGAATCGAGCGCCCGATACACGTCGCCCATCCCGCCTGATCCGAGCCGCGACAGCACTCTGTACGTGCCGATGCGTTCGCCGACCACGAAACCAGGCGCAGGTCCGCCGCTTCGTTGCGCCGCCGACGCACTCTCGATTCGCCCTGCGGCCGATCGACTCCGCATCCGGTCAACCGCCGGTCGCGCCGCGAAGCTACCGGCCGATGCGTGCGCATCCAGCAGCGATTCGATTTCCGCCAGCAAGTCGAGATCGGCGCCACACACGTCACGGAGGAACGCCGGGCGATCGTCCGCCGGACGATCGAGCGCCGCCTGGAACAGCCACTTCACGCGTTCCCAACGCTCGGCGTCTTGATCCACCTTCGCCTCGAGTCGACGTTGCGCGTTCTCGTTATACGGCCGGACAACCAGTTCGTCAACCGCGGTACGCCACGCAGAATCCATGCGAACGTGCCTGCAATGTTCGCCCCGTCACCGCACTACCGGCGGCAAGCGCAGGAAACCACTCAGCCTCATACTGATCTCTGAGGCGGGCTTCTTCGGAACGACGATCTTTCGAGGTCCTGATGATTTACGCTGATGGCGTGCGCGTCACGCGCCGATCGTTCCTGACTGGCGCCGCAGCCGCGGTGTTGCCGCGATCGGCCGCCGCCCAGGCCGCGCCGCCCATTCCAATCATCGACACGCACATCCATCTCTTCGACCCGACGCGTCCGCAAGGCGCGCCGTACAGCGGTCCACGGCCGGCGCCCGGCCAGACGCCGATCCCGGCGTATCCGGATCGGTATCGCCGCCTTGCCGTCCCGCTCGGCGTGGTCGGCGCGGTCAAGGTCGAAGCGAGCCCCTGGATCGAGGACAACCTGTGGGTCCTCGAAGTGGCGCAGCGGGATCCGATCATGGTCGGCGTGGTCGGCAACCTGGAGCCCGACAAGCCGGAATTTGCCGAGTATCTCGATCGCTATCACGCGAACCCGCTGTTCCGTGGCATTCGTTATGGAAACATCTGGGGACGCGACATCGCCAGGCAATCGACGAACCCGGCGTTCATCGACGGACTGAAGCGGCTGGCCGACGCGGATCTCGTGCTGGACACGACGAACCCGCGCGTGTCGCTGATCGAAGCGACGCTGAGGATCAACGACGCGGTGCCAACGCTGCGGATCGTGCTCGATCATCTGCCGTCGCTCGATCCCGACGCCGCGGAGCAGGCGCGCTACGACGCCGCGCTGCGCGAGCTTCGCGCGCGGCGGCAGATTTTCGTGAAGCTCTCCGAAATCATCCACCGCGTGAACGATCACGTGTCAACCGAGCTCGGAGCGTATCGAGCGCGGCTCGATCTGCTGATCGACGTGTTCGGCGAGGATCGCATCCTCTTTGGCAGCGACTGGCCGAACAGCGACGGCGTCGCACCGATCGACAGAGTCTTCGCCATCGCACAGCAGTACTTCGCTGCGAAACCGCGAGCCGTTGCGGAGAAGTACTTCTGGCGAAACTCGATCGCCGTCTACAAGTGGGTCAAGCGCGACCCGTCGCAGCCGGGCTAGATTTTGACGCGGCAGACCGGTGCGAGGCCGCCGCCGATGTCATCGGTCCAATAGATGTGGCCGTTCCACACCGACATGCCGTGCGGGAACGGACTGCCTTCGGGGAGTTGAATCGAATCGGATATGTCGCCGGTGACCATGTCGCGCTTGAAGAATGCGCCCATGTTGGTGTCGGCTTCCCAGAGATACCGCGCATCGGCCGTCTCGATGCCGACGCCGTGCGGACGATAGCCGACGGTGGGAAACATGTGCTCGACGGTCCACGTCTTCGGATCGATCCGATAAATCATGCGCGCCGGCGGCACCGCGACCCACAGCACGCCGAACTGCGTCTGGATGCCATGAGCGCCGGTGCCCGGAGCGGGCGGTCCTGGATTGGCGGGAACGTCGCCGCCGCGTCCGACGCCAAGCCCGTCGGACGTGCGCACGGTGGACGTCGCGGGCGCACTCTGCGCCGCGTCCTGACGCTGACCGCCCGCGGCGCGAGGCCGAACCGATCGGCCGTAGGTGTCCGGACGCGGGGGGATGTCGCTCGTCATGCGATAAATGACGCCTGCACCAGGAGTGAAATGCTTCTCGACGGTCTGACCCGTCTTCGCATCCGCGCGAATGATCTCGCGGCTGTAGGTTGACGCAATCCAGATCGTTTTGTCGTCGGCGTCCACTCCGATGCCGCTCGGTCCGATGCCTTCGGGCGCCAGCTCGCGCAGCAGCTTGCCTTCGTAGCTGGACAAGTACACCTTGCATCGGCCGGGCGTGTCGGTGCGGCTGCCCGCGATGTCGATCGTCCAAATCCCTTCGTCGGTGCACTGCATCCCATTGGCCGACAGGCCCGGCGCTTGGAAGAGATGTTCGATCCTGCCCGCCGGACGGCTCGGATATCCGGGTCTCGGCGAGGCTGGCGTTTTCGCCTGACCCGCATGCGCGATCGACGGCCACCGGGTCGCGACGGCAATGCCTCCGCCAGTGGCGGCGACTCGGTGGAACCACTCTCGACGGTTGATGGCTGTCATGTGATCGCTCCGGTGCCAGGCTGCAGTCTGACACCATCGAGCGAACGATGCTAGATTCTTCGCAGGAATCGAGGGTGCATCATGCCACATGCATGTCGGATTGGTTCGGCGGTGGGCGCGATCGCCGTGATCGCCGTCGTTTTCCAGAGTTCCGTCGGTCAGATCGGTCATGCGCAGCAGAGCGGCGTTCCGGCCGAGGCGCTGGGATTCATCGGCAAGACGGCTACGCTCGACACCACCGGTTACACCGTCGGCCGGAGAATCTTCGCGCCCGGCTCGCACAACGCGACGTGGCACATGCACGCCGCCGGGCAACTGATCTACGCGGAGTCCGGCCACGGCCGGTATCAGATCAAGGGTCAGCCGATCCGTGAGCTTGCGCCCGGCGACACCGGCTACATTCCGGCCGGTACGATGCACTGGCATGGATCAGTGCCGAACGAGTCGTTCACAATGACCTTCGTGACCATGGGCGCCGGCGCCACGACGCAGGGCGAGCCGATCACGGACGAGATTTACCTGGGGAAGAAGTAAGTCACTCGCAGCGTATCCGCACCTGGGCGTCCCCGCCATCGACGTCCACTGTCAGCTCCCCGATGTCCTTGATCATTGCTTCCAGATCGCTGTAGTGGACCTTCGACAGATCGAGCTCGGTGCCGTTGTCCAACTGGATCTTCTTCTTGCCGAGCATGCCGGGGAAGAACGCGCCGAGGCGCAGCCCGCCGCGAACGACGGTCATCGGGACGCGGATGTTCACGTTCTCCGCCTTCTTGCCGTCGCGAGCCGGCTTGTTGACGAAGATGCGGAAGTACTGCGCGTCCGGCTTCGGGGCCTGCGGCGCTGGCGCGCCGAGAGCCTGCAGCAACTGCTCGGCCTCCGGGACGGTGATCTTGCCGCTCGACAACATCTCGAGCACCTTGCGTGTCTCTTCGCTCATGGCTGGCCTCACATCTCTTTGAGCTGTTCGAGCGCCTGTGCAACGGTCAACTCGCCGCGCGACAGCCGATCGAGCACGTCGCCGCGCGTCCGCGCGGGTGACACGCTCTCCGGTCCCTGCTCGATTTCCACGAACGACAACTGGCTGCCGATCCTGTTCAGCCGGTTCTTGACGGTGGGATAGCTGACGCCGAAGTACTGCTCCATCTGCTTGATCGATCCGTGACAGCGGACGAACGCCGCGACGAACACCTGATCTTCGGCCGGCAGCTGCGCCAGCGGCGGCAACGCGAACGGGCCCTCAATCACAACGCCCGTCTCGACGAGGCGGACGCGATCGATCTCGACGCGGGCCTGGCCGATGAGCTTCGTGAGTTCCTGCCAATCGTGAGACATCAATAATATAGAGACATTCTAGGCAATTGATTGAATATTTCAAGTAGATGCTTAATTTATTTAATATGCTCGTCAAGCTCAGGCGAATCAACAGGTTTGGAAGTGCAGCGCGCGTCCGACGACGGGAGTGCTCGCCGTGGTCCGAGACGACCGCTTGTCATGTACGAGATCCGAGCGTTGATCGTGCCCATGGCCAGAGAGAATCGCGGCTGGGGCGATCAACGCAAAAACTTCGAACAATCGGCGCGACCGAATTGATGCGGACCACAGCGTTCAGTGAGAACGCCGGTGGCGCGTGGCGCCTTATCGCGCTTCGCTACATCTTACGAAGGCACCGCCGCTGCCTCGGTTCGCGTGTGGGACTTCTGCAGCGTGCGCGAGGTCGCGTACGGCCTGTCCTCGCGCTGACGGGAGTAGTGCCGGATCTTCGCCGACGAGCGCGGTCGGGGCGTGGACATGTACGTCGTGGTTCAATGAATTATGGCGCGCGTGCTCCGGGCCGTCCTTCTCCTCTCGCTGCTGGGCGGACTATCGGCCTGTCATCATGGCGTCTCGCCAACTAGCCCGTCGGCGCGACCGTCCTCGCCTCCGGGGACCAAGCTCACCATCGCCGGCGATCCAGAGTCCGCAGCCGGGGCGACCTGGACGCTGATCGGTACGCTGGACGGCAGGAGCGTCGATCTCGAGGGTATCCTGCTGAAACCTCGCGGCCGCGGCCCCTTCCCCGGGGTCGTGCTCAGCCACCCGGCTGGCGGCTCCGCGCAGTCGTATGGGCGCGCGCTGGGTGCGGTGATGCGCAAGTGGGGTCTCGTCTGCATCGCGACCAACTATACGCACGCACACGGCGTGACCCTGGGGACGCCCGGAACGCTGCTCGAACAAGGTGCCAGCCCGGCGAACGTGTTCCGCGCGCACGCCGCCGTACTCGTTCTGGCGGGACTCGGCTATGTCGACCGCCGGCGTGTGGCGGCGCATGGTCACAGCATGGGGGCCTTCGTGACCACCGCGTTCGTCGCCGCGTATCCCGGCGACGTCCGGGTCGCGTCACACACCGCCGGCGGTGTCCTGCTCGATGCGCTCCACGTCCACGGGATCCCAGCGCCGAGCGTCACGCAAGCGCGACGCATCCAGACACCCTATCAGTGGCACCATGGCCTCAGGGACTTCGCGGTCCCGTTCCTCCTCGATCGACGGTTCGACGCCGTCCTCAACGCTCCCCACGAGGGCCATCTGTATCCCCGCCTGAGTCATGCCTCGGTTGCCGAAGATCCCGAGGTCCTGGCGCACATCCGGTCGTGGTACGCCGCGCACGGCCTGTTCTAGTCGATTTGTCCGTTACCAAAGCTCGGGGCGACCATTTCGCGCGCGAAAGTCTTGATCGTCTGGGGACATAGCTCGGCACGGCTCAGGGAATCTGAAGCGTAAGCTTTACCTGGCAAATCTGCCCTGCGCCGAGGTTCACCAGGGTCGAAGCCGCATAATCGCGGTCGCCTTTCCGTGCCCTCGCCGACACGCGGTGAAGACCGGGCGCCACGAACCCGATGCTCCCGGCGTTTCCATTGAAACGATCAGCCAGCATCCCATCAAGAGCGGTTCGACCGTGGAATCCGCCTTGTTGCCGTCAGCAGCGTCGACGTCGATGCCGCCCGCACGCCCGGCCTCGATCTGCGCCTTCAGGTCCTTCTCGAATTGGGCGAGATTCGTCTGGAATTCGAGAATCCACGCTTGTGTTTCTTTCTCTGAATGCTCTTTCACTTCGAGAATCGCTGCCCGTGCGCGCACACGACGGTGAAGCGCCACGCCGAGAGCATGCCCGCTACTTCGTGGCGGTTGATCGCATCGCCAACCACCACTTCATCGTGGTCGTGACGAGATCGGCTGCGTCCTGCTGCACGAAGTGGCCGGCGCCGGGGACCGTGACGAGCGTCAGATCCTTCTCGAGCCAGTTCCACGTGCCGCTCAGACCCTCCGCGTTGAGCGCGGTGTCGTTCAAGCCATGGAACATCAGCACCGGCACGCTCACCTTCGGCAGCGGCGGCGGCGCCGGCGCGTCGGCGCCCGCGCCGCGCGGGTAGTTGCGCTTGTAGTAGTTCAGCATCGCCTCGAAGTCGGACTTCCGGAAGGCCTCGACGTATCGCTGGCGCGCGGCGGCGTCGCGCACCCAGCCCGAGAGGTTCTCGGCCGTCATCGGGCGGCCGAAGAACACCGTCGGATCGCTCGGCGACTTCGTCTGGAAATTCCGTGCGTACTCGCTGTTCTTGATCTGCTCGGGGTTGTTGCGCAGCTCGCGAGCGAGGCCGTTCGGATGTGGCAGATTCAGGATGATCAGGTTCTCGGTCATCTGCGGCAGACTCATCGCGACGGTCCACGCGACGAAGCCGCCCCAGTCGTGACCGACCACCGTCGCCTTGTCCCGGCCAAGGCTCTTGACGACGGCAGCGACGTCGGCGACGAGCAGGCGTATGTCGTAGCTTTCGACGCCCTTTGGTTTGTCGCTCAGGTTGTAGCCGCGCTGATCGATCGCGACCACCTGATATCGATCCGCGAGCGCGGCCATCTGGTGCCGCCACGTGTACCAGAAATCAGGAAACCCGTGGATCATGACGACGAGCGGCCCCTCGCCGAGCGAGGCGTAGTGGATCTTCACGCCGCCTTCGGACGTCGCGTAACCGTGCGTGACGCGGTCGAAGACATCGTCGTCGGCCGGCAACGACGATTGGCCGGCCAGAGCGAGTCCGATGAGTCCCAGGAAGCCGAACGCACCGGCTGTCGTCATCACACACTCCTCTGTGCGCCGAGGATACCGTACGCGTGCCCTTCAGGAGCGGCCGTTTCGCGTGCCTCTCTCCGGCGACGCGCAACGGATTGCCCTCGCCAAGCCGAACACGACGAACGACAGCGACATTTATCTGTGGATCCGGCGACGACGATGGCTCATCTGATCGAGCTGCGAGTGACTGCCCGTGCCTTGTTGCCTTCTAATCTTGAAACGCCGGCTCCGATAAAGGATCAAGATCCCACAGCTTCTCGAACTCCATCTGGCACCGATGGAATGGAAAGGATTGCGTCGTTCACTCGATTTCCCGGAATGGATTGGTTACACGAACCGTCCCGTATTTCTGCCCGTCTGAGAGTCCTCGGAATAAAGGACCTCTGCCCTGATGCCTGTGCTGCTTGAACAAGAAGGGCATCCCAGAAAGAGATTTGATAACGGGTCTCGAGATCGAGCGCTTCCAGAACGGAGTCGCCGGCATTCACGACGACTTGCCAGGTCAAATAGGCGGCGACAATGTCGCGAGTCGCCTTGCGAACCCGGGGTGCTATTGCAACCGGAGTGCGTGCATCGGAGCAATTGATGCCGCCCGACTGCCGGGAATCAGCGCGGCGACCAACGCGCACAGCGTCAGCGATCCGGTAGCCACAGCCAAGGCAACCGGATCCCAGAACTTCACGCCGTACAACTGCGCGGCGAGCAATTTGCCGGCGCCGATTGCCAGCGGCACGCCGAGTCCCAATCCGATCGCCACGCGCGTGAACGCGCTGCGCAGAACGAGATTCAATACCGCGCCGTGGTCCGCGCCGAGCGCCATCCGGATTCCGATCTCGTTCGTCCTCTGCGCGACCGAGTAGGCGGTGACGCCGTACAGGCCGATCGCCGCGAGCAGCAGCGACACACCGCCGAAGAGGCCCGCGAGGCTCGCGACCGCGCGTTCCTGATCGAATGTCAGCGCGATCTGCTGCTCGAGCGTCCGCGCGCTCATGAACGTCAGGCTCGGATCGACGTCGGCCATCGCCTTTGTCACAAGCGGTTCGAGGGCGCCCGGCCCCAGCTTCGTGACGAGCATCAGCCCGCTGATGAAATGCGACTGGTACTCGACGCGCGTCATCACGCTGTTCACGTAGTTCACCTTCTGCGCGAGCGGCACGTAGAACATCGGCCGCGGCGGCAGCCGGAACTGGAAGCTCTGCCACCTCGCGTCGCGGACGACGCCGACGAT
>DATFWL010000399.1:0-22210 GCA_035259385.1 Vicinamibacterales bacterium | reverse complement strand
CGACCTACCCGACCCACCAGGCCTACCCGGCCCTCGCCGCTTTCATGCGCGGTCTGGCTGCTGACGACGCCGCGCTCACCGAGACGCTGATGGGCGGCGCAGGTGCAGAAGCAATCGGTTCAAACAACTGGGTCGTTGACGGCACGCTGACGGCGACCGGCAAGCCGATGCTCGCCAACGACCCGCATCTTGGCGCGCGGCTGCCCTCGACGTGGTATCTCGCGCACGTGACCGGAGGCGATTTCGAGATCATCGGGGCGACGCTGCCCGGCGCGCCCGCCGTCGCGCTCGGACGCAACCGCTTCATCGCGTGGGGCGCAACCAACGTCGCAGCCGACGTCGAGGATCTGTATCGCGAGCACATCGATCCGACCGGGAAGCTGGTCGAATTCCGCGGCGCGCAGGAACCGATCGCGGTCGTGCCCGAGACGATCCACGTCAAAGGCGCAGCGGACGTCCTGCTCAACGTCCGCATCACCCGGCACGGCCCGATCGTCTCTGACGCGATCAATGCCAACAACGCCGAGTCGCGCGAGCCCGGTCCAAAGCCACCGCTGCTCGAGCCGCTCGCGTTCCGCTGGACCGCGCTCGATCGGAACGACTCGACGGTGTCGTCGTTTCTGCGGCTGAACGAGGCGCGCAACTGGTCCGAGTTCACCGACGCGCTGCGCGACTTCGTGACGCCGTCGCAGAACTTCGTCTACGCCGACGTCGACGGCCACATCGGCTACTACGCGCCGGGCCGGATTCCCGTCAGGGCGTCCGGCGACGGATCGATGCCGGCCGACGGCTGGAGCGGCGCCGCCGAGTGGACCGGCTGGATTCCGTTCGACGACCTGCCGCATCTCTACGATCCGCCGGCGCACGTCATCGTCACCGCGAACCATCGGCCGGCGCCGCCCACCTACGCCTACAATCTGGGGCTCGAGTGGCCGGAACCGTATCGTGCACAGCGGATCATCGATCTGCTCGGGAGCACCGGCGTCCAGCCGGGCCACCGGTTCACGGCCGACGACTTCGCACGAATCCAGGCGGACACGGTGTCGCCGCATGCGAAGACGATGGTGCCGCTGCTGCTCGCGCACGCGCAGCCGACGGCGCCCTCGGATCGTCAGGCCTTGGACATCCTGCGGAACTGGGACTTCGACGCCCGCGGCGACAGCGCGGCCGAGGCGATCTTCGCCGCCTGGTTCCAGCATCTCGCGCCGGCCATCGTCGAGGACGACCTCGGCACACTGCTCGGCGATCGCTACAAGGATCGCTACTCGTACGTCACCCGCTTCGTCGTCCACACGCTGACCGTCAACGATGCGGCATGGTGCGACGACGTGCGGACGCCGCAGAAGGAGACGTGCGACGACGCAGTGACCCTGGCGCTGCGGCAAGGCGTGGCCGACCTCGAGCGGCGCCTCGGCAGCGACATGTCACGCTGGCGATGGGACGCAGTGCACCATGCGATCTTTCCTCATCAGGGCCTGGATGCGGTCGCGGCGCTGCGGCCGCTTCTCAGCCGCTCGGTGCCGAACGGCGGCGACTGGAGCACCGTCGACGTCGGGCCGGTCGCGACCGATCATCCGTACGAACAGCACAACGTGCCCGGATACCGCGAGATCATCGACCTGTCGCCGGCCAACGACAGCCGCTTCATCGATGCCGTCGGCGAGTCGGGCCACTTTCTGTCGAGACACTACGACGACTTCCAGCGGGACTGGCACGACGTGCGGCACAGGAGAATGCGCATGTCGCGCGCGGACGTCGACCGCGGCGCGATCGGACATCTACGCCTGACGCCGTAATTGCGCCCACGATGACACGAAGATCTGTCGTCCAAAGAGACTCGCGT
Source organism: Vicinamibacterales bacterium (assembly GCA_035259385.1). Classification (GTDB taxonomy): domain Bacteria; phylum Acidobacteriota; class Vicinamibacteria; order Vicinamibacterales; family CAVVIG01; genus QHWK01. The sequence goes on along the minus strand of DATFWL010000399.1, from coordinate 20,367 downwards.
TTGTTTTCGTGTCTTCGTGCCTTCGTGGGAGCCTGCAGCGTCGGCGGCTTCAGCCGGACTCGCGAACGGCAAGCAACCGCGGAGCACGCAGAGAACGCAGAACTCTTGCTCTCTGTCATAGGCAAAGAATGTTTTGTACAAGAGTACGTCTTCGTGTCTTCGTGCCTTCGTGGGAGCCCGCGGCGTCTGCGGTAGTGTCCGGCTTCAGCCGGACCGTCCGCGATCAGAAGCGCGTGATGGGGACGCCCGCCTTGCACAGCGGACACTCGCTCGCCTGGAAATTCTCCGGCGCCTGATACTCGCCGAGCGCGATGTTCGGCACGCCGAGGTCGATGACCGCCTCGCGTCGATCGTAGATCTCGACAGTCGCGACGATGGTGCCGCCGGCCTCCGTCACCAGCTCCGCGCAGCGCGCGAAGGTCTGTCCGGTGTTCCGCACGTCGTCGGCGAGCAGCACGCGCCTTCCCTTCAGCTCGTGGCGGTAGAACGCCCGCAGCGCGAAGGTCCCGGCGGGATCGTAGTTGAACGGCGCGAAGATGCACGCCGGGTGGGTGAGGCTGCGGCGGCTGTCGAGGAGACCGGCGAGCGTATGCGCGAGCAGCGCGCCGCCGGTGACGGGACCGGCGACCACCTCGGTCTGCTGCACGAGATCGCCGGGCATCAGATCGATCAGGTCCTGCGCGAAGCGCCAGATCATCGAAGGCGTTCTGAACAGCTGGTGCGGGTTGAGATACACGCGGCCGTGATAGCCGTTGCCGTAGTCGAAGTGACCGTCGAGCATCAGCACCTGCGACCGCTGCAGGTCCTTCAGCGCCTTCTCACGCAGTTCCGACCGTCTGTCCATCTCTCCCGCTCGGCTGAAGCCTTCGCGCTACGTTCCGACCGCGTCTCGCCCACTACCGATCGGTCCTATCGGTCCCATCGGTCCCATCCGTCCCATCAGCCCCGCGCGCTCGTTCACGTGCACGAACCGCCCGCCCACGATCGTCGCGGCGACGCCGCCGCGGAGAGCCCAGCCGTCGAACGGGGTGTTCTTCGAACGCGAGCGCATCGCCGCCGCGGACACGGTGACGCGGAGATCGGGCGCGAGGATCGTGACGTCGGCCGGCGCGCCCTGGCCGAGCGACCCGCCCGCGACCTTGAGGATCCTGGCGGGATTCACCGACAGCAGCTCGATCATCCGCGCGATCGAGATCACGCCCGCGTGGACGAGCCGATCGAAGCAGAGCGACACCGCGGTCTCGAGCCCGGTGATGCCGAACGGGGCGTGGTCGAACTCGACCTGCTTGTCGTCGGCGTGATGCGGCGCGTGATCGGTCGCGATCACGTCGACGCTGCCGTCGGCGATCCCGGACAGCATCGCGTCGCGATCGACGGCGTCGCGGAGCGGCGGGTTCATCTTCACGTTCGTGTCGTAGGGGATCGGGGCGCGCAGCATCTCGTCGGTGAGCACGAAATGGTGCGGGGTCACCTCGCAGGTCACGCGGACGCCCTTCGCCTTGCCGTAGCGGACCGCGTCCAGCGTCTGCCACGCGCTCATGTGCGCGATGTGCACCGCGCCGGCGGTCAGGCTGGCGAGCGAGATGTCGCGCAGCGCCATGATCGACTCGGCCTCGCCGGGAATGCCGCGCAGGCCGAGCGCCGACGCGTGAAAGCCCTCGTGCGCGACGCCGTCGCCCTTCAGCGTCTGCTCTTCGCAGTGCTCGATCACCGGGAGATCGAGCATCGTCGTGTACTCGAGGGCGCGGCGCATCAGCAGCGCGGTCGCGACCGGACGGCCGTCGTCGGTGATCGCGACGCAGCCGGCGGCCTTCAGCTCGGCGATGTCGGCCAGCTGCTCGCCCTGCTGGCCGCGCGATACCGCGCCAATCGGATACACGCGCGCAAGGTTCGCCTCCGCCGCCTTCTGCAGGATGAACCTGGTGACGCCGGCGTTGTCGTTCACCGGCGACGTGTTCGGCATGCAGGCAACCGCCGTGAATCCGCCGGCGACGGCGGCCGCGGTGCCGGTCGCGATCGTCTCCTTGTGTTCCTGACCAGGCTCGCGGAGGTGGACGTGCATGTCAATCAGGCCCGGGCAGACGATCGCGCCGTCCGGCACTTCGATCACCGCCGCCTCGCTGCCGACGCCGACATCGCGGCCGACCGCCGCGATGCGATCGCCGTCGATCAGCACGTCGAACCGCCCGTCGCGTCCGTTTGCCGGATCGACAACGCGGCCGCCTTTCAGGAGAATCAACCCGCGCATTTCGGTAAACCCCCGCATCTCACAATTACGAATGAAGAAGTAAGAATTGAGAATTCGTGGCGACTCTGATCGCGAATTCTCAATTCTTCATTCCTAATTCTTAATTGCCGTCAGTCGGCGTCTGCCCCGCCCGCCAGCAGGTACAGCACCGCCATCCGCACGGCGACGCCGTTGGCGACCTGCTCGAGAATCACCGAGTACGGGCCGTCGGCGACGTCCGACGCGATCTCGACGCCGCGGTTCATCGGCCCGGGGTGCATGATGATTACGTCGGGCTTCGCCCGCGCCACGCGCTCGCCGGTCATCCCGAACGTCGTGAAGTACTCGCGCAGCGACGGGATGAAGGCGCCGCTCAGCCGCTCCTGCTGGATGCGCAGCAGCATGATCACGTCGGCGTCGGCGACCGCGGCGTCGACGTGCGGCGAGACGTGGACACCGAAGCGCTCGATGCCGTGCGGCATGAAGGTCGGCGGCCCGCTCACCCAGACCTCGGCGCCGAGCCGCGTCAGCAGCAGCACGTTCGACCGCAGCACGCGGCTGTGCAGCAGGTCGCCGACGATCGCCACCTTCAACCCGTCGATCCGCTTCTTGTGCTCGCGAATCGTGAACGCGTCGAGCAGCGCCTGGGTCGGGTGCTCGTGCATGCCGTCGCCGGCGTTGATGATCCGCGAGCGGCAGACGCGCGACAGCAGGTGCGCGGCGCCGGACGAGGCGTGGCGCATGACGATCATGTCGGGCGCCATCGCTTCGATGTTCAGCGCCGTATCGACGAGCGTTTCGCCTTTGAGGACGCTGGACGTCGCGACGGCGATGTTCAGGGTGTCCGCGCTCAACCGCTTTTCGGCGATCTCGAACGAGGTACGGGTCCGCGTGCTCGGCTCGTAGAACAGGTTGACGATGGTCTTGCCGCGGAGCGTCGGCACCTTCTTGATCGGCCGCTGGCCGATCTCGCGCATCGCTTCCGCGGTGTCGAGGACGAGCAGGATCTCGTCGGTGCTGAGGTCGTCGATGCCGAGGAGATCCTTCTTCATGGTTCCTGGATCTCCACTTCGTCGCGGCCGTCGACTTCGGTAAGGTGAACCTGGATGCTCTGCGCCAGCGACGTCGGCACGTTCTTGCCGACGTAGTCCGCCTTGATCGGCAGCTCGCGGTGGCCGCGGTCGACGAGCACGATCAGCTGAATCGCCCTGGGGCGCCCGAACTCGATCAACGCGTCGAGCGCGGCGCGGATGGTGCGCCCGGTGTAGAGCACATCGTCGACCAGCAGAATGCGCTTGTCGTCGATCGAGAACGGAATCTCCGTCTTGCGGATGAGCGGCTGCGCGCCGACCGCGGTGCGCATCAGATCGTCGCGGTAGAGCGTGATATCGAGCGCACCGGTCGGGACCTCGTGGTGGCTGATGTCCCGGAGGATCTGGGCGAGCCGCCGCGCCAGCGGCACCCCGCGCGTACGGATGCCGACCAGCGCCAGGTCTTCCACGCCGCGGTTCCGTTCGATGATTTCGTGGGCGATGCGCGTGAGCGAGCGGCTGATGCGATCGGCGTCGAGAACGATGGGCATCGGACCTCTTCGCGTTCTCTCCGGAACGCCTTAAAGAGTGACGGCGCCAGTATACTCTGCGCCGCGGAAATTAAGAATTGGGAAGTAAGAATTAAGAATTCGTGGATTGCGTCGTCACATCCGATTCGGTCGCAGGGCGATCGCGAATTCTTAATTCTCAATTCTCAATTCTTAATTGCCGTGCAGCACGTCACTGAAACCTGTCTTCGTCGACATCGCTGATGAACCTGATGAGCCCGTCGAAGTAGGTCTTCTGATCGTCGTACATGGCCAGGTGGCTGCCGTTTGGACAGTTGAGGTAGCGCCCCTTCTTCACCAGGCCGGCCATCTTCTCCATGTGCGCCGGATCCATCGTGTCGTACTTCGCGCCGATGGTCAGCGTCGGCACGGCGATCTTCGCGAGGTCCGCCGTGCGATCCCAGTTCACCAGCTTGCCGCTGGCGCCGAGCTCGCTCGGGCCCTGCATCTGCAGGTAAATCTTCTCGTTCACGTGCTTGAAGGCGCGGTTCACCGGATCGGGCCACTGATCGGGCGGCATCCGCAGGATGTGCTGCGAGTAGAAATGCGGGATCAGCAGCTCCATGTAGCGCGGGTTCCCGTACTGCTTCGCCGCTTCCAGCTTCTGGACCTCGGCGAGCACCCGCTGATCCATCGCCGGCATCAGCACCCGCCTGGCGTACTCGTTGTACGCCGGGATGCTCGCCATCATGTTCGAGACGACGAGCGCCTTCAGATGGTCCTGGTGCGCGAGCGCGTACTCGATCGCGAGCAGGCCGCCCCACGAGTGGCCGAGCAGATAGAAGTTGTTGCGGTCGAGGTGCAGCGCGGCGCGGACCTCCTCCACCTCGTCGACGAACCGCGGCAGATCCCACAGCGCGTCGTTGTCCGGCTGATCGCTGAACGCCGAGCCGAGCTGATCGTAGTAGTAGTACTCGATGCCGGCGGCGGGGAAGTAGCTGTCGAACGCTTCGAAGTACTCGTGCGTCGCCGCCGGTCCGCCGTGCAGCAGCAGCACCTTGGCGCGCGGGTTGTTGCCGACCCGCTTGGTCCAGACCTTGAACGTCCCGTGCGGCGTCGAGATCGGGATCATCTTCACGCCGCCGCTGAGCACATCGTCCCGCTCCGAGCGATCGAAATACGCGCGGGTCGCGCCGTTCGCGGCGTCGGACGTGCGTTCCTCGCCGCAGGCGGCGAGCGGCAGCAGCGCGAGCAGCACGACGGCGAGCCTCATCGCAACCTCCAGAACTGCGCGTCGTAGTTCCAGACCGTGAAGGCGATCTGCGATCCGTCCGGCGACCACGCCGGCTGCGTCTTGTTCGACGGATCGGTCGTGACCTGCCGCGGCGCGCCGCCCGCGGCAGGAACCGCGAACACCTGGAAGAATCCGTCGGCCGCCGGTGCGATGAACGCGAGCTGACGCCCGTCGGGCGACACGCCCAGACCCGAGGTGTCGTGCTCGGACGCGAAGCGATGGACCACCTGCGGCTCGCCGCCGTCACGTGGCACGATGGCGAGCACCTGACGCCCCGGACCCTCCTTCATCAGCACGGCAATGCGCCTGTTGTCTGGTAGCCATTCTGCGTGCTGCACATCGGCTGCGTTGCCGGCGATCGCGATCACCGCCGGCTGCCCGGCGGGCTCGCCGCGCTCTTGATCGATGCCGACGAGATAGGCGGCGACGTGATGAGCCGCGCGATCGGCGCCGGTGAAGATCAGCGCGCGGCCGTCTGGCGACCAGCGCGGCCAGCCGACCTCGGCGCCGCGCCCGAGGAAGCTGATTCGTGTCGGCGCGGCGGCGCCGTCGGCCGGCCGCAGCCAGATGTCGTCGCTCTGATCCTTGTGCGAGTGGAACGCGATCCACTTGCCGTTCGGCGACCAGCACAGCGACTGATCCTCCGACGGCGAGGCGTGGACGACTGTCGTCACCCGATCGGCGGCACTCTCGCGCAGCTCCACGATCCCGGCGTCCTGCGCGATGTCCGGGTACTTCGCATCGTCGGGCACGCGCCGCCAGGTTCCGTACGTGATGCCGAGAAAGCGCCCCGACGGGTGCCACGACGGTGTCTCGCTCTGAAATGAGGTGACGGCGCGCGAGGGACCGCCGGCGGCAGGCACGACGGCCACGACGGTGCGGTAGCTCTGCGTCTTGAACAGAACGCTGTCGTCGCGCGCGATCGTCGGCGCGTACGTGTCGCGCGAGAACGACGTCAGGCGCGTCGCGCGGCGATCGTCGAGACCGATCGCCCACAGATCCACCGTGCCGCCCGAGTTCGCGCCGGCGGCGTACACGGTCCGCTTCCCGTGGGCAAAGGCGAGCGGCCCGTACACCTCGATCGGCGGATCGGTGGTCAGCGACGCGCCTCCGCACGGGATCGTGATGCGCGATTGTCCGTTCCCCGTCGCGACGCACGCGATCGCGCCGTCGGGCGTCCACGCGGGAAAGGAAATGCGCGCCGACATGCGTGCTGCGACGGCCGACGCGCCGTCGGCGGCGATGGTCCACAACTCCTGCCCATCCCGCGCGTTGACGATGGCGGCGATGGAGCGGCCGTCGGGCGACCATGCCGGCTGCCGGAGATCGGCTACGCGAGCCGTCGCTGCCGGTGAGCCGGCGGCGCCGGCGGCCGCACGAAGCGGATCGTGGTCGGCCCACAAGGGACGGCGCGTCCGCTCGATGCGGTCGTACTCCGCCAGACCCGGCGGCGACTGGTAGCCGTCCGCGACAATCGATCGGCTGTCGGGCGCCCATGCGATCGTCCGAATCTGCGCCTCGTTCGGCGGCAAATCCACGATCGGACCGCCGTCGATCGGGCGGACGCGGAGAAAGCGCCCCTCTGAATAGGCGAGCCAGCGGCCGTCAGGCGAAATCGCGGCGGCGGGATCGCGATACCCGACCGGGCCGAGCTGGTGCGCGTCGCCAACCCACGCGAATCTCGGACCCGGCGCGGGATCGACGCGCGCTGATCGCACGAACGCAATCGCTGCGAGCGCGACGATCACGAACCCGGTGAGCGTGACGACGCGCGCAATGGAGGTGCGCACGCGGCGGATTGTACGTGAGTGGCGGACAGGAAGCGGGACGAAATTCCGGGACGCAGCCATCGTGCCGCGATTCGTCACATAATGGCCTCGAACATCGTGCCGGCGGCGGCAGCAATACTCCAAGGGGGTCGCAGGAATGAATGCGTCTCTGGTTGCCGTGCTCACAGTCGCATTGGGCGTACCGCTCGCGGCGCAGTGGCTGAACCAACCGACGCCGGGCATCCCGCGTACGCCCGGCGGCAAGCCGAATCTGACAGCCCCTGCGCCGCGCGCGCCCGACGGCAAGCCCGACCTTTCGGGGCTGTGGCTCAGGATCTCGCCGAAGTACGCGCGCAACATCGCGGCCGATTTGAAGCCCGACGACATCCGGCCGTGGGCGCGAGCACTCGTCGCTGAACGCCGCGAGAACCTCGGTCGCGACTACATGAACGTCCAGTGCATCCCGCTGGGGCCTGGCTACGCCACCTCCGCCGACATAACGGGCGCGGAGATGATGAAAATCGTCCAGACGCCCTCGCTGATCGTCATCCTCAATCCCGACCTGACCTACCGCCAGATCTTTCTCGACGGCCGCGCACTCGAGTCGTCTCCCAATCCGTCGTTCATGGGTTACTCGGTCGGCCATTGGGACGGTGACACGCTTGTGGTCGAGAGTCTCGGATTCAGCGACCGAACGTGGCTCGATCACGACGGTCATCCTCATACGGAGGCGCTGCGAACGACGGAACGCTACCGGCGCAGGAATTTCGGCAATCTCGATCTCGACGTGACGATCTCGGATCCCGAAGCGTACGCGAAGCCGTGGACGGTCTCCGTGCGCGCCGAACTCGCGCCTGATACCGAAATGATCGAGTTCGTCTGCAACGAAAACGAGCGCAGCCTGCAGCACTGGGTCGGCAAGGCCTCCGACGAGCGGAAACGGGAGGTCCCTGTCCCGGTGGCGATTCTCGAGAAATACGTCGGCACCTATGAGGAGCAACCACCCTGGTGGCGGGCGGTCGCGCGAATCGTCGAGATCACGGTCTCCGACGGCAGGCTCCTCGGCGAGATGGACGGCAGGGGCAAGGTCGATCTGATCGCCACGTCGGAAACGGTTTTTGCCGGCTTGAACGGACTCGGGGTCGAGTTCCTCGATGGCGGTGCAGGCGGCCTCCTCGTGAAGCACGTCTCGGGCGACTACCGGTTCGTGCGCAAGAAGTAGAGGGTTCAGCGTTCTAACGAGGCAGCCGCGCGGACGGGATGCCGAGGGCCAAGGCGATCTCGCGCAGCTTCGCCTGAACGGCGCGCGCGTTCGCCGGTCCCATCCGCAGCAGCTGCTTCTGAGCCGGCGCCAGGTCCTCCTCGCCCGCGTCCGCAAACGCGTAGCCGACGCCGCCGTGCATGCGCAGGCGAGCCTGTCCGCCACGCACCGGTGTCTCGAGCAGCAGGACGATCGCCCGCTCGAGCGTCCCGTCGAACGACGGATCCGGCGACCCAAGCTCGCGATGGGCTTCTTCGATTCGAGGCTTCAGCGTCGCGTACAGCGACGCACTGCTCTTCGCATCGATCGACGCGACCGCCTCGGCGAGCGGACCGTATCGCTCGTCGTTTCGAGGATCGACGTAGATTTGACTGTCCCGCTGGACGACGCGAAATGGCGTGCGGGGACGGAGCGGCGGCAGCAGCTTTGCCGGAGTCTTCCCCTCGGCGATGTTCGAGACGACGACCGTGAAGTTGCGAATCAGACCGCTGGTCGTCAGCCACGCGGCCACCTGCGGATGCGATGAAAGCTTCCGGACCAGATCCGCGACGACGCCGTCGCTCTGGTCGAGCGGCGGAATCTCGATCGCCGCCGCGTCACCACCAAGCGGTCGCGTTTCGGTTCGCGGCGCAGCAGCAGGAGCAGGAGCGGTCATCGTCAGCCCCGGCGTCCGCGCTCGGAACCCGATGTACCCGGCAACGACTGCGACCACGAGGAGCAGACACACGACGAACCAGATGGCGCGCGAGCGCCGCGGCAACACCTGCTCGAACGACGGCCCGCCATCCTCGCGGCGAAGATCCAGATCAAACGGTTCCGGCCTGCTCTGTTCGCGCTCCGTAGAACACCTCGCCAGTCATCCTAATCTGAGCGCTCGAACCGAACCGCGTCAACCCCATCCATTGCCCGCGCGTCGTTAATTAGGAATGTGGAATTTGGATTTGGAATTCGGAATGCGTAACCATGATCGCGACGCCTCTACTGGTTGACGCGTTCCACATTCCACATTCCACATTCCAAATTCCTAATTCCTAATTCCCTAATGCCCGGCGCCGACGAGGTACTTGTCGCCGGTGGGTGCAGGCACGCCGCCGTCCGGCTCGATCGTGACCGCGACGACGTCGGGATTGGGCAGGTTGGTCGCTGTATTCAGAATGGCGGTCACTTGTCCGCTGGCATCCGGCTTCATGAGGCCGACGCTCACCGGCGTCTGCCCCGCGACGAACCACAACTGGTAGGTCCGGCCGGCGGGCAACGCAGGGAGATTCGTCGCGGTGAGCACGACACCGCGGCTGCGGCTCCAGAATGTCCGCGCCGAGGCTGATGGCGCGACCGACTGGCCGGCAAGATCGATCCGGCGTACATCAGGCGCCATGAGGATCGACAGCGGTGTCTGCGCGTCGGCGGCCGCCTGCAGCGCGACGTTGACGCGCCGCTGGCCCTCGTCCACGCGCAGCAGCGCGTCGCGAAGTTCGCCTTCGAGCACGCGAACGCGTTCGCGCAGCGACGCGGCGTAGCCGGCGGCGCCGATGGCCACGAGCAGCATCGCCGCCGCCGCGAGCCACGGCGCCCACGTCGTCACCGGTCGACGCGCGGGCATGGCGACGACGCGCGCACCGGTCGAGGCGAGCACGCGCACCCGCAGTGCCGCCGGCGGATCGTGCAGCGGCACGACCTGCGCCAGCGCCCCAGACACGAACGCGAACTGGGCGAGCTCTGCCGCACATGCCGCGCAGCCGCGCAAGTGCGATTCGACTGCCGCGCGCTCCGCGCCGTCCAGCGCGCCGATGGCGTACACCGGCAGCTGATCGCGCAGCGCGTCGTGCTCTGTGTCGGCCGTGCTCATCTCCCCTGCTCCGCGAGCGCATCACGCAGCCGCAGCAGCGCCTGCCGCATCCGCGTCTTGATCGTGCCGAGGGGCGCCTCGAGACGCGCCGCGATAGCGGTCTGCGACAGCCCCTCGTAGTACGCAAGCTCCAGCGGCACGCGCTGGTTCTCGGGCAGGGCCTCGAGCGCCGCCCGCACCCGCGCGGCCTGCTCCGCGTCCACCAGCTGCAGATCCACCATCACTCCTGGATCCACTACGTCTCGCGACACCAACTCGATGTCGGCCGCCGGCGGCTGGCCGCGGTCGCGGCGCAGGCGGTCGAGCGCGCGGCTCCGCGTCACCATCACCAGCCAGCCGGCGACCGTCCCGCGCGCCGTGTCGTAGCGGGCCGACTGCCGCCAGATTTGCGAAAAGACTTCCTGGATGACGTCTTCCGCGTCGGTCGGCCGGCGCACGATCCGCAGCGCGAGCGAATAGAGCAGCCGCACGTGCCGGTCGTAGATTTCGGCCAACGCGTCGTGGTCGCCTCGAACGACGCGCGTCAGCGCGTCGCGGTCCGCAGCCGCAGTGTCCGCATCGCCGACAGCCGCCAGGGCGGCACAGAGCCACATGACGTTCTACGCACGCCGAGTGGATTTGGATGTCCTCAGGCGGCGGGGCAGATCCTAACGCGTCTGGTTGCCCAGGAGGTCGAGAATGGAAGTGGAAACCTCTACCGGTCGTACGTGGGAATGAACGTGATCGGCCGAGGTTCGGTGAACGACCTCCGGAAGAGGTCCGTGCGCGCGTAGCCGTCCATGTCGCGGCCAATCGGCAGGCCGAGGAAGTACAGGATCGTCGGCACGACGTCCACGACCGACGCCCGCGCTTCCCCGCGGCCGGGCGCAACTGAGGCGCCATAGGCGAGCAGAAACCCGTCCGGCGCACCCTCATGCGTGCCGCTGACGTCCGGATCGCCGATCACGCGTTCGATCAGGCGCTTGCCGATCGCGAGCGGTTCCATGCCGTAACCGGACGCCACGATGAGCAGATCGTCCGGACCGAGCCCCACCATTGCGCGCCCGATTGCCGCGTCCACGACGCCGTACTGACTCTCGAGCACGGCGCCGAGCCGCCGTCGCTCTTCGTCGGTGACGTCGCCGAACTCCGACGGCTGCGCGTAGCGCAGGAAGTAATGCCCGATCGGATCGAGGCTCTGGAAGCGCGTGAGCGTGACCTGCGCCGGACGCGTCCGCGCCATCGCCTCGCCGATCGCCGCGTAGATGCGATCGGTGCGCACGGCCGTCTCCTGTCGGGCGTCGAGTGATCCCGCCGGCGTGCCGGCGATCGATCCTGCAACGGGCGTCAGATCGCCGGTCACCCGCTCCATCGCCGCAAGCGCGTCGGCCTGCAGGTCCGCCGGGTAGATCGCCGGCTGCTCGTCGAGGCCGATCGCGGTCAGCGCGACGCGATGATACGTGTCGCTGACGAGATAGCCGCGGACCGGCGGCACCGGCTGCGTCAGCGGCCATGCGACGACCCCGACCGAGAAGCCGTTCGTGCTCGAGATGCTCCAGAGCGTCCGCGTCCGGAACGTCGCTGAGGTGTGCGGCTCCTCGGCGATGAAGCCGAACCGCTCGAGCCCGTGGGCGAAGCAGTAATCGGGCAGGAGCTCGACGGCTTCGCTGCCCATGCCGGCGACGTGGTACATCGCCGCCGAACGGACGCCGTTCTTCTGCGGCAGCTTCCCCGTGGCCACGGCAGCCCACACCGCTTCGGCCGACGTCGGATGCAGCGTCGCCAGATGACGGACTGCGCCGGTGTCGAGGATGCGGCCGAAGTTCGGCAGGCGTCCCTCCGCCGCCGCGCGCGTGACCAAGTCGAGCGAGCCGCCGTCGATGGCAATCAGCGTCACCTTCGGCGTCGGCTGCGCGCGCGCGGTCGCGAAGGCGCTGTCGATCTGGCGCGCTTCGAGCACCGGCGGCGTGCCGCGGCCGCGCAGCGCCAGCGGTGCGGCGACCGACGCGGCGGCGACCGCCAGGAACATCGAGGCCCACATCGCGCGGGCGCGCGGCGCCGTCCAGCGCGTGAACGCCACGAGCACGAACAGCAATGCCGCCGCCGACAGCGTCACCGCGCTGCGGTCGAGGGCGATCGCCATCTCGTCGGACAGGACCAGCGTGAATGCGGCGCGATTGCGCCACATCAGCACGCTCGCCGCCGCGGCCGCGAGCGCACCCAGCCACGTGAGCACGCCGACGCTGACCCACGCCGGCGAAAACACTTCGCGCGCCACAAGCTGCCGCACCACCAGCAACGCGTAGAAGACCGCCGTCAGATTGACGAAGTAGTACAGGCCCACGGTGCTGACCAGCGGCGCGATCCGTACCGGGTTGAGCGGCAGATTCGGATTGAGATGGAGGAACAGCGCGACGACGTACGCGGTCGCAAGCGCCCCCGCAGCCATCGCGTTGCAGAGCATGCGCAGGTAGCGCACGGCGAACCAGTATACTGGCCGGCATGCCGATCGACGTGCCGGCGCGCGTGATCGCGAACCGGCGCTTGTCGGACGACTACAACGTCCTCACCCTCGAGGCGCCGCCGATCGCGGAGAGCGCGCGGCCCGGCCAGTTCGTGATGCTGAAGCCGGGCGCCGGCTTCGATCCGCTCCTCCGACGGCCGTTTTCCATCTTCGAGATCGTGCGCGACACCGGCAGGCCGATCGCGATCACGATTCTCAGCAAACGGATCGGGCCGTCCACGCGGCTGATTTACGATGCCGGGCCCGGCGATCGTGTCGATTGCCTCGGGCCGCTCGGCCGTCCGTTCGCGCTCGTGCAGGCGCCGGCTGAAGCCTGGATGATCGCCGGCGGCGTCGGCCTCGCGGCGTTCGCGATGCTGACCGAGGCGCTGCGTGCACGCGCCGTCACGACGACGCTCTTCTACGGCGCGCGCCGCGCCGCGGAGCTGTTCTACCTCGATGTGTTCGGGGCCCTCGGCGTCGAGCTGGTGTTGACGACCGAGGACGGCAGCGCCGGCGAACGTGGACGCGTGGTCGCGCCGCTCGATCGACGGCTCGCGGCGCTCGGGGCGGCGTCACCGGTGATGCTCTACGCGTGCGGGCCGGAGGCGATGCTGGCGGCGACCGCGCGGACCGCGATCGCGCACGGCCGCCCGTGTCAGGTGTCGGTCGAACGCATCATGGGATGCGGCCTCGGCGGCTGCTACAGCTGCGTGGTCCCGATGCGCGGGGATACCGGAGAGAAGCACAACGTCCGCTCCTGCATCGCCGGACCTGTGCTGCAAGCGGATCATGTAATCTGGGATGGCTGATGGCTGATGGCTATGGCTAATGGCTGATTGATGGATCTGTCAGTCGCTATCGGATCGCTGACACTGAAGAACCCGCTCATCGCCGCGAGCGGCTGCTTCGGCTACGGCGTCGAGTACGCGGACGTCGTCGATCTGTCCACGCTCGGCGCGATCGTGTCGAAGGGCCTGTTCCTGAAGGAGCGCGAGGGTCACCCTGCTCCGCGCATCGTCGAGACGCCCGCCGGAATGGTGAACGCGATCGGGCTCCAGGGCATCGGCGCGCGGCGGTTCGTGGACGAGAAGCTGCCGGAGCTGCGCGCGCGCGGCGCGACCGTCATCGTGAACGTCTGCGGCACGACGATCGACGAATACGCCGAGGTGTCGCGCGTGGTCTCGGACGCAAGCGGCGTCGCCGCGATCGAGCTGAACATCTCCTGCCCGAACATCAAGGAAGGCGGCATCCAGTTCGGCTGCAGCCTGAACGGCACCTACGACGTCGTCAGCGCCGTGCGCAAGGTGACGCACCTGCCGGTGATCCCCAAGCTCACGCCGAACGTCACCGACGTCGCGTCGTTCGCCCGCGCGGCCGAAGATGCGGGCGCGGATGCGGTGTCGCTCGTCAACACGTTTCTGGCCATGGTCATCGACGTCGAGACGCGGCGCCCGAAGATCTCGAACGTCATGGGCGGTCTCAGCGGACCAGCCATCCGGCCGATCGCGGTCCGCATGGTCTACGAGTGCCGGCAGACGGTGAAGATTCCGATCCTCGGCATGGGCGGCATCGCCGACGCGCGCGACGCGCTCGAATTCCTGATCGCTGGCGCCACCGCTGTCCAGATCGGGACGGCAAACTTCGTCGACCCGTTCATCTGGGGCAAGCTGCTGGCGGGCATCGGCGACTACATGGCGCGGCATCAGATCGCCCGCATCGCGGATCTGGTCGGGTCGGTGGACGCCGGCGAGCACGCAGCGGATCCGAAAGGCCCCGCGCTGCAGCGTTGATGGATCCACTGCTCGTCGCCCTCGACGTCGATACCGTCGCGCAGGCGCGCAACCTCGCCAATCAACTGCGGGGCATCGTCGGCGGCTTCAAGATCGGCAGCCGTCTGTTCACGAGCGGGGGGCCGTCGCTGGTCGAGGAGCTCGTGTCGAACGGCGACCGCGTGTTCCTCGACCTGAAATTCCACGACATCCCGAACACGGTCGCCGGCGCGGTCGCGGCGGCGGCGCGGCTCGGCGTGTGGATGCTGAACGTCCATGCATCGGGCGGCTCGGCGATGATGCGCGCGGCGCGGGCGGCTGCGGACGAGGAAGCCGCGCGCCGGTCGCGGCCGGCGCCGCTGGTGATCGCGGTCACGATGCTCACGAGCTTCGATCAGCAGGCGCTGACCGAAATCGGGCTCCACGCCAGCGTCGCCGATCAGGTGGGGCGCCTCGCGGCGCTGACCGAAGCGGCGGGCCTCGACGGCGTGGTCGCGTCGCCGCAGGAAATCGACATCATCCGGCGCCGGTGCGGCGCCCGATTCGCAATCGTCACCCCGGGAATCCGTGGTGTTTCCGACAAGCGCGGGGATCAGTCACGGACGATGAGCGCGCCCGAAGCGCTCGTGGCCGGCGCCACCTACCTCGTGATCGGCCGGCCGATCCTCGAGGCCGCCGATGCTCGTGCGGCGGCGGAAAAGATTGCCGCCGATTGCCGCCGCGTTTACGCGTCTTAGTCGGTCGGGCGGGTCAGGCAGGTCGGGCGGGTCAGGCAGGTCGGGCAGGTCAGGCAGGCCGAGCAGGTCGGGCAGGTCGGGCAGGTCGGACCGGCTTCAGCCGGACCGATGGTCGCTCGCGCCGGACCGCAGCAGGCGGGCGAGATCCCACTCCGAGATGCGGTATTTCGCCGCTTTCTTCCCGTTCACCAGGAGGACCGGGATCTCCGTCCCGTAGCGCGCCTCGAGATCGGCATCGGTCGAGATGTCGATCTCCTCGACGCGCGCGTCGAGACCGGTCCGTCCCAACGTGCGCTGAATCGCCGCCTTCATCTCCTCGCAGAGGTGACAGCCGGGCCGCGAGTAGAGCGTGAGCGCGATCATCAACCGGGGCCGCCCGACCGCGCGGCCTGCCCGCCCTACTTCGCGGTAATCACGAAATGGCCGCGGCGGTTCTGCGACCAGCAGCCCTCGTTCTCCTCGGTGCAGATCGGCTGCTCCTTGCCCTTGCTGACCATCGTCAGCCGCGAGGACGCGACGCCGAGGCTCATCAGATATTCCTTTACTGCCGAGGCGCGCCGTGAGCCAAGGCCGAGGTTGTACTCTGCGCTGCCGCGCGAGTCGCAGTGTCCCTCGATCGTCACCAGGGTACTGCCCCAGCGCTTCATCCAGTCGGCATCCTTCTGCAGGGTCGCACGGCCCGCATCCAGGATTTCCGCGCGATCCAGCTCGAAGTAGATGTCGGCGAGCGGCTTCTCTGCATTCAGCTGCTCGACCGTCTTGCGCGCGAAGACCTCCTCTTCGCTGAGCGCGGCCGGCGGCGGCGCGGGTGCCGGCGGCGGTGGCGGCGCAGGCGGCGGCGGGGTCGGGGGTGCAGCCGGCGGCGGCGGAGGCGGCGGCGCGGGCGCCGCGGGCGCGACCTTCTTATGGCAGCCGGCAGCCGCAATAGCGAGCGCTGAACAGAGAGCGAGCGTCGAAACGAATTTCGGGGCGCGAATCATCTTGTACTCCTCGGTGTGCGCACTTTACCGACATTGTTTTCGGACTGTCAATCAATCAGCAACAGATCCAGACGAGCGTTGTGAAAAAGATACAATCGCGCCGGTGGAACACCTGCTGCGCGCGACCGCGAGAGCGGAAGCGCGTCACTTCTGGTTCCGCGGCTTCCGCGCCTTCGTCACGCCTCTCATTCAGATTGCGCTCGCGCGGCCGGCGCCTCCGGCGGCGATCCTCGATTGCGGCTGCGGTACCGGTGCGAACGTCGAATGGCTGGGTCGTTACGGACGCGCCTACGGCTTCGACCTCAGCCAAATCGGACTGCGAATCGGCCGGGAGGCGGGGCGAACCCGGCTCGCCCGCGCGACCGTCGCGGCGGCGCCGTTTCCAAGCGAGGCCTTCGACCTGGTCACGTCGTTCGACGTCCTCTACTCGCTGGACGACCGGGTCGAAGCGGCGGCCATCGCCGAGATGTTCCGCGTGTTGAAGCCTGGCGGCCATGCGATCGTCAACGTGGCGGCGATGAATCTCCTGCGGGGCGATCACTCGGTCCTGAGCCGCGAGGTGCGGCGATACAGCCGCAGTGATCTGCGGGAGCGGCTCGAGGCCGCCGGCTTCTCGATCGTGCGGCTCACCTACACCAACGCCACGCTGTTCGCGCCGCTGCTGGCCGCGCGATTTCTCCAGCGCCGGCGGGGACTGCGGTCGGAGCCCGATGCGGACACCGAAATCCGCGTGCCGCCGGAACCACTCAACGCGCTCATGTCGCTGGCGATGCGGCTCGAAGCCGTGTGGATCCGTCGGTTCGATGCGCCTTTTGGCAGTTCGTTGCTCGGCCTTGCACGCAAACCCGATCGCTGATTGCTGAGGGCCGATTGCTGATTGTGATGACGATCATCCATCAGCCACAGCCATCAGCCATCAGCCCTCAGCCCTCAGCCATGACAGGTCACTTACCTGACTCGACCACACACGAGAAAATCCGCAGCCCCAGGTGCCGGCGATCCTGCGTGCGCCGGCTGCGGTCGGCCGGTACGTAGATCTGATCGGTCTCGAGGATGACCGGGTCTGCCGGCTCCGCAATCGGCACGTCGACCGAAAAGTCAGCGTCCAGCACACGGTCGAAGACGACGCGATCGCCCGAGCGGACGACGAGCCGTGAACCGCGACTGAAGTACTTGCGTGGCGACTCGCCCTCGAGGTGAAGCGTGGTCGGAAGCGGCCCGGCGGCGCGTCGCATCTGCAGCTCGCCTCGCTCGCTCAGCCAGCGCCATCGCAGGCCTGTCGCGGGATTGAATTCCTGTTCGTGCCAGCCGACACCAAAACCGAGCAGGGGTCGTGTCGCCGAGACGTCGAACTGCTCGATCGCCACCGGGGCGGGCGGCGCGGTCGCGATCGTCAGCGCCGAGTAGCCATCGGACGCCTCGTGAGAATTCATCGACGGCGCGGGCACGAAGTCCAGGAACGGACCCGGCGCCAGCGTCTTGTCGAGCAGCACGACGCCGTTCACGGACGCCGTCAGCCGCGGCCGCGCCGCCGGATCGAACGAGCGCCCGCCAATCATGAACCGTGCGCCGGCGGACACGACGCGGTTGGCGACACCCGCGTGAATCGGCCCGTTGGCGAGCCCGCGCTTGTCCGCGGCGGCCACGCCGGCGGCCTCAGGCGTGAGTGCCCACCCTTCGCCGACGTACCACTCGGGCCGCTCGACACGATACCAGTCCATTTCGTCGGGCCGCGCGCCGCTGACGAGCACGGGATAGGGCAGCTGCCAGCGGTACGACTTCGGATCGCCGTGCTGGACGAGATCGACGGCCGTGCGCTTCGGATCGACGACGAACCACACCGGTCCGCGGCCGCCGCGGTTCCAGAAGCGCATCGCCTCGAGCCATTCGTGCTGCGGCGGCGACGGAAGCGTCTCGGCGACGCGCGCCATGCTCGCGCCAACCCAGACAATCGGTCGCCTGAAGTCGAACGCGTTCCGGCGATCCATCGCCAGCACCGGCGGCGGCACGGTCTGCGGCTCCGCCGCGAGGTCGTCGAGCAGCCGGAACGCGGGCGCCTTCTGGCGCGAGTAGGCGGCGATGGACGTTCCGCCGACGTGCGCGTCGAACATCGCGATTGCCACCGCGAGGATCACGCCCGCCTGCGCCGGCAGCCACCGGGTGCCGGCCGCGGCCAGGTATGCCATCGGGACGACGAGCGGCAGCGCGTAACGGCTGGTGAACGTTTCCTGGAACAGCAGATCGAAGACGAAGTACGGTCCGAATGCGGCCGCGACGAGGACGAGCGCGGTTCGATTGCGCCGCCGCAGGCGGGCGATCCCGAGCGCGGCGCAGACGAGCATGACCATCGCCACGGTCCACGTCGCCCACGGCGCGACGAGCGCGTAGTAGAGCGCGTCGAGGGCCGTCCGCACGTCGTGGCGCGTCCACAGCATCGTGATGTTGCCGAGATCTTCCGCGCCCTGATTCGACAGCGCGCGCCAGTACGCCGCCGGCCCGCCGCTGATCGCGACGAGAGGAATGAGCCAGATGAGGACGCCCGCCGCGAACGCACCGGCGGCCGCGGAGGGGCTAGGGACTAGGGGCTGGGGGTTAGGGGCTCGCTGCGGGCTGGGCGCCTGCGCCGTTTGTGTGCTTTTGACTGCTCGCCCCCACGCCCTGGCCCCGAGCCCCTTCACGATCAGCAGGGGCACCGTCAGCCACGCCACCTGCGATCGCAGACCGGTGGCGGCGCCGGCCGCCAGTGCGGCTGCGGCAAACGCCGCCGGCGTCCGCGCACCGAGCGTCATCGCCTGCACGGCGACTGCCGCGGCAAGACCCGCCATGTCGCTCAGCGGCCGCACCGCCGTGAACCAGTACAGCGGCGCCGTCATCGCGACGACTGTCGGCAGCAGCCACGCGGTCCACGGGATCCGTCCCGCTCCTTGACCACCGTCGCGCTCGCCGGCATCGTGCGCACCACGATCGTCGTCGAGCCTCGCGAACAACCACGCGATGGCGATGACGCCGAGCGCGCCGCTCACGACGCTCACCAGCGCCAGCGCGGTGACCTCCGACGAAACCGCCAGGTGCATCGCCTTCGCGAGCAGGACGAACACCGGATAGCCGGGCGGATGCGGCTGATGCTGCGCGACGTCGAAATGCCGAACGCCGAGCGCGAAGTTGATCGAGTCGAGGTCTTCGAGGGACTGCGGGAGGTAAGGGAGGTGAAGGAGGAGAAACGCACAGGCGGCGACGCTCGCAAAGACCGCAGAGCCGGCGAAGCTCGCAGAGAAAAGCAATGCTCTGCGCTCGTTACGGTCTCGGCGTTCTATCTCAGCGTCCGTCACGCCGGCCGCAGGAACAGCCCTTCGTTGAGACTGCCGGTGCGGTAGCCCTGGAGATCGAGGCTCACGTACTTGTAGCCGGCCGCCTTCAGCTCACGGACGATCGCGGCGGCGATTTCGGGCTCGAGCGCGCGCGCCATCTCGTCGCGCGCGATCTCGATCCGCGCCAGCTCGTCGTGGTGCCGGACGCGACACACGCGGAAGCCGAGGGCGCGCAGCGCCTGCTCGCCGCGCTCGATGATGCGCAGCTTCTCGGCGGTCACTTCGCTGTGATACGGAATCCGCGACGACAGGCACGCGGATGCGGGCTCGTCCCACGTCGGCAGCCCGGCGCGGTGCGACAGTTCGCGAATCTCGCCCTTGGTCAGGTTCACTTCGTCGAGCGGGCTGCGCACGCCGAATTCCCGCGCCGCCTGCCGGCCTGGCCGGTAGTCGCCGCGATCGTCGGCGTTGTTCCCGTCGACGACGACGGCGCCGCGCGCTTCGGCGATCCGGGACAGATGCGTGTAGAGCTCGTGCTTGCAGTAGTAGCAGCGGTTCGACGGGTTGGCGCGGTACTCCTGGCGTTCGAGCTCGCTGGTGCGGATGATCTCGTGACGGAGACCGAAGTCACGGGCGATGCTGATGGCGAGCGCGCGATGCCGCTCCGGGTAGCTGGGGCTGTCGGCGGTGATGGCGACGGCACGGTCGCCGAGCGTGCGGTGTGCGATGTACGCGAGGTAGGCGCTGTCGACGCCGCCGCTATAGGCGACGATTACCGAATCCAGGGACGCGAGTGTTTCGGCAAGGGCCCGTTCTTTCGCATCGCTCATTCTTCCCAGCCTTCGTCCTCCTCGTCCTCGTCGTCTTCCTCGTCCTCGTCGTCGGTTTCGTCGTCGTCGAGATCGTCGTCGTCGTCTTCGTCTTCGTCGTCCTCGTCAGGGGCGACGTCGAGCTCGATCGGAGAAAGACTGACCACTTCGAGGTTGGACCCGCACTCGGGGCAACTGAGCTGATCGCCCTTGTCGACGTCGAATTCGTCGACTTCGATTTCGGCGTCGCATTCCGGGCAGGTGGCCATAACCGTCTCCGATCACTTAGAATCCCGCTCGGCGGGACAGACCGCGAGTATAGCGATATCGTGCGCGGATCTG
>DATFWL010000398.1:0-3250 GCA_035259385.1 Vicinamibacterales bacterium | reverse complement strand
CGACACGATCGAGGGCGACCAGGCCACCGTCCGCACGCGCCTGGTCACGAAGCAGGGCGTCGAGGTTCCCGTCGACTACCGCATGCATCGTGTCGGCGACCGCTGGCTCAGCTACGACGTCGTGATCGAGGGCGTGAGCCTGGTGGCCAACTACCGCGCCCAGTTCAACAAGATCATCCAGACCTCCGGCTACGCCTCGCTGGTCAAGAAGCTCGCGGCCAAGGAGCAGGAGGGCATGCAGGCCGACCGCGAGCTGCGGGTGAAGAACGCGTCCCAGGCGAAATGAGCGCCGGACCGGCGCGCAGGCGGGACCGCGGGACGTCAGCGTGAAGAAGAGAGCGTGACAGAGCGATCGCCGAGCACGTCGGCAAAGAGAATCCGCAAACAGTCGGCGTCAACGTGCGTGAGGTCGAAGTAATCATGTTCCGTGCAGCCCAAGGCAGTCGGGTCCAGCGTTGTGGCTGCTGGCAGATAGCGGTCGAGCGGAACCCTCCGCGCCAGCCCGTCGACGACGTCCATGGTTTGCCGAAAGAGATCGGGGTAGTGCCGCCGGGCGGATTCGGCGTGACCGGGGCTCACGGGATTCCAGAACATTCGCACCGCGTATCCTTTGGCGTGCAACATCCGAACGCCCGCTTCCAGCGCGCGCACGCTCGGCTCATGTAGTCGCGCACCGGCGAAGAGCTTCGCAACGCTGTCCTCGACGGCCTGGCGGTCGAAGTGACGATACTTGCCGATTCGCTTGTCGGCATAGTAGCGCGCGTTCATCGAGTGACCGTCTTCATAAAACGTGGTGTAGTCGCCGTCGCCGGCACGGGTGTGCTCGAGCCGCCGCACAGCCTCGACGACGTCCGAATAGGTGATGAAGCCAAGTGGTCGCAACACCGCCCAGACCTTCCACAACATCCTCGATACGCCAAGGAGCCAGAGGTTGAGACTGTCGAACTGATCGTCCACGGCCCACGCCCAAAAGTGATCAATCCCGACGTAGACGATCTGGGGCCGTCCTGACGTCGCCGGCGGCATGACCCGGGCCAGGTGGGCAAATCCCGCGGCGGCGAGACCATCGACATACAGGTTGCAGGTCGACATTCCGGTGATGGCCGCGTCGACCTCCCGGACCCGCGAGCTGCCGATCACGATTGCTTGCGCGTTACGACAGACGTCGTCCTGCGCCAAGAAGTGCTTCCAGGTTTCGAGCGGAATCATATGGGTGGCGCTCCCTTCCCGCTTGAGAAACGCCATATAGGTCTCGGGCTCCATGAGCAACGATTGCCGCTGGGAGATCACGAAGAACGCGAACGCGAGCACGAATGGGAGGCCCGCCGCGAGCAGAAACATCCCAACCGGCACCCTGAATAGTCGCATCGTCACCTAAAACTGAAAGTAGAGAAACTGCGTCGAGGCGTTGATGTAGAGCAGCGTCACGAACGCGGCCACGCCCAGCGCGACCGCGGCGATGGGACCGAGCCGTCCCCACTCGATGTCGTTCGAGCTTTGTCGCACGAAGATCGCGAGAACGGTGCCCCCGATCAGCAAGACCGGCAATCGCCACGGCACCGCGCCTGAAAAGTCCAGGGCGAACATCGCGCGGTAGCACGTCAGGATGTCATCCAGCTTGTGAAGACGGAAAGGCACCCAGGTCAGCACGACGAAGAAGAACATGGCGCTCCGTCGCAGCGCGATCGGCAGCGGATCCCAATAGTGCCCGAATCGATGGTAGCCACTCAACGCCAGACCATGCAGCCCTCCCCAGAGAACGAAGTTCCAACCCGCACCGTGCCAGAGCCCGCCCAGCAGCATCGTGATCATGAGATTTCGGTAGGTCATCAGCCGACCATGCCTGTTACCGCCGAGCGGAATGTACAGATACTCGCGTAGCCATGTCGAGAGCGTGATGTGCCATCGCCGCCAGAAGTCACTCGGGTCAAGGGCGCGATATGGTGAGTCGAAATTGATGGGGAACTCAATGCCGATCATGTAACCGAGCCCGCGGGCCATGTCGGTATACCCGCTGAAATCGAAGTAGATTTGCATTGCAAAGCCGACCATCGCCATCCAGGCCTTCGGCGTCGACAGCTCGCTCATATTGAACAGGAACGGATCGATGGAGATCGCAATCCGGTCCGCAATCAAGACCTTCTTGCACAGTCCTGCGGCAAACAAAAACAGCCCGTGTTGCCAACGCCATTCGTGACGTTGCTGATGCAGTTGTGGCAAGAGGTCGCCGGGTTTGATGATGGGCCCGGCGATGAGGTGCGGAAAGAGCGAGACGAAACACGCAAAGTACCAGAAGTCGCGTTCGGGGGCGATGTTGCGGCGATAGACGTCCACGGTATAGCGAATGGTCTCGAACGTGTAGAAGGAGATGCCGGCCGGCAGGACGATCGTGAACGACGTCGTCAGCGCCAGCGTCGGAACACCGGTGATGGCGTGCAGAGCACCTGCGACGTCATTCACGGTTTCGAGGAAGAAGTTGAAGTATTTGAAGAACCCGAGGACACCGAGCCCGAAGCAGATGGAGGTGATCATGTAGGCTCGGCGGACCGTCGGCGACTCGCTGCGCGCGATACGTTGAGCCAGGACAAAGTCGAGTACGGTGCTCGCCATCATCAGCAAGACGAACCATGGACCGGCGAACGCATAGAACACCCAGCTCGCCAGCGTCCAAAAAATCACGCGTCGCCGTGGCCGGTGAATGAGGCAGGTGGCGAGCAGAACGGCCGGCAGGAAGCCGAGGATGAAGCCGAAGCTGTTGAAGAGCACGTCAATCGGGCTGAGGACGAACGGCGAAATTCGCCATTTCGATACCATGGAGAAAGCCGAGCCCGTTGCCAATCTACCGGTCGATCTAGTGCGAAAAACGGCTGAGCGGGCTCCGATCGCGCGGTGCGGGCCGGCAGGGCGTCAGCCGCGCAGCAGCGCGAGCTTGGCGCGGCGGCGCAATCGCTTGAGCACGGCCTCACGCCGCGCGGCCGACGCGCGATCCGGCCACGGCTCCGACCACACCAGACGCACCGGCCGCCGCGCGCGGGTATACTTCGACGCCGACCCGTCGTTGTGGCGCCGGATCCGCCGCTCGAGCGTCGGCGTGATGCCGGCGTAGAGAGAGCCGTCGGCGCACTCCAGGAGGTAGCAGAACCAGCGTGCCACGTCGCGATCCTAGCATTGCAGCGCCGCCAGCCCGCGATCTCGAGGCGCGCCGCGATCGACGCTTCCGCCGCTCGCCCGCACTGCGCGTGCGGAGTGC
>DATFWL010000397.1:0-27425 GCA_035259385.1 Vicinamibacterales bacterium | reverse complement strand
GGCAAGGAGGTCGTCGCGCGGCTGATTCATCGGATGTCGCGGCGTCGGCGAGGCCCGTTCGTTGCGGTCAATTGCGCGGCGCTCCCGGAACAGCTGCTCGAGTCGGAGCTCTTCGGGTACGAGCGCGGCGCGTTCACCGGTGCTGACCACGCGAAGGCCGGCCAGTTCGAAATCGCGAGCGGCGGTACGCTGTTCCTCGACGAAATCAGCGAGATGCCGCTCTTTGCGCAGGCGAAATGCCTCCGCGTGCTGCAGGAGCGGGAGTTCCTGCGACTCGGCGGCGCGCGGCCGATCAAAGCAGATGTCCGGGTGATCGCCGCAACGAATCGAGACTTGTCGAGGGCGGTCGCCGAGAGCAAGTTCCGCGAAGACTTGTTCTACCGCATCAACGTGTTCGACATCCGGCTTCCTCCCCTGCGCGAGCGGCAAGAGGACCTGATGCTGCTGGCCGAGCGTTTCCTGGCCGAGTGCGCGCATGCGAACGGCCGTGCGCCAGCGGCGTTGACCCCGGAGGCCGAGGCGGCGCTTCTTGCGTACCGCTGGCCGGGCAACGTTCGGCAGCTCCGCAACGTCATCGAGCGCGCGACGATCTTGTGCGAGGACGGCCGGATCCACGTTCACCACCTGCCCTCCGATGTTACCGCTGGACCGGTAGCGGGACCATCCAACGCAGACGATCTTGGCACGGTCGAACGGCAAGCCATCGAGCGCGTGATGCTCGATACCAAAGGGAACAAGGCGCTGGCAGCGCGACGGCTCGGGATCTCCCGCTCGCAGCTGTACTGGCGCCTCAGCAAGTACGGCTTGCGCGCCAGTTGACGTCGCGAGGCCAGTGTAACGCTCGCTGAGTCCTTCTTCTTGAACGAACTGGCTGGCGAGTGTGGCGAGTGAGTCCACGCACTGCACAGGGATGGACACGCGCCGATCTCGAATCGTCAATTACAAGGCGATTTCGGACCGGCATCGTGGCGTCCGGATTGCTGTTCATCGTGTTCGAGAAGGCCCACACGAGGAGGACTCAATGCCCGTCGCATATCTCGACCTGCCGGCCGGCGCCGCCGTCGACGCCAAGCAAACACTGCTCAGAGAAGTCGCCGAGTTCGTCCACGAGGCGTACTTGATCCCCGACACGCGCGTCGTCATTCGCGAGTGGGGGCCCGATCAGATCAGTATCGACGGGAGTCTCTCGCGCCCGCTGCGGCCCATCTGCAACTTTTTCGTCCCGCCGGGTCTGTCTACGGAGGCGAAACGGCACCTCATGCGGCGCGTGAGCGGTGCGATTGCCGACGCATGCAATCTCGCGCGAGAGGATGTCGAGCTTCCGAGCGGGAACAGAGTCAGTACCACATGGGTGCTCGGGTTCTTCAGTGAGTACCCGCTCGAGCAAGCGGCCCTCGACGATCTGATGGCGTTCGAGAATCCGATGGTGCTCGACAGCCTGGAGGCGGCCATGCAGACGGGCCGGGGGTTCTCCGCGCTCTCCGTGATCGCGCGCGATCGCTGGGCCGCGCTGCCGCTCGCGCGAGCAGGCCGTCGGTGATGCGGCGTTTGAGAACTGAAACTGGAGGATCACATGATTCTTGTCACCGGCGCTGCCGGACTGAACGGCTCGGCGATCGTGCGTGAGTGTTCTCGAAACCGCGTAGCGGTGCGTGCGCTGGTACGCGATCGATCGAAGGTGGTCGCACTCGCGGCATTGCCGGGCGTCGAATTCGTCGAAGGCGATATGGCGCGTGCCGAAACGCTGGAGCGCGCGCTTCAGGGGATCGATCGCGCGCTGATGATATCGAGTCCCACCCCCGAGATGCTCGAGACGCAGTGCCGGTTCGTCGACGCGTGCAAGGCGGCGGGCGTCGCGCATGTGGTGAAGTTCTCGGGAAAAGAATCGAACATCGGCTTCGATGCGAGGGCGTTTCTCTTCACGCGAATGCACGTGGACATCGAGCGGTATCTCGAGGCGTCCGGCCTCCACTGGACGCATCTGCGTCCGTGCCAGTTCATGCAGCTCTATCTCCGTGAGGCGCCGGTCATCGCGAGCACGGGCCTGCTGCGGCAGCCGCTCGATGACGTGAGGCTGTCACCGGTCGATATCGAGGACATCGCCAGGATCGCGTGCGCCCTGCTCACGCAAGGCGGCCATCACGGTCGTGTGTTCGAGATCACCGGCCCGCAAGCGTTGACCATGGCCGACGTTGCAGCAGCGATCGGCGAGGCAACAGGTCAGCCGGTTCGATATCAAAAGACGAGCATCGAGGAGTTCCGCGGCGGGATGGCAGCGGCAGGCCTGCCGCCGTTTTTGATCGATGCGCTCGTCGACGAGGCGCTGGAACGTCTTCGTCATCCCCAGTCGCGTGTTGAACTCGGGACGCACGAGCTGTTTGGCGTCAGGCCGACGCCCTTCGCGGAATTCGCCCGACGTCATGCATTGGACTTTGCGAGCCAGTTTGTTCAAGACTCTCACTCGAGTCGATGACTCCGATGCGACGCACGTCGTGTTGAGCACGCGGTAGTCGTGTGATTCGAGGGGAGCCACGATGGTCATCAGCGCGGTACTCTCGGCAATTCACGTCCTGACGCTCGCGCTCGGTCTTGGATCGCTCGGTCTGCGCGGCCGCGCGCTCGCGCGTCCGTTGGACGAGGCTGGATGGCAGCAACTCCTGGCAGCCGACACGGCCTGGGGCGTGGCGGCGGGTCTCTGGATCGCATCGGGACTGGCACGTGTGTTCTGGGGTGGCAAGACCCCTGCGTTCTACTGGCACAACGGCCTTTTCTGGACCAAGCTCGCGGTGTTCGCGCTCGTCTTCGCCATCGAGCTTCGACCGATGATCACGTTCATCCAGGTACGATCCGCCCGCAGGCACGGGAAGCCGCTGCCGAAATTCTCGAGCGATGCATTCAGAACGATGAATGCCGTCGAAACGGCGCTCGTGGTCGCGATCGTATTCGTGGCGGCGTTCATGGCCCGCGGCGCCTGGATGTTGTGATTCGTTTCAAGCAGCTCAACGAGCCGCAAGGGCGGCCGTGCTGGACGAGTAGTTCAAGTAGTCGCCATGAGATTGACGTGGAAATCGGTTCCGGGCTCGCGTCCGGCTGCCGGTTTACCGCGTACCGTTCAGGCGTGCGTGGATCGGCTCGGCCGAGCCGTGCGCGCTGAACTCGTCAGGGCACGGACGAAGGTGACGACACGACGAGTCGCGGAACGCCGACGGTGTCGTTCCGAAGGCTCGGCGGAATGTGGCGGAAAAATGGCTGTGGCTCGAGAAGCCGACGTCAAGCGCCAGTCTGGTCAGGTCGGGCGCGTGCGGCAGTTCGGCAAGCGCGCGCGCGAGCCGCAACTGAGTCAAATACTGGTGCAGTGCCACGCCTTCGAACGCACGAAACACCTGCGTGAGATAGACCGGCGACGCGCCCACGGCGCGGCCGATCTCGGCGAGATGTATCGGCCGGGCGAGTTCGGCCTCCAGAAACGCCTTTGTTCGCTGGATCAGCCGCTGCGTCGATCGAGCTGGTAACTCGACATGGGTGTCGTTGTCGAGCACCGATCGCACAAGGGTCAGGACGAGCTCTTCCGCGACGAGATCGTCGATCGCTGACGCCGCTCCCGCCCACGAAAGAAAACGCGCTCGCAAGCGTTGCACGGCGCAGCTCACGCGGCAACTTCGTCGGCGGAAGAGCGGATGGTTCCTGAGCGTACACTCACGTGTGCCGGCCAGCTCGCAGATCAGTGAAGGAGACAACGTGACGATCAGTTCAGCGTATCCCCCCGCGACGGGATGATCCATGCGGTAGCCTTCACCGCCAGTCACGAAGAGCGCCTGGTTCGCGTCTCCAACGACTTCATCGCGGCCGACCGACCAGACGAAGAAGCCGCGATACGGAAATGCCAGCTGAAACTCCGGCGAGAAGCCCTCCAGGCGCGTGCGGCTCGGCCTCGTCGATCGAACATCCTCGACCAACCCGACCGAGAGGTTCAGCAGGCAGATCCGCGACGGCGTATCGCACGGGCTCAGATCCTCACGCGCGTCCGTCAGCACGCACGACGTCACGCCATCCACCTTACTACATCGCCGTCGGCGCGCTCGGTCCACCTAAAGATCGTGACAGTCGCCGACCCGAAGTTCGTGACAGCAGAACGAGTGGCGGCTCGTGCACGATCCTCCGACGTTTCTCGCGTAGGAGGTTTCGATGAGAGTCCGCGTTTCGCGATTCGTGATCTGCGCCGGCATGTTGCTCGCCTCCATGACGTATGGTGGACGTCCTCAAGCGGTCGCGCACGATGATCCGTCGGCTTACCACGTGGTCTACCTGTCCTCGCTTGGCGGAACCAACAGCCGCGGCAACAGCATCAACGACATCGGGCTGGTCGCCGGATATTCGAGCCTGCCCGGCAACCAGACGCGCCACGCAACGGCATGGCTCTATGGCTTGAGATTCGACCTCGGGACCCTCGGTGGGCCCAACAGCAGCATCGCGTGGCCGCTGAAGAACACCATCGGAACGATCGCGGGTATTTCCCAGACCGACGTGGCTGAGCCGCTCGGCGAGGCGTGGAGCTGCTCGGCCTTCTTCCCTCCGTCGACAGCGACTGGCAAGACGTGTCTCGGATTCGTCATGGAATTCGGCGTGATGCGGCCATTGCCGACGCTCGGCGGCAACAACGGTTTCGCCACCGGTGTCAACAACAGGTCTGAGGTCGTCGGATGGGCGGAGAATACGGTTCATGACGACACATGCGTTCCACCGCAGATCCTGCAGTTTCGCCCGGTGGTGTGGGGGCCGGGCGTGAATCACATCCGGCAGCTTCCGTTGCTCCCCGGGGATTCCTCCGGCGCCGCCACAGCGCTGAACGATCAGGATCAGGTCGTCGGCATCTCGGGCATCTGCGATCAAGCCGTCGGCAGGCTGACGGCCGCGCACGCGGTGCTCTGGGATCACGGCACCGTGACCAACATTGGCGATCTCGGAGCCAAGTACTGGAACACGCCGATGGCCATCAACCAGCGTGGCGTGATCGTCGGCTTCATGGGTCAGCCGGGCGACTTCGACGGCAACCGCCTGCGCGCGTTCCGGTGGTCGAGAAGCGACGGCCTCCGCGACCTCGGCACGCTTCCCATCCCGACGCACGTGTACAGCTCGGCGAACGGCATCAACGAGCGCGGGCAGATTGTCGGCACGTCGTGTGACGCGGATTTCGTCGACTGTCGGGCCTTCGTCTGGGAGGACGGGGTGATGACCGATGTCAACGATCGCCGCTCGCCGACCTCCGCCGACATCCTGATCAACGGTCAGGATATTAACGACAGTGGAGTCATCACCGGACGGGCTCGCCGTTCGACCGGCGAGCGCTCGGGATATGTCGCAATCCCGACGCGCGAGGGCGACGTTCGATGAAATGACCGGGACAACGGGATGACGCCGAGCTCCCGTCGTCCCATGAAGGCTCCACAAATGGAACGAATGCTCCGTGAGAGCAATACGGAGTGGACCGTCGTTCGGCCGTGCTACGTCGCATGGTCAGATGCTGTGTGCAGTCCCCGAAGCATCAGCGTAAAAGAGGCAATACCCGTCGGTGCAGACGAGTACGCGAGGACTTTGATGAACGTCTCTTGAAAAGCCGTGCCACGGGCGAGTCCGTGAGGAAGTTCGCCCATCAGCATGATGGTTTCGTTCCCGACTCCCCAGATTGCGGCGATGGTGTATGCCGCGAGAATTGCCAGAGTGGAAAGTGTCTCGGCCACCATTCAGGCCACCATGTCCATGACCCGGCAGAATTGCGCGGTGTGACAGCCGCGGGCCGAAAGCCAGTCACACCATGGGCCCATGACGGGTCATATCAGGTGTAGACGACTTCGAACAACCCGACATGAAAGGGTGGGGCCTATGCAGTACGTGATGCTGGTTTACCGCGGCGCAACCCCGCTGCAGGGCACGGAGGAATGGAAGGCGCTGCCCGAGGCCGAGCAGAAGCAGATCTTCGCCGGCTACGCGGCGCTGGGCAAGGCTGAAGGGGTGACGATTGGTACGCCGGTCGGGCTGCCCGAGAATGCAACCACAGTTCGCCTCAAGGACGGCAAGACGCAGATCACTCACGGTCCGTACGTCGGGGTCTCTGAAGCGATCGGCGCCTACTTCATCGTCGAGGCCAACGACATCGACGCCGTCCTCGAGCTTGCGGCTCAGACTCCGGCGGTGAAGTACGGTGGCGCGGTCGAGGTACGCCCATCCGAGGCGTACTGGGAACGAAAATAGCGACGGCCTTCCGAAGCGAGACCGCTCCTCGTGTCTCCCGATCTCCCCTATCAATAGCGCGTCACGTGTGCGGCGATTGCCACCCAGCGCCCGTCTCGCCGAGCCCAGGCATCCGTATAGCGACTTGCACCCGGACGGCCGTCTCTGGTGAACGTCGTACGGGCATGGATGAGCGCGAAGTTGCCCATGAGCCTCACATCGACGTCGTGAGCCTTCAGGCCCGAGATGCCGGGAGGGGCGGCAACGTGTGCGAGAAATGCGTCTCGGTCGATATGTGTCCCGTCAGGCAGTGAGCACATGAAGTCGTCCGCCAGGATTTCACGAAACCGTTGGACGTCCGAGTTCTGGACCGATCGAATGTAGTCCTCGTTGAGGGCGAGCAACATTGTCACGTCCGTGGCTGTCGCTGCTGGAGTCGCGTGGTCCATCGCAGATCCCCTCTTGTTGGCCGACAGGGAATTTTCGGGGAGGATTGTCTGCGGAGCGCCCGGTGAGCGCTGTCACAATCTTTCGGTTGGTGTTACTGCTGACGACAGCCCGTGCAAGTGAACGGCTTACATCGACACAGTCACGGTCTCTGTTCGGAGGAGGCTGCGGATGCGGCTCGCGCTCGCGCCAGGTCCGGAATGGCCGGATTGCCTTCCTGGTAGAACACCAGCAGCGTGATGGCCGCGATCTTCCACATGCTCCCATCCGGTACGAGCCGCACTGTGTAATGTCCCGCCACCATCCAGATGTCTCCGCCCGGAGCCCCCTTGATCTGGTGGTACGCGCGGACGTGTGTGGCCGCCGTCGCTCCGCCGGACGTGCGAGTGACGACCAGAGGTACTTCATGACGTCAACTCGTGGCTTCATGATGATCGTTCCTTCGCCGCTGTGAGATTCTCAGGGTGTCAGATTCAGAAGTGCCTTGCCGAGCACGGGATCTGCGGGGACCGACACGTGGTCGTGCACGACCAGCCAATCTCCGTCGATTTGCCGAAAGCATGCCGTCCAACGGACCCACCTGTCGACCTGGCCGGTAGGCACGGTGATGGTGATGTGGTTGAGGCTGTGCACGAAGGCCAACCCCTCGTTTGTCGTGACGCTCAAGTCACGCACCTCGTAAGCGATGGGGCCACTCAGTGCAGCAAACACTGCTTGCCACGCTCGACGTTTGCCCTCAGCCCCGGCGTAACGCAGAGGCGGTGTGAGATCGAACGAAACGATGTCGCGTGCATAAAGGGAGACGACCCCGTCGATGTTCTTCGCGCTAATCGCGGTTGCCCAGTCCGCTATGCGCTGTCGAATGTGGGCTTCAGGCGGACGCGATGCCGTGTCTTCTCGGCTCATCGCCCAATCCAGCCGAAACTGACTGCCCGCGCGTGCATGGCGGCGTTGGCCCAGGGCAGCGTTACATACGACACGACAAACAGAAGAAGAAGGGCCCCGATCGGAACAGCCCATTCGAGAGGCTCAGTTTGTGGCGCGGGCGCCGCATCCGGCAGCCGACGGCCGGCTGGCCTCAACGCCCACGACATGATGCCGAATATCGCGAACATCAGCGGCGGCGACCAGACGCCGGCACCGTCGCCAGCGAAGAGGTGCGACGCGACGGCGCCCGACCACGTAAAGAAGGCGCCCGCGTACGCCCATTCCTTGAGCCGCGGGAACCTCGGGGCGATGATCGCGGCGGCCCCGGCAGCCTGCCAGAAGCCTGTGATGTAGGTGTAATTGAGCGGGTATCCCAGATGGATCAACTGCAGGCGAACCCATTCGATCTGCCAGAGGTTCCACACCGATCCAGCGGCCAGCTCGAAGACCACGATGAACGTCGAGGTCCAGAAGACGGTGACGCGGACCCAGCGCCACCAGCCAGGCGAGTGAATGGCAGACTTCTCGTCGCTTGGATATTGGAGTGTTTGCGCCCGTTGGGTTTGCATAGAGTGGCTCGTCACATCGAGTATGGGTTCCGGGTCTGATGTCCATGACCCTGCAGATCGGAAGAATGTGACGATGGACGAGCTTGACACGCTGGCGTCGAGGTTCGAGGGGCACCGGCCGCGCCTGCGGGCGATCGCGTACCGCATGCTTGGCTCACTGAGTGACGCCGAAGACGCTGTCCAGGAGGCGTGGCTTCGTCTCAGCGGAACAGCGTACGGAGAGGTGGACAATCTGAGCGCGTGGCTGACGACCGTCACCGTCCGCCTCTCGCTCAACACGCTCCGTTCCCGCAAGACGCGGAGCGAGACATACATGCCCGATCCCATTATCGACTCCGCCGCGGGAACGAGCCCGGAACATGCGGCGCTCCTGGCGAACACAATCGGGATGGCGCTGCAGGTGGTACTCGAAACACTCGCACCGGCGGAACGCGTCGCATTCGTTCTGCACGACATCTTCGGCATGCCCTTCGACGAGATCGCGCCGATCGTCGAGCGCACACCCGATGCGGCTCGGCAACTAGCCAGCCGCGCGCGCCGTCGCGTTCAGGCCCGCAAGGTCGCGACTGACGACGACGTCGCAGCCCAACGAAGCGCTGTCGATGCGTTTGTCGCGGCTGTGCAGGACGGTGACTTGCAGAGGCTCATTGCTGTCCTCGACCCGGACGTGATTCTCCGAAGCGACGGCGTTGCGGCGTCCGATCGCCTGATCGAAGTCCGCGGCGCGGAACGTGTGGGTCGCGGCGCGATAAGCTTCTCGTTCCCTGGTCTGGTCAGGGTCCCGGTGCTCGTCAATGGCGCCGCCGGATTGGTTTGTACGGTCGAAGGAAAGCGGTTCTCCGTCTTGGCGTTCACGGTTCGTGAAGGAAGAATCGCCGAAATTGACATCCTTCGAGATCCCGAGCGGCTCGGGCAACTCGATCTGGCCGTGCTTGACGGCTAGTCGAGGCGTGATTGATGAATTCCTCGACGTCCTCGGGACGCCGCCCGCGCTGGGAAGAAGCTTCACCGCGGGCGCCGGCAAACGGGGCGAGTGTGAGGTCGTCCTGAGCGACGAGGAGTGGCACGAGCTGCCCGGGGGAGATGCATCGCTACGGACCGCCGTCGATCGCACCGGCGGCGAATTGCTCACGAGCGAACTCGCTTCACTCCTGGCGCAACGCCGCAATCGGATCGATGCGCGCCGCACGCCATGCGGGCATGAAACTCGCGGCGATGGCGACCGTGCCGAGCACCAGTGCCGCACTCGCAAACGTCGCCGTATCAGACGGAGTCACCCCGAACAGCATGCTCTTGAGAACGCGCGTCAGCGCGAATGCTCCGCCAAGACCCAGCACGATGCCGATGCCGGTCAGGCGCGATCCCTGCCCGATCACGAGCCTCAGCACTCGCGCGGGCGTTGCGCCGAGGGCGACGCGAACGCCGATCTCCTGCGTACGCCGCTCGACGGAGTACGCGAGCACCCCATAAATCCCGACCGCCGCGAGCGCCAGCGCCAGGATCGCGAACATGGCCATGGCGGTCGTCCGAAACCGCGGCAAGGCGACGGACTCGCGCAGCGCCTCTTCCATTGAGCTGGCGGTTGCGACCGGTACGCTGGGATCGATGGCGCGAATGTCCGCTTCAACCGTGGCGAGCCATCGCCGCGCCGGGCCGGCCGTTCGCACGACCAGCCACATCGGCCGCGACGAGTACTGGTCGGCAGATTCGTAGTACACGGGCGCGTCCTCGCCCGCGAGACCCTCGTACTTCACGTCAGCGACGACGCCGACAATCTCCCGATACGGATTGTTCAGGCTCGGCCCTCCGTGCTTCAATCGTTGTCCGATGGGATCTTCGCCCGGGAAATATTTCCGCGCGAGCGACTCGCTGATGACCATCACGCCAGGCGAATCGGGTCTGTCGCGCGGGTCGAAGACACGGCCCCGCAGCACCGGGATATCGAGCGTGCGGAAATAGTCGTAGGTGACCCAGGGCACCGGGACCACAGGTCCTCCTTCTTTTGGCGTGCGATTGGGAATCTCGAAACCGTCCGAGAACGCGACGCGATCGGGCGGCAGCGTAATCGCCAGCGCCGCCGACTCGACGCCCGCAAGCGCCCGAACATGGGACAGCACCTGCCCCCAGTACGCGAGGAGCTGCGGCTGTTCGCGATACCGACTTCCCGTCGGGGAGAGCTGCAACGTCAGCAGTCGTTCGGGGGGTGCCTGGAAGCCCGTCTGCACGCGTCCGAGCAGCACAAAGCTGCGAATCAGCAACCCTGCGCCCGAGAGCAGCACGATCGACAGCGCGATTTCCGAGACGACGAGCGTGGCGCGCAAGCGGCTCCCGCTTGGCGCGTCACCGCTGCGCGCTCCCTCCTTGAGCCGCTCGGCGGTGCTGGATCGGGCCGTACCAAATCCAGGTACGAGACCGAACGCCACCCCGCTCAAGATCGAGACGAGCAGCGTAAAGAGCAGGACTCGACCGTCGACGGCGATTTCATCGACGCGCGGCAGACCCGCCGGCGCGAGCGCCCGGAGGATCCTGACTCCGGCTGCAGCGAGCGCCACGCCGATAACGCCTGCGGTGACAGACAGCGCGAGGCTCTCGGTCAGTAATTGCCGCGCCAGCTGTGCGCGCTCCGCCCCCAGGCTCGTTCGGATCGCCATCTCGCGCTGCCGCCCCGTGGCCCGCGCGAGCGACAGGTTGGCGACGTTGAACACCGCGATCAGCAGTACGAGCGCGACCGCGCCGGTCAGCACGCGGAGCAGCGGCCGAATGTCGCCCGTCACTTCCTCCGTCAACGTCGTCACCGGATAGCGGACGTGCTCCACGCCTTTGGGATCGGCGCGTTCGACTTCGGTACCCAGGGCGTCCATCTCGCGGTTGGCCTGTGCGAGGGTGACGCCCGGCCGCAACCGGGCAACGCCCCGCAGGAAGAACGGGCCGCGTCGCGTCGGCGGGTCAAGCGTGAGAATCGACCAGACATCAGCCGCAGGGTTGCGAAACCGAAAGCTCGCCGGCATCACGCCGATGACGATGAAGGACCGACCGTTGAGCTCGACGTTTCGCCCGACGATGCCGGGATCGCGTCCGTAGCGGCGTTCCCACAAGCGTTCGCTGATGAGCGCAACGCGCGTGTGTCCCGGCTGGTCCTCGTCGGGCGCGAACGTCCTGCCGCGCAGCGGTCGGACACGCAGCACGTCGAAGAAACGCGCCGTCACGCCGAGTCCGGCCACGCGTTCCGCGTCGCCATCGCCGGTCACATTGAAGACATTGCCAGCCCACGCCGCGAGTGGTTCGAACGAGTGGCTGCGCGATTGCCACAGCAAGAAGTCGGCGACGCAAGCGCCCCAGCGCGACGATCGACTCGATTGCGCCAGGCCGTCCTGGATCCACACGAGCTGGTCCGGTTCGGCGTACGGCAGCGGGCGGAGCAGCACTGCGTTGACGACGCTGAACACCGCCGTGTTTGCGCCGATGCCGAGGGCCAGCGCGAGCACCGCCGCCACAGCGAATCCCGGCCGGCGCGTCAGCGTCCGGACGGCATACCGAAGGTCACGCCTCAGGGTGTCGATCACGGTTATCTCCCGTGTGTCACGCCGGAAAGCCCGCAATTGTATTTAGACGAGGCGCTCTCGATTTCGGTTAGCGAGACCGTCGCGCTGCGCTCCGTTCGGCGCTCGGTGTTCGACCAGCAGCCGAATCGCCGGTGATCGAGCCACGATCCCCGAACCGATCGTGTCATCCATCGCGCTGAACTGACCGCCCGTACGAAATCATCTTCATGACTTTGTCTCCGCGAAGCGACTGAGAATGGCGGTGACCGCGTCCGAGAAGCGCTGATGACCTGCCCCTTGTAATCCGCCACGCATAGAATGAGGGTCCTCCGGCCTGAACCGCGCCAGGCGATCGGGATCGACCGCGAATGCCGGAGGCAGGACCTTCAGCGCGACGTCACGATTGAGCTTCAGATCGCGCGCGCTAGACGCCCATCCCGCCGGCTACAGGCCGAGACGAGTTCCGGGAGCCAGAGACACGAAACCGACGGGGATTACAAAAGATTGCGGATTCCCACCGATTGGCTGCGGGAACCCGTTCGGCACCCACGCGGCAGACTCCCACGAGAATCAATACGTCAAAGCTGTCGATTGTGCGGCAAAACCGGCTACTGCATCGGCGCGCGACGCGGTCTGACCACTCCGCACCAGGCGAAGCCTTCCTGCGCTTTCGCCGCGTACTCCGCTGCGGCCGGATCACGCTTTTCTCGCAGGCAGGCCGCCATCTCCTCATGGGCCTGCGCCAGCCAGAACCTGGCTGAAAAAGTATCCGCTGCGGCGATGCTCTTGTTGAGAATCGTGATCGCGCCGTCCGGGCCGTCAGTCAGGCGGAGGTACCGTGCGCGCGTGAGGAGCGTCGGCGGCTGGTGCGCGGGGTACAGGCGTGCCTGCCTGTTTGCCCGCCGCAGAAGACCGGGCAGCCGCCTGATTTCGCTGCTTCGCTGACGATCGTGCGCCGGCATCGCGAGCAGCTTGCCGATACAGGCCTCGGCGAGAAGACGGTACACGGGCGCCGCGTAATAGACGTAGACTCGGTGTTGCTTCCGAAACGTCCGCGCCGCTTCGAATTGCGCAAACGCGTCGTCGAGTCGCCCGGCGGCAAGATAGCTCTCACCAAGGGCCAGATAAGCCGGCGGCGTCAGCACGACGTCTCGACTCCTTTCGCATGCGACGACGCCAGCCTGACCGAGGCGAATCGCGTCGTCGACTTGCCCGGTGAGACCGTAGGCGCGGCCGAGCGCGAACTGGATGGCCTTTCCGACCATCAACGAACCCGTCCGCTCGAATAGCTCGAGATACTCCTTGGCCTCGGCGACCAGGCGGGAGAACTCTCCGCGGCAGTAATAGACCTCGAGCATGTGGTAGAGCGTGTTACCGATCTCGAAGATGTCGCCGCAGGCCATGTAGGCATCGCGCGCCTTACGGCTGTGATCGAGCGCCGTCTCGAGCTGTCCCGCCCAGGTTTCGATGCCGCCGCGCCAGCTGTGCGCGGCGGCGAGACTCCAGATTGAATGGAGACGCTCGGCGTGCGCAATCGCGCGGTCGGACAGCTCCCGCGCGGTGCGATACCGACCGAGTACTGCGTACTGAAACGACGCTCCCGCGTAGAACCGCGGCCGATCCTTCCAGTCGCCGGCCAATTCCGCGGCGTTCAACCCGGCGAACGCGGGGAGGAAGACCGTCATCGGATCGATGAAGAAGGAGACATACGTGAGCCGCTGGTAGCTGGTCGCCAGTTCCATTGCGCGCAGGCGTGCGGCCGAATTGGAGTACGGCTGCGCGAGCGCCGGGATTCGAAGCTGCAGGCGGTGTCGCATGCACGTCGTGAGGGTGCGCCAGGCAAACCCGAGGCGCGTCCGCGGCCGCGGTCCGCCGAGCAGTACCACCGACTGCCACGCCGCATCCAACGCTTGGCGGAGCTCGCCGCGCTGAAACGCGATCTCGGATCGACGCCTTTCCAGCCGGGCTCTTTCGGTCGAGTCGGCAATCACGGCCGCGAGCCGGTTGACAAAGCTCTCGGCCCGCACGTACTCGCCGGTCAGGCAAAGCAGGTCGGCCAGCGCGTCCCAGATACGAATCCTCTCCGCGGACGCGGAATCGAGCAGCGCGAGCGCCCGCTCGAAAAAGTCGATCGCCCGCCCGCTCTCATACCGGGCTCGAGCCTGGTCGCCGGCGCGCAGCGCGTACTGACACTCCTTCTCGGGCAACTCCGCGAACCGGAAGTGGTGGGCGAGATCCCCCGCCACGTCGTCCAGCGCCGACGCGTATTCGATTTCGATCGCTTCCGCGATGCGACCGTGTCGTTCGCGGCGACTTGCGGCCGCGAGGTCCGCGATGATGACTTCACGCATCCGATCGTGTGCGAGCGTGTAACGGAGCCCATCTGCTGTCTGACTGAGCGTGAGCAGCATTCGGTGAATCAATGTCGCGAGGTGCGCGTGCAGCTCGTTGACGCTCCCCTCGAGGGCGCGTTCGAGCAGCGAGATCGGCATCGGACGGCCGAACAGCGCGATGGTGTCCAGCACCATGCGCGCCTCGACCCTGACGGCCCGAAGCCGGCGCCGGAACGTATTCGCGATTCCGTCCGGCAGCCGCAGATCGTCGATGCGATGAACCGTCGTCCACGTGCCGTTGCGCAGGAAGATCGAGCCGTCCTCGACCAGCACGCGGACGAGTTCCTGCAGGAAGAACGGGTTGCCGCCGCTCTCCTCGCACAGACGCAGGAAGAACGCATCGGCCAGCTCGTTGACGCCGAGCATGGATCGGAACACCTCTTCGACGTCTACGGTCGACAGCGGTTTGAGGAGCTCCTCGCGAACCAGCCCGTTCCGGCGCAGCTCTTCGAGCAGACTGTTGGCCGGCCGGTCTTCGACTTCATCGCTCCGATACGTGGCGATCAGCGCGAGGCGGACCGGGTCGCGAGCACTGGCGCGATATGCCGCGGCTCGCGCGACCTCGAGCAGCACCGTCGTGCTGGCGGCCTTCGCCCACTGGAGATCGTTGAAATAGAGCGCGTAGGGGACGAACGCGCTGGCGTCGAGAAGATAGTCCACCAGCGCGTTGATCAAGCGCCGCCGTTCGTGCTCGTAGCTGGCGAGTGACGACGACGGACTCAGGCCGTACAGCGTCGCGAGCTCGGGTAGCAGTTTGACGAGCTCGGGGCCGTAACGCGTGAGTAGCGCGCTGCCGCCGGTCGCATGGACGTAGGGCAACAGCTGCCGCAGCGCGTCGATCACCGGCGCGTACTCCGAGGCGCCTCGTTCGAAGCAATCGGCCTCGATGAACAGGACGCGCCCGAGTTGCAGCTGCTGCCGGACTTCCCGGAGCAGACGCGACTTGCCCATGCCGCTGGGCCCGCCAACGACGAGCACCGTCGCGCCGCCGAACGAGGCGTCCTCCGCCACCCCGGCCGTGCGTGCCTCGACGAACGCCACGAACCGTTCGCGCTGGTCGTGCCGTCCCACGAAGCGACTCGAGAGGATGTAGCTTTCCTTCGTTTCGCGGGTCTCGAGTTCGTAGGTGGTCAGGCCCGCGTCGTTAATCGCGGCGATGACCTCGTTGGCGCTGCGAAAGCGCTCCGCCGGTTCGCGCGCGAGAAGTCTTCGTACAAGCGTCACGAGCCAGCCGGGAACCCAGCCGTCGAACGCCGGCGGACCGGACATCTGCTGCAGCACAATCTCAGAGACGCGGCGACCGTCGTATGGCACGCGGCCGAACAGGAGGTGGTAGGTGAGCACGCCAAGCGCGTACAGATCCGCGCGATGGTCTATCTCGGCCGCGTGCAGCAGCACCTCGGGCGCCATGTAATGGGGGGTGCCCATTATCTTGCCTGCGACGAGTGGCGCAAGGCCCGCGATCCCGAAGTCCAGCACCTTCACGACGCCGTCATTGCTGACGTAGACGTTTGCCGGCTTGAGATCGAAGTGGATGACGTGGCGGCTGTGCAGGTAGGACAGCGCGCGACACACCTGCACCAGCATGCCCAAGCGCTCGTCGAGGGCGGTGCCGGCCGCGGCGCGCGAGATGTCGCACCCCTCGATGAACTCCATCGTGATGATCTGGCCGCCATCGTCGCCATGCACCGGTTCGAAGTCATAGACCTCGGCGACGTTCGGGTGCTTCAGCGACGCCATTGTCTTGAACTCGGCCTTGAACATCCCGAGCGCCGAGGCATCGATGACCTCGGCGCGGATCATCTTCAGCGCGACCGGCCGCTCCGCGGAGAGGACGTCGAGCGCGCGGTAGACGAAACCCATTCCGCCCGCGCCCGCCAACCTCTCTACGTGATAGCGTCCGTTGACGATTGTGCCGGGTCGAAGGGGAGCAGCGTCGGTCGCCCACGCGGCGTGCGAACCGGCTCCGAGTGTGCGAGTCACGTCATCGACCGCGGGCACGACCTCGAGCGGGCTGCGCGGCAGCCGCGATTTCAGCGGGCCGGTACTGTGGACCATCGCTGCCTCCGTCCGCAACCCAACGCCTTCCGGCTGGCCGGATTATGCATCCGAAATTGATCCGCCGCCCTCTGCACTCCGCATCTCAAGAATCATTGGGAATCTGGCGTTTTCGACCGCTTGATGCGACTCTTCATCTGCGGGTTGAAGGTTCGATTCCTACGCGGCTCACCATTCCACTCGCCTTCGTCCCGCCTCCTGCGAACCGAAGGCGCGCTTATGGCGAGCCACCGACGAATCGGATCCGCCGAGCGTGCATAATCCTGTTGCCGGGCTTCAGGGGCAAGCTCAAGCACGCGTGAACGCTGCCGCGGCAACAAGATCCAGCACGGTATCCACCACGAGCGCCGGCTGGTCGAGCTGAATCCAATGACTGCTCCCGGATGCGATCGTGTGGCAGCCGTGATCGAACTGCGACACCAGGCGGGCGCGGGCGTCTAGCCGCAGCGGTCGCGCGTCGCCTGCCGACACCACGATGAGCTGCAGCCCGCGAGGAATCTCCGCGCGCGCCGCCTGCGCCGCGGACACGGGAATGCTCCGGATCTCCTCGCCCAGCGCGCGGAAACACTTCGGCTGCGTCCAGATCGCGCGCTGCGCCAGCCCGACGTCGGGTGGACACCTCGTGAAGGGGGCGAGAATGTGTTCGTCCGTGCGGGTAAACCCGCCGCGGCTCGCGAGGGACACCACAAAGCGGGCGAATGGAAACAACTCCCTGCCGGCCAGGCCGGCGACGAGATGCGCGACCCCGATCCGTGCGGAGAACACACCGAGCCCGCAGAGCCGAAGCCCTTTCTCGATCGTGCGCCGCTTCTCGATGGTCGTGGGGACCCACTCGTCCGGCTCGAGCGGATCGAGCAGCACCAGCCCGCCGACCTCTGAAGGGAACATCGCTGCGTACACCCGCAGAGGAAGAGCGCCGAACGAGTGGCCGACCATCACGCGCGGCGAGGGGATCCCGGCGTTTTCGAGAAGCATTCGCAGCTCGTACGCAATCTGATCGGCGGTGCGCGGTCCCGGCGCGGCGTCGCTCCAGCCGAGGCCGGCGCGATCGTAGCTGCACGTGGTCGTCGAACGCGCCATCCGCTCCTGCACCATCGTCCAGTGCGCGTAGCACCCGGCGAGCCCGGCCTCGAATACCACCGCCGGCCGGCCGTTTCCGGCGCGGTGGATGTGCAGCCGGTGACTGCCGACGCTGATAAGCGATCCAGGAACGGCGCGCCGCATGCGTGTGTCAGCCGCTGACGAGGGCCTCGATGTCTCCTTGCAGGCGCCGCGCAATCTGCTCGATGCATCCGTCTGTCGACTCGCACGTGCGTCGATCGTGGACCTCAATCGGCCGTCCAATCGTCACGGTGACTCGCGCCAGGCGTCGCGGACCGCCTCCGCCCTTCGGCCAGATCGCAAACGTGCCGGTGATCGCCACCGGAACGATGGGCACGCCCATTTCGTGCGCCAGAATGGCCGGACCTTTCTTGAACGGCTGCAGTCCGCCGTCCCATGTGAGGCCGCCTTCGGGAAAGATCAGGACGACCTTGCCCTGTTTCAGCGCCGCGGCGCTGACGATCATCGCGCGGCGCAGGTTCGTGTCCGGATCGATCGGCACGCAGTTGGTCGCGCGCGCCAGGAGCGTTCGGATGCCACCGCTGAAAAACGCGGGCCATCCGAGCGTCACGAAGCGCCGAATGACCGCGTACGGCAGCGCGGAGGCTACCAGCGCCCCATCCAGATAGCTTTGATGGTTGGGACAGATCAGATAGGGACCGCGCTCCGGCAGGTTCTCGATGCCGCGCACGGTGAACCGGAACAGCCCTGCCGCAGCGAGTCGCATCCCACGAAGCGCGGCGAACTGCACGGTGCTCATGGACGGATGGACGCGCAGCACGGGCTCGTCCACCTCCCCCGGCTCCGGACCGGTCAGGATGTCGCGCCATCGAACCCATTGAGGATCGACGCGAGGCCGGGCTGTCTCCCCCTGCGCCGCCAAGTGCCCGGCGGTGCCCTGCAGCACATCGCGAACCGTGACGTACTCGCTGACGGCATCGTCCGGCAGCCGCACGCCCGTCGCCTGCTCGATGGTGGCAATCAGCTCGATCCGTTCCAGCGAATCGATGCCCAGGTCGAGCTCCAGGTTCATGGACGGATCCGGCAGTCGCGCGGCGCCCTTGGCATCCCGGATCAACTCGAGCACGCGGCGACACGACTCCGTCCGGCACAGTTCATCGTCGGAGTCCCGCGCGACGTGAGATGTGCGGTGACGTGCTGCGGCATCGCCAGCGCGCTCAGAGGCGACCCGCCACCGCACGATCTTTCTGGTAGCCGTTCGAGGCAGCGGCGTCGACCGTACCTCGTAGCTCAGGATGCGCTGGAACGGGGGCAGCTCCTGGGAGAGCCGGGCGATTTCTGAGCGAATGACCTCGCGTGAGTTTGCCGCCCCCTGCGTCTTGAGGTACTCGAAGTCGGGAACCACCACCGCGTGCAGCTTCTCGCTGCCAGCGTAATCGGACCGCTCGTGGGCGCCCATCACGCAGATCTCGAGGATGGCGCGGCTCTGGCCGTAATGCCGCTCGAGCAGTTCGGGCGAGACTTTCTTTCCCGAGCTCAGCACGATCAGGTCGGTTCGCCGGCCCGTCACGTGCAGCCGGCCCTGCTCGTCGAGATGACCCGTATCGCCGGTGTAGAACCAGCCCTCGCGAAGGACCGCCGCGGTGCCGGCGGCATCGTGCAGGTACCCTTCCATGAGGCACGGGCCGCGGATGGCGATCTCGCCCACCCCGTGGGAATCGGCATTCGCGATGCGGATGTGTAGGCCAGGAAGCGGCACGCCAACGGAACCCGCGGTGGTGTCGCCTGCCGGCGTCAACGTGCCGCCCCCGAACGTCTCGGTCAGTCCGTACCCCTGTTGAAACGCGAAGCCCAACGCATCGAAGTCGCGGATCACCGCGGGATCACAGTACGATCCACCGCTCACGAACACCCGGAGACTTCCCCCCATTGCAGCGTGGATCCCTTTGAAGATGGACCGTCCCGGATTGATCCGGACGTACCGCCGGACAGCCCGGCAGAGGAACAACATCGTGAAGAACACCCACCGCTGCACGAGAGGACGCCGGCGAACCTGATCGAAGATCCGCCGGTGCAGCGTGTAGAACACCTGAGGCACGCTGGGAAACACCGTGACGTGTCGATCGCGGATGACCTTCAGCAGCTCGGGACCGCTGATGACGCTGGCGTACGTCACGGTGACTCCTGCCGCGAGCGGCACCAGCAGATTCCCGACGGGCGCGAACACGTGATGGGACGGCACGATCGCGAGCACGTTGTCCCCGGGCGACAAATCCATGTAGTCGCGCATGCCGCAGACCGCGGCCGCGACGGCTCCGTGCGTGATCACGACCCCCCGCGGCTCACCCGTGGTGCCCGAGGTGAAGATGATCGTCGCGAGGTCGGTGCTCTTTACCGTCGCCGGCGCCTCGCGCGTATCGTCGGGACCGCGCCTCGTGTCGCGGCTCGGCCGCATGACCCCTGCGATCAACGCTTCGAGCCGCATCACGGGTAACGCGGAAAGCGTTTCGTTCTCGCGACACTGCCTGGAACTCAGTATCTCCGGCGCCGCGACGAGCAGGGTGCAGCTCGTGGCGCGCACAAGGCCCGCTGCCGCCGCCGGGTCTGCGCCCGCGTCGAGCGGAACGACGACTCCGCCGTTGGACAGAATGCCGAGGTAGGCGAGCGCCCACTCCGGACTGACGGGCGACCACAACGCCACCCGGTCGCCGACGCGCATGCCGGCCGCGGCGAGCGCGTGCCCCACCTTGCTCGCCAGCTCGATCGTTTCACAGTACGTGAACCCTGGTGCGCCGGGCTCGCTGCCCTGCAGCGCGATACGATCGGGGACTCCGGCCGCCGCGCACTGCAGCTCGTTCCAGATCGGCGCGTCGCTCATCGAGACCGTTCAGTGGAGCGTCAGCGGTTGTGCCGTGTCGACGGCCGGCGGGTGTGCCGTCCGGATGAAGTCCTCCCAGCTTCGGGCGAACCCATGGCGGTTCAGCCACGCGATGTGCTGCGCGACCTCACGTCGGCCGGCCCGCAAGAGACGCTGCCCGACGATCTTCCCGCAAAGGGTCTGCAGGGATGCGCCACGGAGCGCCGCCGACAGCACGTTTCCGGTCGAGTAGAACGCCTCGTACGCTCGAAGCAGCTCGCGTTGGAGGCTGACAGGATCGATCTTCCGCGTCTGGAACAGCACGAAGTTGCCGACACCGTAGTCCAGCTCGTACCGTCCGGTCTTGGCGTTCAACGTGAGGAACAGCCGTCCTTCTCTCATCAACTGGTCGGTCTGCTGCGTGCCCGGCAGGGGGTACAAGGGCAGGAACTGCACGGTGTCGAGCCGCTTCTCGACGGCAAAGCGCGCCGTCTCGCGCACGGTGTTCGCATCGTCCGCATCTCCGCCGAGCACGAACATCCCGTGCACGTGGAGCTTCGCACGACGCAGGCGCTCGACGCAGTACACGATGTCCTCGACGCTCTGCTTCTTCTGGAAGTCGAGGAGCGTCTGCGGATTGATCGACTCGAGGCCGATGAACACCATGTAGCAGCCGGCGTCCTTCATCAGCTGGATGAACTCCTCGTCCTTGCTGAACTCGAGGCGCACTTGGGCGGAGAACCGGATGTTCAATCGCGCGTCGATGAGCCGGCGCAGGAGCTGCTTGCACTTGCGAATGTGGGCCGTGAAGTTGTCGTCGGCGAAGAACACGTAGGGCTTGCCGGTCAGGCGCGTCTGCTGCCGGATGTCTTCGATGACGGCCTCCGCGCTCCGAAATCGCGTGGTGCGCCGGTAGATCTCGATGATCGAGCAGAACGTGCAGTTGTACGGGCACCCGCGAGACGACGCCACGAGCGCGCCCGTCGGAAAGACCTTCTGGAACCACCGGCGGTGGTACTCCTGATAGCCGGCTATCAATGACTGGTCGGGGATGAGGTCGATGTTCTCGAGGAGAGGCCGGTCGGGGTTGTGGATCACCTGACCATCGTGAAGGTAGG
This sequence comes from Vicinamibacterales bacterium, assembly GCA_035259385.1. GTDB lineage: Bacteria > Acidobacteriota > Vicinamibacteria > Vicinamibacterales > CAVVIG01 > QHWK01. The sequence goes on along the minus strand of DATFWL010000397.1, from coordinate 6,224 downwards.
AGATCCCTCGAATCGCATCGAGACGGCCGTTTCCCTGCAGCAGCTCGTCGGCGAGCTCGGCCATCGTCGCCTCTCCCTCGCCGCGGATGACGTAGTCGCAGTGCGCCAGCGCTTCGGATGCCATGTAGGTGACGTGATAGCCGCCCATGATGATGGGGGCGCGCGTGCGCGTCCGTATCTCGTCCGCAGCGGCGTAGCACTCCGGCACCTCCGCGGAGTTCACCGTGATGCCAATGAGATCGGATTCTTCGATGCGGCTCCAGTCCCAGGGACGAACGGACTCGACACCGATCCGCACGTCGTAGCCCTTCTCTTTCAGCAGCGTGCCGACGACGGGCAGCGCGAGCCCCGGGTACGAAAACGCGGAGTATACGTTCGTTCTGCGGGGCTCGGCCTTCAGGAGCGTGATTTTCTTCCTGACCATAGTGCTTCGTTGAAGTCGAGCGCTTACGGGTGGTAGGCCCCCACGGGGCGAAGCTGACCTGCCTCGACGCCCTGGAACGATCCGACGAGCCGTCCGACATAACGCTCCTGGAACTCGCCGTCGTACCGGAGGTCGCGCTGCGCGATGCGGTTCATGTCGAGGCGCTCGTCGCGGTCGTAGTACCCCTCCTCGATCCGCTCCAGGTACGGGACGTAGCGCCGCACCGGCCCCTCGAACCTGGCGAGCGCATACCGCTGCATCACGAGGTGGGCGACGCGGTCCCACCTGCCCCGCCGGATGAATGCGGGCAGCCGCGTGGGCGACCAGAACCGGCGCTGCTGGTCGAGGACCGCGCGCTGGAGTGTGCTCGGCTTGGTCTGCATGGGAAAGTGCGTGACGAAGTGGCCGTTCGCATAGTCCAGGCTCTTCAGGATCATGCGGCGTTTGTCGAGCACCGGCTTGTCGTCCTCGGGCCAGGCCCAGGCCGAAATGAAATACACGCCGTCCACGTCGTGCTCCAGCCCGAAGTCGACGGCGCGCTTGACCGCGTGGCGATCGTCATCGTCGTTGCCGGCCTGGAACGTGATGGTGACCATCATGTCGTGCGCCTTGATGTTTCGGATCGCCCGGGTCACCTTCTCGATTGTCTGGTGCTTGTTCAGCCGGATGAGCACCTCGTCGCTGAGCGACTCGGCGCCCATGTACATCGTCGAAAAGCCGGCGCGTCTCAGCAGCGTCATCAGCTCCTCGTCTTCTGTCGCCTCACAACGCGTGAAGGCGGAGAACGAGGCCTGGATGCCCTCGTCGATGATGCGGCGGAGCAGCGCCTTCGTATACTTCCGGTTCGCCGTGAAATAGTTGTCGACGAACAGGAAATAGTTCCCGAAGCGGAGCTTGTCCTTGATGTCGGCCACCACGCTGTCGATGCTCCGCATCCGGTAGCCCCGCCCGTACATGACCGGCGCCACGCAGAAGTTGCAGGAGAACGGACACCCGCGCGTCGCCTGGAGGCAGATCCACCGGATGCGCAGCTCGGTCAGCAGACGGCGCCACTGGCTCTTGCCGTCGTCGTATCCGTGAACCAGTTCGAGGTCGTGGATGACCTCGAAGTCCTGGACGGCGTCGCGGGCAGGGTTGTGCACGTTGCCGGCCGGCCCGTTGAATGAGAGGCCCCTGACGCCGTCGAATCCTTCGCCCGACTCGAGCGCGCGAATAAGATCGACGATCGCGACGTCCCCCTCGTTGCGTATCACGAAGTCGACGTGCTCGAGACAGAGGCTGGCGAAGTAGCTCGCGAACGTTCCGCCGTACACCATCGGAATGCCGTAATTGGCGCGTATGAAGTCGGCGAGCGCGAAGGTCTTGTTCGCGGAGCCCGTCAGGCCGGAGAAGCACACCAGATCGGACGAAGCGACCCAGTCCATGTCGACGGGCGCGATGTGCTCGCAGAACACCCTGGTCTCGTACCCGAGGTTGCGCACGACCGTGGCCACGACGACCATCCCATAGGTCCGTGGCATGACGGTCGGCGTCGAGAAGTCGTTATAGGCGGGATCGAGCTCGATGAAGGCGATCCGTTTCAGTCGCTTGGGCACGTCATGATGCGGCATGTGCTGGCCCTCCTCTGCCGCGTGCGCTCACCGTGCGGCTTCTAGGACCGGCGGCACGCACGTGATGTTGTTCTCGCGAGCGACGGGCAGCTCCAGCGGCGACAGTCCCAGGGTCTCGATGGCCCGGTTGCCGTCCTTGAACGTCCACCAGCCGTCCCGCCGCACACGCTCGATGAGCACGTCCTGCCTGAGGTGGTCCGCGGCGTCGTAGACGCCGTCCTCCAGCTCTTCCAGGAAGGGGATGTAGTGACGCAGGCCGTGCGAGATCGTCCACCACATGTAGCGATGGGCGAGCTTCTCTTTGGCATCCGCGTACTTGCGCCGGCGCAGGCTGTCCACGACGCGCCCGGCGGAAAACACCCGCGTGTGGGCGTCGATCAGCGCCTGCTGCAGCTGCGACGGCCGCAGGTTCAGGGGAAAGTGCGTCACGAAGTTGCCGTCGCAGTACTTCCACGCACGAAAGATGCTGCGGTACCACGGCACAATCGCTTCGTAGCCCCGGATCTGCTCCGGGTAATGGCCCCAGATCGGGAAGAAGTAGGCGATCGTCAGCTGCTGATCCAGTACGAATTGCACCGTCCGATCGATCGTGTCGAGCGTGTCCGTGTCCGCGCCGACGACGAACGACCCCGAGATGCGAAAGCCGTACGAGTGCAGCTTGTCGACGGCGGCGACGATCTTCTCCAGCGTCTGCTTCTTGTCGTACCCGACGAGCGTTTCCGGCTGGACCGACTCGTACCCCTGATAGATCTGGCTCACGCCGGCGCGACGCATCAGCGCCAGCAGTTCGTCGTCCCTCGCGACTTCCACGCGCGTGAGCACCAGGATGTCGAAGCCGAGGTCTTCTTCCACCATCCGGGCGAGCAGCTTCTTCGTATACGGCCGGATGGCCGCGAAGTCGTTGTCCACGAAGAGCAGTTCTCGGCCGTACTGACGCTTGTCCCGCAGGTCGCGGATGACGCTCTCGACGTCACGCTTGCGATAGCCGGCCTCGAACATCGTGTTGACGATGCAGAAGGTGCACTTGAACTGACAGCCGCGCGACGACTGCACGGTGAGCAGGGGCACTTTCCGCTGCAGCAGCATGTCGAGCACGCTCATCTTCTTATAGCCGTCGATCAGCGAGAAGTCCGGCACCGTCTCGAACGCCTTCGGCCCCTGGCGCGACGGGGTCCGGCGCACGCGATCTCCCTCACGAAACGCAATGCCGTGCACGCTCGAGACGTCGCCGCCCCGATTCAGTGTGTCGATGAGCTCCAGGATCGTTTCGTCGCCTTCGCCGAACACCACGTAGTCGCAGAACTCCAGGCACGACTCCGGGAAATAGCTGGCGTGGGTGCCGCCGATGATGATCGGCACGCCAAGCGAGCGGCGAATCTTCTCGGCGAGCTGCCGTGTCTTGTCGGCGCCCGCGCTGAGCGTGGAGAAGCAGACGAGATCAGATTCGGCGATGCGCTGCCAGTCCGGCGGCTTGACGTGCTCCATGTACACACGGACGTCGTAGCCGGCCTCGGCCAGGACCGTACCGATGAAGGGCATGCCGTAGTCCGGCATCACCAGCCGGTAACAGAAGTCCGGGTACTCGCCGCTCAACTGGATGCAGGTGATTCTCCGAATCCGCATCGCCAGGCCCTTCACGCCGTCGGCGAGAGTCCGGGAACTGGGGCGCTGAAGCTCATCACGGGCGAGACCGTCGACACCACGCGCACTTTCGGGGACGGGTGCGCCTGCGCGTACTCGTGACGGAGGCGCTCGTCAGCCACGAACGTGTCGCCGTCGTACTGCCCGCGTTCCACGCTTTCGAGGTAAGGCAGGTAGGTCTGCGCCTGCTTCCACACGTGGCGGTACACGAACCGGCCCCCATACTTCAGCGAGAATCCCCGCCATCCCGAGCGGATGAGGCTCTTCGCGCAGTTCGAGCGCGAGTAGAACCGCAGGGCCTCGCGGCTGACGACGCGCTGGAACTGGCTCGGGCGCATCCGAGGCATGAAAAACGTCAGGTAGTGCCCGGGGAAGTAGTCCCAGTTCCGGTTGAAGTACCTGTGGCTCGGAACGATGCAGTCAGGGTGATCGGGGTACTCGCCGAGGACCATGATGTTGAGGCCGACCATGTCGTGCTTGAGCGCGAAGTCGACGATCCGGACGAACGTCTGCTCGGTGTCGCGCTCGAAACCGCCGATGAACAGACCGAACACGTTCAAGCCGCGCTGGCGGAGCGTCGAGATGCTGTCCTCGATCTGCTGGCGCCGCTGCTTCTTCGACACGCTGTCGAGCGTCCGGTCGTCGAGCGACTCGATGCCGATACAGAGCATCTCGAAGCCCGCGGCCTTGAGCAGCGATAGGAGCTCCGGGTCGCGCGCGACCTCGATCCGCATCAGCGCCGTGAACCGTCCATCGATCCCGGCGTCGAGCATCGCACGCAGCAGCTGCTTGGTGAACTTCGCATCCAGGCCGAAGTTCGCGTCGGTGATGTAGAACACGTTGGTGCGGAGAAAGTCGATCTTGTAGCGGATGTCATCGACAATCGCCTGGACGCTACGCTTGCGGTAGCCGGTCCCGCCTATCTTGTTCTCGTAGCAGAAGTCGCACGGGAACGGGCAGCCGCGCGTCGTCTGCACGAAATTCTCGTAGACCTTGCCCGCGCGCAGCTGTTCCACGACGCCCTTGCGCCGGAACCCTTTCAGCAGCGAATAGCTGGGGGTGAGCTCGAACGATTTCATGAAAGGCCGCGGCGCGTTGTGGACGGGCCTGCCGCCGCGCAGGCACGAGACGCCCAACAGGGCACCCGCGTCTCCTCCCGCCTCGAGCGTGCGCACCAGATCGAGGCTCGTTTCCTCGCCTTCGGCGCGCACCACGTAGTCGAAGCCGTGCGCGAGCGCCTCCTCGGGCACCATCGTCGCGTGCGGACCGCCCGCGATGAAGGTGGCGGAGCACTTCGCCTTGAGACGGGCGACCATCTCGTAGACGCGGGTGGCGTTGCCCACGCCGACACTGAATCCGATAACGTCGGAGCGGAGGAGATCGGCTTCGTCGACGCCGTTCATGCATTCGACGTAGACCGACACGTCGTGGCCGTGCGTGTTGAGGTAGGTGCCGACTTCGAGCGGTCCCATCTTCGGCATGAGCAGATGGGACGTCATCGTGTAGAGCCGAGCGTCCAGCTCGATGATGGAGACTTTCATCGGGGGACTCCAATACTTGCCAGGCTTCGCGCCAGTGACGCGTCACATGGGAACCGCCCCGCCCGCTCGCTCGACCGTCCGAGCAGCGGTTCACACTACGACGTGCGGTGCATAGTGTCAATCACCAAAAAGCAACCTGACGCAGGGGTTGAGATGGCCTTGGGACCAAAGTACACGTCGATGACGTGGCAAGATCGGCCGCGCGGGCGAGACGAAGTTGGCGCGACAGGTGAGAACGTTCTACACATCACCTCGCTGGTGCTGCTGTGGCGCCACCGACCGACCGATCACCGTGAAACGCCAGTTGTACAGGAACATCACCCCGACCATGCCGACGAGGTCAACACGTTGACGACCAGACGCCGGCTGGAGCCGATTGAGAATCCGTTCGGCCCCGAAGTGTTACCTATGTCCTCGGAATGAACTAGCTACCGACCGCGGTATCCGGAGCTCGCCGAATCCGTCCTATTGACATTCTGTAGGTGAGCGCTTACTGTCCTACAGAACATCTGTAGGAGGGTAGCGTTACGTCAAAGACTGATCTGCTACAAGGAACGCTCGACCTTCTGATCTTACGTGCGCTCTTGCTCCAGCCAGACCACGGCGTAGGCATCACGCGACGCATCCAGCAGATTACTCGCGGCACGTTCGACGTCAAGCCGGGATCCCTGTTCCCCGCTCTGCATCGCTTGGAAGAAAGAGGATGGCTCGCCTCGCAGTGGGGCGAATCGGAGAATCGTCGTCGGGCGAAGTACTACAAGTTGACGGCTGTAGGTCGACGCGAGATCGATGCGGAGCTCACCAACTGGCAGCGTATCGTCGCGGCGATCGGCTGGGCGATCGAAGCCACTTCATAAGAGCCAGCCATGCGCTTCCTTGCGACGCTTTTCCGCAACTTGTCGCGTCATGGCGCCGTCGAGCGCGATCTCGACGAGGAAGTGCAAGCTCATTTCGAATTATTGGTTGACGACTATCGCGCAACCGGCATGGAGGACGCCGCTGCACGAC
>DATFWL010000396.1:0-5684 GCA_035259385.1 Vicinamibacterales bacterium | reverse complement strand
TCGTCGTCCAACCTGGCGCCGATCTCAAAACAGATTTGGCTCGACTTCCGGGACGTCAAAGGGAGGAGAGTATGAGAACGCGAGTGAACCATACGCTGATGACGGCAACTCTCGCCACAGCTGTAGTCGCGGCAAGCATGTGGATCGTCGTCGCCCAGGACAGCCCGCCGTTTAACTGGCCCCAGTGGGGACAGAATCCGCAGCATCAGGGCTTCGTGCAGACAGTTGGCCAGCCTGCACGTTCGATCCTGGCCGACACGATTTACGATCCCTTCACGGCAGCCGAGGAACGGGACACCGGTGGTGAGCTCCTGGTCCACTACCAGGTACCGCTGATCGATGGAGAGGATGTCTTTATGGAATTGAAAGGCGGCCGCTTCATCGAGTGCAGCCCGCCAGGATCAGGGAACCCTCCGCCAGGCGAGACGGATTGTGGCCAATCAGCCTGGAACAGCCAGACCTGGAATCAGAAACGGCTGCATTGGGAGGGCGGCCGGCTGGTCGAGAAGTGGACGTTTCATAGCGACTGGAAAGCCGTGCGCATCGAGCTCGCCCAGTGGGAGCCCGTTTACCATGCGGTATTGGCGAACGGGAGTGTATACGACCCTGGCTTCAGCGGCAGTGTGTTCAGACTTAGTCGGGGGGACGGCACAGTCGAGTCGCGCATCAGTCCCTTTGGCACCGCCGATCCCAATACGTTCGTCGCGGGCCCACTCAGCGCTGATGCCAACGGAAACGTCTACTACAACGCGATCAAGTTCACCGACCAGACCATCGGTGTGTATCCCGGGTTGGTCAATGCTTGGCTGGTCAAAATCTCGCCCGACGATGAGGCGAGTATGGTGAGCTACAGCGATCTGCTGGCTTCGGTCAATCCACCCTCTGTGTGCGAGATCGCTTTCAGAGCGGCAACGCTTCCGTGGCCGCCCACTCCAACCTCCTCGCCACGTACTGCTGCCTGCGGCGGCCAGCGTCCCGGACTCAACATCGCGCCCGCGATCGGACCGGACGGGACCATCTACACCGCCAGCAAGGGTCATGGCGATGTCACTTTGTTCGGCGCCGGCGGCGACCGTGCGTCGTACGTCGTCGCGGTGAATCCCGATTTGACACTCAAGTGGGCGACCTCGCTCGCCCACACGCTCAACGATGGCTGCGGGGCGCTGGTGCCGATCGCGTCGTCCGCGACGCCTGAAAAGGGAAAATGTCGAAACACCGCCAACGCGGGCGTCGACCCGTCCACGAACCGGCCGGGATCAAGCCGGATTCTGGACGCCGGGACTTCCTCACCGGTCGTGCTGCCCGATGGAAACATCTACTTTGGTGCGTACACCCGCTACAACGCCGCGCGCGGTCACGCCTACAAGCTCCGCGGCTCTGACGGCGGCATTCTGGCCACCTACGACTTCGGTTGGGACGACACCCAGGCCGTGTTCCAGCACGACGGCACCTACTCCATCGTCATGAAGGACAATCATTACGACGAGGAGCTCGGTTTCTACTGCAACCCGGTTTCGAGCCTCCCGGTGAGCCAGATCGTCTGCGCCTTCACCGGGATCCCTGCCGGACCGTTCTTTATCACTCAGGTCAACCCGAACCTGGTGCCGGAATGGAAGTTCAAGAGCACTGAGACCCAGGATTGTCATCGGAATGCGGATGGATCAGTGACGTGCGTGAACGATGGCAAGCACCCGAACGGCTTCGAGTGGTGCATCAATGCGCCGGCCGTCGACGGCGCGGGCAACGTGTACGTCGAGAGTGAAGACGGCAATATCTATGTGCTCGAACAGGGTCACAGCGGCGTGTTCACAACGGCCACGTTCAAGCTCTTTACGAATCTCGCTGTCGGTGCAGCCTACACGCCCTTCTCAATCGACCTCCACGGCAGGCTGTACGCACAGAACAACGGGCATCTCTTCGCGATTGGTGAAGGCGGCACCGAGGTCAGCCAGAACAGTGAGGGTAACGGCCCTCATACGGCCCGGCGCCATCCCGGCGATCAGGAGTAACGAGGCAGCCACTGCATCAGCGCCGCGTCGCGCTCGTCTTCCGTCCAGTGCCTATGCAATCGTAGGCTGAGCGCCGGGAGGTAGGGGCACAACCGCTACCTCTCGGCAAGACGCGTGCAAGACCTCGTGTCCTTCCAGGCGCGGTGGCTGCCGACCGATGCGCAGATGGTCGTCGGACCGAGCGATCGTTCGAGATCGTCTCCTGCGGAGGCAGCGATGGGAAGAACGACGGTCGTGTTTGTGACACTGGTTGCCAATCTGGCGTGGTGGCCTGCCACAGCGTTGGGGCAGAATGAAGAGTGGCCGCGCCTTTCGCTCGTTCCGGTGGTCGACGGCATCGACCAGCCGACTCATATCGCGAACGCCGGCGACGGAACCGGGCGGCTCTTCTTGGTCGAGCAGCCCGGGACGGTGCGCCTCCTCAAAGACGGTGCACTGCTCGACGTCGCGTTCCTGGACATCCGCGATCGTGTCCAGGCGGGTGGCGAACAAGGACTGCTCAGCATCGCTTTTCCGCCTGATTTCGCGAGCAGTCAGCGCTTCTACGTCTACTACACGGATCTGGGAGGCGACCTGGTCATTTCGCGCTTTCTCGTCACCGAGGATCCCGACTCCGCCGATCCTGCAAGCGAAGCGTTGATTCTCCGCCAACCACACCCGTCGTTCGCCAATCACAATGGTGGGCAGCTCGCGTTCGGCCCAGATGGGTACCTCTATATTGGCACCGGAGACGGAGGCGGAGCTGGGGATCCGTTCGAGAATGCCCAGAGCCGTGGCGTCCTTCTGGGCAAATTGCTTCGCCTCGATGTCGGGTCGGGTGTCGAACCCTACGCCATTCCGCTGGACAATCCGTTTGTCGGCGTCGAAGGCGCCCGTCCGGAGCTGTGGGCAACGGGGCTGCGTAACCCCTGGCGTTTTTCCTTCGATGCGGCGACGGGCGATCTGTACATCGCCGACGTCGGTCAAGATCGATTCGAGGAGGTCGACGTTCAGGCGGCAGCCGCCGGCGGCGGGCAGAATTACGGATGGCCAATCATGGAAGGCGGCGATTGTTTCCGGCCGATGGTGGATTGCGATCCGAGTGGCTTGACACAACCCGTGGCCGAATACGATCACTCGGATGGCGACTGCTCGATCATCGGCGGATTCGTGTACCGCGGCGCTTCCGATCCCGGGCTGCAGGGTATCTATTTCTACGGCGACTTCTGTAGCGGTCGGATTCGTAGTCTACGGTGGCAGGGCGACACCTGGCAGACGGCCATCCTGCTCGACAGCGGTTTGAGGATCACGACCTTCGGGACCGATGAGAACGGGAATCTGCTGGTCGCGGATTGGCTGGGCGGTGCAGTTTACAGGGTAATTGAGTCTCCGTTTTAGATCTTGAGCGACCTAGCAATCGTTGGCTGAGAGACGCCGACCATCTACTCGATGGGATCGGATCGAAGGAACGACAGTCGTCGTATTGGCATGTTGCCGCCTCTATTCGATCTTCGCGGGCACGTCGCGATCGTCACCGGTGCGAATCACGGAATCGGCGCTGTAACCGCTTGTGCTCTGGCGGCGTGTGGGGCGTGCGTGCACTTGTCGTACTTACGAATCACCGTTCCTGATGACGCTGGGATTCCTGAAAGCCATCGCCGCAGTCGCGCTGCAACGCGGAGAATGTCATTGCCTCGATTACCGAAGCAGGCGGTGATGCAGTCGCGGTGAAAGCGGTGTCGTCCGCAAATATTCCGGACTGTTCCCGAATCGGTTATGCCTCGCGTTCGAGACGATACTCGTGATGAAGGCCGCCGAGGATCGGCTTGGCGACGACGCGGTGCCCGTCAGGAATTCGGCGCTCCGTCGACACGGGAACGAGAGCGGCGCCGTCTGGAACACCCGGCCCGAGGCTCGCGTGCGGACGCCCGGCGTTGTAATGGGCCACACACTCGCGAAGAATGGTTCGGAGATGATCCTCGCTCATCGGAATCACCCAATCGAGGCACTCGCGCCGAATGGTGCCAATGAGCCGTTCGCAAAAGGCATTGGCCTGTGGCGCACGTGTCGGCGTCTTCAGGATCGTCAGCCCCATCGCCTCGATCGTGCCATCGAAGGCTTCGGAGTAGATGCTGTCGTGGTCGTGAATGAGGAATCGTTGGGTATCGTCGCCTGACGTCACCATCCGAAACTGCTGCGCAGTCCACTCGGCGGTGGGATGGTCCGTGACGTTGCAGTGCCGAATCCGTCGCGTGCCGACGTCGAGCACGACGAAGACGTAGAAGGCGCGGAACGTCGCCGAGATCGCAACGAAGAAATCACACGCCAGGACGGCGTTGGCGTGATTGCGCACGAAGGTGCTCCATTGCGGAGACCGCGCGCCGGTGCGAGGTGCGCCGTCTCGCGTCGGCATGTACCGCCGCACCGTCCGAGCCGACAGATGGATTCCGAGCTTGACCAGCAGTTCGGCGGCGATCCGTTCCTCGCCCCAGGTCCGATTCGCGGACGCCATGTCGATAATCAGGTGTCGCACGGTGGCCGGCACCGGAGGTCGCCCGCGCGGTCGCGATTTCAACCGCCAGAACAATCGATACGCGTTGCGATGCCATCGGATGAGCGTCGCGGGCTGCACGATGGTGAGGATCCGACGCCAATCGACCAGTCGCGACAGCGCTATCAGAGCAATCCGCGTCGCATCGTCAGCCCGACGGGGTTTCACCTGCCGTTCGACGTACAACCACCAACTGCTTTTTTCAGAAACAGGTTCTCGGCAGCGAGATGGGCATGCGACCGAACCGCGGCGGCGGCGAAACGCGCGAGGTCACGGCAGAGACGGACGACGATGCGGGCGGCGTCGCGAGAACGAGATCGGCTCATATCGCCGCAATCCTACCGGATCAGCCGGCAGTCGACGCCGCGCGAAGGGCCTGCTCGATTCCGTCCTGATCTCGCCCGGAATCGGGCCGGGCTGGAATTCTTGCGGACCACACCTCACGGCGGCGCCCAGTTCAGCGCGATCGTCAGGACTGATTGCGAGTCGCCTTCGTGCGCTTTGATCATCACGAAGCGCTGGCCGTCGGGCGAGACGTCGTAGCCCCGCAGGTTGAATCCGCGAGTTGTGAAGCCCGGATAGTAAACGGTTTCGAGCAGCCGTTGCACGGTGCCGGGCACCAACGAATCGCCACCGATTGCGATGGGCACGACCGATAAGCGCCCTTGCATGTCGAGGAAGAACAACTCGCGTCCGTTTCGGCTCCACACAGGGCGGGTTCCACCCTGCGTCGAGATCTGCCAGCGTCCACCCTCGATGTTCGGATATGGGCGTGCATAGATCTCCGGCCGGCCAGACTCGTTCGACTGATACGCCAGCCATCGACCGTCCGGTGATACTTCCGGCGTCGACAGCAGTGACGATCCTTGAAGCACGGTGTCCACCTGATGTGCTCCAGCGAGACGCAGCCGTTGGATGATGTTGCCGACGCCATAAACGAGAACGCTCTGGCCATCCGGTGTCACCGCACCGGGAAAGACGGGCGGTCCGTCGCCAACAGACGTTCGGCGACGCCTGTGCCGTCGGCGGCTTGCGAGTACAGCGTCGGATTGGGAGTCTGGCGTGTCGACGACCAGATGATGCGCCGACCGTCCGGCGTCCAGACAGGGGCGAAATCGAGCGTTGGCTCATTCGTCAGTCTGGTC
>DATFWL010000395.1:0-2329 GCA_035259385.1 Vicinamibacterales bacterium | reverse complement strand
TCCGCACGATACGGAGAAAGTCGTCCTCGGTACCCTTGAACGCTCGAAGATTCGCAGCCGCGGCCGTGCCGTTCGCATCGGTGCCGTGACACTGCGAGCACTGCGTCAGGTATGTGGACCATGCAGCGCGTAGCTCCGGAGCGGCAGGCGCCGCGTCGCGCGTCGCCTGGGCCAGAGTGGTCTCGGCGCGTACCGCGACGATGAACGTGAGAACAAGGACCACGGCGGCCACGGCACGGTATGTCATCAATGGGTTCACCCTCCTCCCGCTTCAAAACCCGGCCGCCCGACGAAGCCGCCGGCGACAACTGGCACACCGTCGACGATCGTCAGCGGCAGCGCCGGCAATCGTCTCGGTGCCGGACCGTTCATCACCCGCGCGCTGTCCTTGAGATCGAATTCCGAGAAGTGGCAGGGACATTTGATCGTGCCCGATACGCGCTGCCAGTCCCACTCGTCGCATCCGGTATGCGTGCAGACCGCCGAGTACGCAACGACCGTTCCGTCTGCCGCACGCGCACGTGTCTCCGTACTGAAATCAGTCGATTCGAGTCGAACGAGGAGCACCTCGTTGAGCCGAGACCCGTCGCGAACGATCTTCGACGCAGGATCAATCGGGAAGGCGATGAGCGGCGGCCCTCCAAGAAGAAGGTCGGCGAGCGTGATCGCCTCGCCCTTTCGACTGCCACGGGCAAAGACGAAACGGTCATTCGCTTGCGGGCGCGCCTTACGCGGATCAACGTCTTGCGCGCGTGCGAGCGTGGCGCCTGGCAGACATAGCCCGACGCTCAATGCCAGCCTCAGCACGCGCCGCCGGCCTTGATTCGCATTGGACTCGCTCAGTCGTCGTGTCTCGCTCATCGCTCCTCGTTCGTGGTTCAGCGTCGCCAAAGTGATGCTGCGCTATTGTCCCGAGCTGTCGTAACCGAAAAGCCGAACGTCAGCCCCAGCGTGAACTGCCAGTCGGGCGCAGCACGGCTGATGCCGTGGCGAACCCCGACATCGAGAGACAAGTTCTTCGCCGTCGGCTGCCAGATGAGGCCGAGCAGCGCCGAATTGTTCGGCGGTGCGCCCTGAGTGCTCTGGCCATTGACCTCGGCGACGAGCCGAAGCTTCGGATGAACTGGCAGCTCGCCGATGATGCCCCAGACGCCGAAGAGCTCCCCGGTCCGGTCGAGACCGCCTCCTCCGTTGACATGCAGGGTGACCGGTTCCAGCTTGCCGCTCACGATCCCGATCGCCTCGAACCCGACGCTGCGTTCGTGAGGAAGCGTCGAAGGCAGCAGCGGGCCCACCTCCACCGCGACGCTGACCCCTGGTTTGTCTTGGAGCACTCCCTCCCGCAGCACCGCTTTTACGGAAACACTCGGGTCGGTGAGCTCGATGTCAGGGCTCTCCTGCAGATTGAATTCGCCGACCAGTTCCAGGTTCTTTGCGATGCCATAGTTGAGAACCATATGGGGAGTCGAGATCGTGTTCTCGTGGCGTGTGCGGTCGAGGTTGAAATAGCCGAGCTCGATCTCGACTTCCTTGGGGTCGGCGACGGCCGCGTCAGTCGAGACGAAGGGGCGGTAGGCCCAGGCAGACGCCGGCACAAGCAAAATCGTGAACAGTGCCGCGATGCACCTAATCGGTCACAGCCTCGAAGACGAACATCTTCGATGCGGGGCGCCCCTTGTCCTGCTCCGCAGGTGCATACACTCGGTGCGTCTTCGGATCGACAGCGAGGCTGTGAATCTTCGGCTCGACGGGAACATCCGTGAGCTTCCTGAAGTGCGTTGGATCGTCCATCTGGAACACCGAGATGGCGCCGCTCCCGCACGCGACGTAGATCCGGCGCAGTCCCGGGTCGAACATTACGACGTCGGCACCTTTGGCCATCGGCATGTGCGCGATGGCCTGGTGCGACTCGAGATCGAAGACCGTCATCGTGTCGTTGCCTTCGCATGACAGGAAGGCTCGCCGACGTTCGGCATCGATGGCCATGCCGTGATTCCCTCGACAGCCCTCGACGCGATAACTATCGACGACGGTATCGGTGGCCGGATCGATCACTGCCAACGTGTCGCGGTCTTGAAGGTTCACGTAGACCTTCTTCGCCACCGGATCGTACTGCGGCACACCTGTCTCGCTGTCGAACCGCAGCACCTTGACGATGGTGTCGGTCGTGACGTCGATGACGCTTTCTGCTTTCGCCCGCTCGTTGGAGACGTACGCCTTGTGGAACGGCGCCGCATACGCGATACCGTCGGGTTTTGCTTCCGTCGGTAATCGCTTGACGACGCTCCCACGCGCGAGATCGACGACGCCGATCTTGTTCTCACCCCAG
>DATFWL010000394.1:0-21636 GCA_035259385.1 Vicinamibacterales bacterium | reverse complement strand
GAGGTGACGAGCCAGGCCGGCTGGCGTCCCGGTCCGGCGACCGATGCCATGCGCGGGGTGATCGCGCGTCTGCGCGCCCGCCGGATCCGCGTCAGCCTGTTCGTCGATCCCGTGCCCGAGCCGATTCGGTGGGCCGCCGCGGCGGGCGCCGATCGCATCGAGCTCTATACCGAGCCGTACGCGCGCGCGTTCGCGCGTGGTGTCGCCGAGGGTCGCCAATCGTTTGCCGCCTATGCCGAGGCGGCGCAGCTGGCGCACAGCCTTGGCCTCGGCATCAACGCCGGCCACGACCTCGATCTCGACAACCTCGCCCTGTTTCGCGAGCTGCCATTCCTGGACGAGGTGTCGATCGGGCATGCCATCATCTCGCGCGCTGTCTTCGTCGGCCTCGCGGTCGTCGTTCGCGAGTACCTCGCCGTTCTCTCGGCACCGGCCGGACGGGCGATCTGAGGAGCGGGCGCGCTCCGGATCACGCGTGCCACGCGGCCGGCTCCGCGCAACCGGGTGCGCACGCGCGCCTCGTCTCGCCGCCGGCTCCGCAGTGGCGCCGAACCGTGGCGCAGCCGTTCGGGGCTGCTATATGATCGAGGTTTCGCAAATGAAATCCGACGCGGTCGCATTCGGTATCGCCGGGGTGTTGTTCGGCCTCATTGCCGGCTGGATTATCGGGTCGCAGCAGGCCGTGCCCCGCGCCGGCACCGCGCCGCAGCCGGCCGCTGCGGCGGCGCCTGCCGCGGGCTCCGCAGCCGGTTCGACGCGCGCCGCGGTGCTCGACGAATCGAAGGTCACGGCGCTCAAGAACGTCGCCGAGAAGGAGGCCTCGAACGCGGCGCCCCGCGTGGAGCTCGGCAACCTGTACTTCGACGCGGAGCGGTACGACGAGGCGATCAAGTGGTACGGCGACGCGCTGAAGCTCGCGCCGAATAACGTCGACGTGAGCACCGACCTCGGCGTCTGCTATTACTACTCCAACCAGCCGGACAAGGCGCTCGAGCAGTTCGCGCACTCGCTGAGCATCGATCCGAAGCACGCGAAAACGCTGCTCAATCTCGGGATCGTGAAGGCGTTCGGCAAGCAGGATCTCGACGGCGCGATCCAGGCGTGGCAGCAGGTGATCGCCATCGCTCCCAACGCCCCGGAGGGGCAGGCGGCGAAGCGCGCGCTCGACAGCCTGCAGTCGGCGCACCCGGCAGCCGGCAGGAAGCCGGGCACGTGATGCTCCGCGTCGCGCTGTTCATCATCTTCATCGTCGTCATCGCGCGCGCCTTCTGGCGCCTCGTCGATGGCATCGTCGACGGGATTTCCCAGGCCGACCGGCGCAGCCGCGGTGACGTGCCGCAGCGCGGCGTGCCGATGGCGCGCGATCCGGTGTGCGGGACCTTCGTGCTCCCCGAAAACGCCGTGACGCTCGTCGACGGTCGCGAGCGCCTCTATTTCTGCTCCGACGCCTGCCGCGACAAGTACAGGAAGAGAACGGCGTGACCGCCGAGAGCCAGCTTCGCGCCGACATCGTCGAGATCGGGCGGCGCATGTACGCGCGCGGCTATACGGCGTCGAACGACGGCAACATCAGCGTGCGGCTCGGCGCCGACCGCCTGCTCATGACGCCGAAGAGCGTCTGCAAGGGGTTCATGACGCCGGACATGATGTGTATCACCGACCTCCAGGGCAGCAAGCTGCAGGGCGATCGCGATCCGTCGTCCGAGATGCTGATGCACCTCGAGGTCTACCGGCAGCGTGCGGACGTTCAGGCGGTGGTCCACGCGCATCCGCCGATTGCGACGGGCTTTGCCGTGGCCGGCATCCCGCTCGACCGCGCCGTGCTCGCGGAAGTCCTGACCACGCTCGGCAGCATTCCGATCGCGGCGTACGCGACGCCGTCGACGAGCGAGCTGCCCGAGGCGGTGCGGAAGTACATCAAGGCCCACGACGGCATGCTGCTCGCAAACCACGGCGCGCTGACCGTTGGCGCCGATCTGTTCGCGGCGTACTACAAGATGGAGACGATCGAGCACTTCGCGAAGATCAGCCTGGTCGCGCGCCTCCTGGGCCGCGAGAACCTGATCGCGCGCGAGGAGGTCGATCGCCTGCAGGGATTGCGCGGCACGTACGGCATCAAGGCGCACGACGGCATGCTGCTCGCGAACCACGGCGCCCTCACCTCCGGCGCGGATCTGTTTGCGGCGTACTACAAGATGGAGACGATCGAGCACTTCGCCAGGATCAGCCTGGTCGCGCGCCTGCTCGGGCGCGAGAACCTGATCGCGCGCGAGGAGGTCGATCGTCTGCAGGGACTGCGCGGCAGCTACGGAATCAAAGCGCCGGCGCCAATCTGCGCGGATCCCTCGGAGGCGCTGGCGCTGCTCGACGCCGGCAATCCGGCAATCTGCCAGGTGGTGCAGGCGCCGGCAGGCGACGGGCGCCGGCTGGTGCCCGAGGCGATCGGCGACGGCGCCACGCCGCGCCCCGGGCCGGCGGGCGAAATTCGGTTAACATACCGCGAGCTTTCGGCGTTGATCGCAGATGCCGTCAGGAGCTTGCGCTGATCATGGCTGATGGCCATCAGCCATCAGCCATGACGAGGAGACAGCAATGGGTGAGGCGTTAGGGATGGTCGAAACCAAGGGGCTGGTCGCCATGATCGAGGCGGCCGACGCCATGGTGAAGGCGGCCAAGGTCACTCTGGTCGGCTGGGAGAAGATCGGCGCCGGCTACGTGACGGCGATCGTGCGCGGCGACGTGGCGGCGGTGAAGGCTGCGACCGACGCCGGCGCTGCGGCCGCGCGCCGGGTCGGCGAGCTCGTCTCGGTCCACGTCATCCCGCGGCCGCACGCCAACCTCGAAGACGCGCTGCCGATTGGCAAGGCGTCGGCGGTGAAAGTCTAGACGGGGTTCGGGGTTCGACGTTCGGGGTTCGGGGTTCTGGTTCTGTGGTTCTCGGTGGAGAACCCCTGCGTCAGAACGTCTCGAACGAGAACCCGGAACCCCGAACCAGAACCAAGAACCTTTGAACCCGCGAACCACAGAACGAGAACGCCGAACCGCGAACCCCGAACCTCGAACCCAGGCGCATGCTGCTGGCCAAGATCGTCGGTACCGTCGTCGCCACCCGTAAGGATCCACGCCTCGTCAGCAACAAACTGCTGGTGGTCCGTCCCATCGATCCTCGCGGCAAGGCCGAAGGCAACTACCTCGTCGCCGTCGACACCGTCGACGCCGGCGTCGGCGAAACCGTCCTCGTCGTCAGCGGCAGCTCGGCGCGCATGGCATCGGGCATGAAAGACGTGCCGGTCGATGCCGCGATCGTCGGGATCATCGACGCGGTGGAAGTGACCGACTGATGCAGCTCGCGCGCGTCATCGGCGACGTCGTTGCGACGCGCAAGGACGAGACCCTCACGGGGATCAAGCTGCTCGTCGTCCAGCCGTTGACGCCCGACCGTGAGCCGGCGGGGCGGCCGCTCGTCGCCGTCGACGCCGTCGGCGCGGGTGTCGGCGAAGAAGTCTTCTTCGTTCGCGGCAAGGAAGCGAGCTTTCCTTTCTACCCGGTCGAGCCGCCGGTGGACGCCGGCATCGTCGGCATCGTGGATCATTGGGAGCTGGGGTAAATTCCTGATTGCTGATTGCGATTGAATGCAGATTGCGAGAGTGGTCGGAACGGTCGTCGCGACGCAGAAGCACCGGAAGTTCGACGGCGCCAAGCTGCTGCTGGTGCAGCCGCTGAACGTCGACGACACGCCCCGCGGCTCCGCGATCCTCGCGATCGACGGCGTCGGCGCCGGCGTTGACGAGAAGGTGCTGGTCGTGATGGAAGGGCGCGCGGCGGGCGAGGCGCTCGGCCGGAAGGCCGCACCGGTGGACGCCGCGATCGTCGGTATCATCGACTCGGTGACGATCCATGAATGAGCAGGAGCTCCGGTCGATGATCCGCGAGTCGATTGCGCGGCAGCGGGGTGCCCCCGCCTCGAGGAGCCGTGGCGACTCCGAGAATACCTACACGGCGCACGCCAGCTTCGCGCGCCTGCCGCTGCTCCCCAGCGGAGACGAAGACGGCATGTGCCTGATCGAACCAGCGGTGCGCTGCAATCATTGCGGGTACTGTCTGTCGTACGGCCACTGAGCGTCAGGTAGGTCAGGTAAGCCGGGTAGGCCAGGTAGGTCGGACGGTTCACGGCCGCGAGTAATCTGATTCCGAATGACCGACCTACCCGGCCCACGCGACCTACCCGGCCCACCCGACCTAACCGGCCCACCAGGCCGGCGCAGCATGCCTTCCATCCTCGTCACACGCCGGCTTCCCTCGTCCGTCCTCGACAAACTGCGCGCGGTTGCCGGCCTCGACGTCTACACCGGCGATGCGGCGATTCCACCCGACGAACTCCGGGCGCGCGTGGCCGGCAAGGTGGCGCTCGTCTCGCTGTTGACCGACGCGGTCGACCGATCGGTGATCGACGCGGCACCCGATCTGAAAGTCGTTGCGAACATCGCTCTCGGCTTCGACAACATCGACGTCCGCTACGCCGCGTCGCGCGGCATCGTCGTCACCAACACGCCCGATGTGCTCAGCGAATCGGTCGCCGACTTCACGTGGGCGCTGATCCTGGCCATCACGCGGCGCCTGGCGGAAGGCGAGCGCCTGGTGCGGCGCGGGAAATGGAAGGGCTGGGCGCTCGATCTGATGCTCGGCACGGAGCTGCGCGGCAAGCAGCTCGGGCTGGTCGGTGTCGGACGGATCGGCCGCGCGGTCGCGGCGCGCGCCCCGGTCTTCGGGATGAGAGTCGCCTACACGGCCCGGCGCGCACTCGACCTGCCGGGAGCCGAGTCGATGTCGCTCGATCGGCTGCTGCTCACCTCCGACGTCGTGTCGCTGCACGTGCCGCTCACCGCCGAGACGCGCCACCTGATCGACAAGCGGGCGCTCACCCGCATGAAGCGCTCGGCGTACCTGATCAACACCGCGCGCGGAGCGGTCGTGGACGAGGAGGCGCTCGCGTGGGCGCTGCAGCAGCACCTGCTCGCCGGCGCGGCGCTCGACGTCTACGAGCACGAGCCGGCGGTGCACGCCGAGCTGTTGGCATTGGAGAACGTGCTGCTCGTCCCGCACCTGGCGAGCGGGACGACGGAGACGCGGACCGCGATGGCCGATCTGGCGGTGGAAAACGTACTGGCGGTGCTGGCGGGGCGTCCGCCGCTCACGCCGGTCGGACGCCCCTGAGGCGAGCTACTTCTTCGCTGTGTGCGCCGAGGCGGTGATGCGCACGCTTGCCGCGTGCATCGTTCCGCCCATGTCGTGGTACGACACGGTCACCTGATCGCCTTCGTGGACAGCGTCGGTCGCCGCGATCGGCGCGCCCTTCGACTTCGTCGAGAGGCCCTTGCCGGTGAACTTCGTGCTGTTGTCCAGCGCGAACGTCATGTCCTTGCCGCTGGCAGTCACGACGAGCTGATTTCCCGACACCGACTTGACGAGGCCCGAGGCGCTCATCGCCTTGCTGGCCGATGACTTCGCCTGTGCGCCCAGCGCGACGGATTGCGCCGCCACCGATAGCGCGAGTACCGAGAGAGCGACGATCGTAAAATGCTTCATCTCGCCTCCTCTGAATTTGAGCCGCCGCGGATTCTAGCATGGCCAAAGCTCCGTCCCGCACCGTGAATGGCGTCATGCGTGCGCTCGCGCGCGCCATCGACGCGCTCGATGTTCCGGCGGTCGAGAAGATTGCGGCAGACAGTCGGGAAGACCCCTTCGAGGTGCTGATCGCCACGATGCTGTCGGCGCAGACCCGCGATCCGGTGACGGCGGCAGCCACCGCGCGGCTGTTCACGGTGGCGCGGACGCCGAAGACCATCGCGACGCTCACCGAAAAGCGGATTGCCCGGCTGATTTACCCGGTCAGCTTCTACCGCAACAAGGCTGCGCATGTCAGGGAGACCTGCCGGCTGCTGGTCGAGCGGTTCGATGGCCGCGTGCCTGACACGATGGACGACCTGCTGTCGCTGCCCGGCGTCGGGCGCAAGACCGCCAACTTGGTGCTGATCCTGTCGTTCAAGAGCGCGACGAACATCTGCGTCGACACGCACGTCCACCGGATCTCGAACCGGCTCGGATGGGTGCGGACGCGGACGCCCGCGGAGACCGAGGCGGCCCTCTACGAATCGACGCAGCGGCGCTGGTGGCCGTACATCAATCTCTATCTCGTCACCTGGGGACAGAACGTGTGCAGGCCGATCTACCCGCGTTGCGGCGCGTGTGTCATCCGCGCGCAGTGCCCCCGCATTGGCGTCGAGCGGGAGTCGAAGCGATGACCAGCGGAAACGCAACCGCCGGGACCGCGGAGATCGCGGAGAGAAGGTTGTTCCTGTTCTGCGTGCTCTGTGCGCTCTGTGGTTGCGTTCCCCTGGTGCTGCGTCCGCTCGTTGTCGCTCAACCGCGGGCGCCGATCGTCGTGGTCGAGACGGCGAAAGGCACGTTCACGTTCGAAACCTACCCGGACGATGCGCCGAAGAGCGTCGCCCATGTCGTCGAGCTCGTGCGCAACGGGTTCTACGACGGCCAGCGAGTTCACCGCGCCTTATCGGGGTTCCTCGTGCAATGGGGCGATCCGCGATCGCGCGACACCGCGCTGGAACGCGACTGGGGAAGAGGCGCCGGCGCCTCGAGCGGGACGCCGATCGGAGCCGTCGAACTCTCGAAGAAGCGGACCCACACACGCGGCGCGGTTGCGCTCGCACATACGGGGAATCCCGCTCAGGCCGACAGTCAGATCTACGTGACGCTCGCGAACCGTCCCGAGCTGAACGGGCGGTACACGGTGATCGGGCATCTCATCGACGGCGACGAGGTGCCGGCTCGGCTCGAGCGAGGAGATCTGATTCTGCGGATGTTCGTACGCGAATGACCCCGGCGAGCGCCGGGTACCGCTCGACGAATTCGGGTGGATACTCCCCTTCGAGTGGCTCCACGAGCTGCTGTTTGATCATCGTGGCGTTGGCGACCGACTTCGCCGAGAAGTGATTGTTCGCGTACAGATAGAGCTTCCGCACCAGCCGGCGCGCCGCGTCGGCCATCTCGGTGAATTCCCGGAGCTCGTCCGCCGAATAGAGATAGTCGTAGCGATCTTCCGATTTCTCGTGGCGCCACCAGTTCGCGACGTTCCGGCCATGCAGGCGCATGTAGTAGAAGCCGGTGACGTTCGGCAGGTAGTTCTGTCGGATCGAGAACCTGAACTTCGGCTCGTCGATCTGCACCCAGGCGGCGTTGAACGCGTTCAGCAGCGTCAGCGTGTCCGCGATCTGATCGCTCCAGCTGCTGTGCCGCAGCTCGACGGCGACGGGAAATCCGGCGAACGCGCGCAGCAGCCGTTCCAGATACTCGCGCGAGCGCGGATCGTCCTTGAAGCTGGCCGGAAACTGCGCCAGCAGCGCACCGAGCCGCCCCGCCGAGGCGAGCGGATCGACGCCGCGCTTGAACTCGTCGAGGTCCGCCTCGTTCATCTGCGCCAGCGAATCGATTGCGGGTTCGTTGTCGCGTGCGGCTTCGGGCAGCGCCCGTGCGACCCGCTCGCGGAACAGGCGCGGATGCGTGAACTTCTGATAGAGCTTGACCGAGAACTCGAAGCCGGCCGGCGTGCGCTGCGCCCACGCGCGCGTCACCTCGGCGCGCGGCTGCCCGTAGAAGGTGCTGTTCACTTCGACCGTGTCGAAGTGCTCGGCATAGAACGACAACTCGTCGAACCCCTTCGGCCGCCGCCGCGATGGCGGATAGAAGACGCCGTTCCAGGTGCCCTTGCCGGATGGGTAGTTCCAGCCGGATGTTCCGATGCGCAGGTTCGACATCGCCCTTCGTCTATATCCGCCCGACCCGCCCGACCTGCCTGACTTGCCCGACCTGCCTGACCCGCCTGAACCTGCCCGACCTACCGCTCGGCTAAAGCCTTCGCGCTACGCTCCTGAAGAGCGCCCGACCCACCCGGCCCACCCGACCTACCTGACGTACCCGACCTACCCGACCTGCCTGACCTGCCCGACCTGCCAGTCACTGCCGCCGGATCGCCTGCAGCGTGAAGTCCTCGTCCTTGAGCGGCACGTTGTATTCGAGCTTGTCGAGCGTGAGACGGGTCCGGCTGCCGCGCTTGACGTCGGTCATTTCGAGCTGGCGCGCCGTCCAGATGCCCTGGACGTTCTGGATGTCCGAGTAGGCGAGCCGCCGGACCAGCTGATCCTTGCTGTAGTTTTCGATGCGCGCGAACGCGTAGGTGTCCTTGCGCACCCAGACGATGGATCGCGTGTACTGCGACGACTTCGATTCGCGCGGCGTCGACTGAATTTTCCAGCAGGCGGCGCCATCGATCGCGTCGTCGCCGGCCAGGGCGTAGGCGAACTGATCGACGTCGCGCTCCTCGAGATCCTCGAAGCTGAAATCGGTGCCGAAGAAACGCGTCGACCGATCCTGCAGCGCAATACGGCGGTCGCGCTCGATCGCCGGCGTCCACATCCACTGATCGGATGCGCGGTCCGGATGGTTCACCACGAGCAGCGCGACGCCCTTCACCTCGGCAGGGGCCGTGAAGCGGAGCACGGTCTTGCTCCGGCCGTGCGAGCCGAACCGCTCGAACGTCCACCGCTTGTCGCTGATCTTGCCCTTCGCGTCGAACACCTGTAACAGGCCCTCGTAGCGCTGCGACTTCGCATCGGTGCGTTTCTGCGCTTCTTCGACGATCTGGCGCGCGTTGTCCGCCGCACGAACGTGCATCGACGAGGCCGCGAGCGCGATCACGACCAGACCAATCCGAATGGCCAGCGCTGTCTGTCCAGCCCGACCTGCCCGACCTGTCCGACCCACCTGACCTGCCCGGCCCACCTGACCTACCTGGCCTTCACTCATACTCCAGCGCCTCCACCAGCGAGCCGTGAACCGCCGCCTCCGCCGGCCAGATCGCCGCGATGAACGCCGCCCCCAGCATCGTCGGCACGAGCGCTGCCATCGTCGGCAGCGGCAGCGAGTAATCGAGCGCGAAGCCGCCGATGTCGCGCCGCGCCACCTCGAGCGTGTAGTACAGGTTCACGGCGCCCAGGCTGAAACCGAGCACGAGGCCAATGGTGCCGATCGTCAGCGCCTCGATCCACACCGTGCGGCGAATCTGCCGCTGCAGTCCGCCGACCGCCTGCAGCACGCCCAGCTCGCGACGGCGATCGGTGATCGACACGGTCAGCGTGTTGACGATGCCGAGGATCGCGACGAGCACCGCCACGGCAATCTGGACCGAGGTGAGGCCGAACCACTGATCGGTGATCCGGATGATGTAGCTTTTCAGCTCCGTGTTCGTGAATACGAACAGCTGACGGTCGCCCGAGAACCGCTCGAGAATCCGCTGCCTGACCTCGGCGACGTTCGCACCGCGCACGGCGTAGACGCGGAAGATGTCCACGGAGTCGTCGTTCCAGTGCCGGATGAAGAGCGATCGATCCATCAGGATCGTGCCCTGCTGATCCGAGTAATCGACGACGACGCCGGCGATCGGCAGCTTGATCAGGCCGGTCGGCGACGGGATCTCGATGATCTGCCCGGTATGGAGATCCTGCAGCTTCGCGAGGTTGTCCGACACCATCACGCCTTCGCCCGCGGCCGTCTTGTCGTACATCTCGTCGGCGTTCCCTTCGACGGGCCGCCGGCCGACCGTCTGCTGAATGCTGCGCGTCTCGAAC
This sequence comes from Vicinamibacterales bacterium, assembly GCA_035259385.1. Taxonomy (GTDB): domain Bacteria; phylum Acidobacteriota; class Vicinamibacteria; order Vicinamibacterales; family CAVVIG01; genus QHWK01. The sequence continues at coordinate 11,935 of DATFWL010000394.1, read as the reverse complement.
GCCACCAGCATCACCGGCGTCTTGCGAAACACGATCCGGCCGTCACGTACCATCTGGACGCGCTGGACGCCCGGCACGGCCGCGAGCTGCGGCGCCATCGCCGCCGGAAAACGGAACGTCCGAATGACGATGCTCTGCGACGGCATCACGAACAGGTCCGGGTTGAGCGTCGCGTCCATCCAGTCGATCACCGACATGTAGCTCGCGCGCGCCATGCCGGCAAACGCCACCACCAGCGCGAGCGACAGCATCAACGCCGCGACGCTCGCCGACGTCCGCCGTGGCGCCTGGATCAGGCTGTCGGCGGCCAGCGCGCCTTCGACCGGCCTGACGAATTTCAACAGCGGCCGGGCGGCCTTGGCGAGCGCGAGCGAGAGCAGCGGCGCCAGGAACAGCGCGGCGGCGATCGCCAGCGCGTAGCCGGCATAGAAGATCGGCCGCGGGTCGCCGATCGACAGACAGGCGATCGAGACAGCGCCCAGAATCGCCGCGACCACGATCCGCAGCCGGCTCTCGCCGGCGGACAGCACCTGGTATTTGCCCTTCTGCAGCGCCTGAACGGGATCCACGCGCGCGGCGTTGCGCGCCGGGATGCTCGCCGCGATCATGCTCGTCGCCACGCCGAGGACCAGCGCGGCCCCGAGGAGCAGCGGGCTCCTGGCGATCTCGTCGGTGCGCTGCGCCACGCCGTAGACGTCGGCGATGAGCGTGCCGATCGACGCGGCGATGGCGTGCGCGATCAGCAGCCCGAACGCGACGCCGCCGATCGATCCGATCAATCCGGTCACCGCGCTCTCGCCGAGAAACAGCCAGCGGATCTGCGTCCGCGTCGCGCCGAGCGCGCGCAGGATGCCGATTTCCGAACGGCGCTGCGTCACCGCGATCGCGAACGAGTTGTAGATGATGAACATGCCGATGAACAGCGCGAACGCGCTCGAGATGTTCACCATCATCGAATAGGCCGCGAGCATCGCCTCGAACTGCCGGCCGCGGCCCGACGGCGGCTCGACCTGGAAGCCGGAGCCGACCAGCGCGGCGATCTCGCGCTCCGCCGCGGCGAGCGTGTAGCCCGGCTTCACCGCGAGATCGATGCGGTCGAACTTGCGGCCGCGCCCGAACATCTTCTGCGCGGCGTAGATGTCCATGATCGCCAGGTTGCCGCCGAAGGCGCTGGTCAGGCCGGACGACTTCATGACGCCGCGAACGGTGAATTGCCGATCGCCGTCCACGGTCCCGAGCGTGAGCTGTCCGCCGACGGCGATGCCGTTCCGGTCGGCGAACTCCTTCGAGAGGATGATCGAATCGGGCTGCGCCAGAAACACCAGCGGATCGTCGATGACCGCCTCGTCTCCGCTTTCGAGGTCGTAGTCGCGCAGGCTGCGATCGCCGGTCATGTCGATGCCGAGCACGAGCAGGTTGCCCTGGCCTTTGCGCTTCGTGTCGACGACCGCCTCGATCACCGGCACCGCGACGCGCACGGCGGACGCGCTCTGCACCTTCTCGAGCACCTCTTCGTCGAAGCCAGGCTCACCGGCCGTCACCTGCAGCTCGGTCTTGCCGGCGATGCGATCGACCGTGTGCGAGAAGGCGAACAGCACGCTCTGGTTCGCGGTGTGCATTCCGACGAACACCGCGACGCCGAGCACGATGCCGGCCGTCGTCAGCGCGGTGCGCAGCACGTGCTTGCGGAAGTACGGCCAGCTGATCAACCGGAGGAGGATCATCGCCGCACGTCCTCGACGATCCGGCCGTCGCGCAGCGCGATCGTGCGCTCGCAGCTGCCGGCGACGGTCATGTCGTGCGTCACGATCACGACGGTCGATCCGAGGCGGCTGTGCAGATCGCGAATCAGGGTGAGGATTTCCTCGCCGGTCCGCGTGTCGAGATTGCCGGTCGGCTCGTCGGCGAGGAGGATCGGCGGATACACCGACAAGGCGCGGGCGATCGCGACGCGCTGGCGCTCGCCGCCGGAGAGTTCGTCCGGCAGATGGGAGAGGCGGTGGCCGAGCTGGACGAGTTCGAGCAGCTCGCGCGCGCGGGCGTCGACCTTCTTGCGCGGCCAGCCGCGCAGGTGCAGCGGCAGGCCGACGTTCTCGAGACAGGACAGCGTCGGCAGCAGGTTGAAGAACTGAAAGATGAACCCGATCTTGTCCCGCCGCACTCTGGTCAGCTCGTCGTCGGTGAGGCCTCCGTAGCGGGCGCCGTCGACGGTGACGTCGCCGGACGAGGGACGATCGAGGCCGCCGACGAGATTGAGGAGCGTCGACTTGCCGGAGCCGGACGGGCCGATGACGGCGACCATCTCGCCACGCGGGATGACGAGCGAGACGGCGTCGAGCGCGACCACGTCGCGTTTGCCGGCGAACTGCTTCGTCACCTGGCGCAGCTCGATCATCGTGGAGAGGGCGGGATCGGCGTGGAGCGGTCGGGCATCGGACCGAAGAGCGGTCGTCATGGCCAGATTATGTGAACGGCTTCACAATGTTGTCAAATCTGGCCTGAATCGCGTCATTTGAGCGCCGGCACGCGGCGCGGGCCTAAACGCCTCAGGTGCCGCCGAAGCCGATCGTGACCTGCTCGCCGTCGACGATCACCGGCACCGCACGTCGACCCTTGCTGTAGCCGAGCATCCGCTCGAGCGCCGCCTTGTCCTTCTTGACGTTCAGATATTCAAATCGAACCTGCCGCCGCTCATAGTCTTCACGGGCGGCCTGCGTGTACGGTCAGGTGTCCTTGCCGAAGATGTAGACCATCCCGCAATTCTAAGGCGCCTGCCGCGCGGGTGCCAGGCAGGCGTGTGGCACAGATCCGAATCAGCCGCGCGCGATGCCCGCGATCGCGCGCACTGCTGACTTCCGTCTGACACCACCGGTACAATACCCGACCACCGTGGCGTTTCCGACGACAATCGCCGAGACTTTCACCGACGCCGAGCAGCGAGCCCTCGCTCCGTACTTCACGAATACCGATCGACCGATCTTCGCGCTGACGAATCTGCCCGAGACGGTGAAAGGCGCGCTCTTCGCGCGCTACTCGCGCTCCGCGAAGTCGGTGCGGCGGCTCTTCCTGGACGAGTTCCTCGGCGAGATCGGTCAAGCGGCGCCGACGGCACACATCGTCGGCACGGCCCGCGCCGACCGCCTCTACGCGCGCGTGCTCAGCGAGTACGGAGACGACTCGGTCGCTCAGCTCGGCGGCGCGCACATCGCCTGCGAAGGGGTCTCGAACGTGCTGACGAAAGTGCTCGAGTGGGGACGCCTGATGGCGTATCTCGAGCAGTCGACGCGGTACGTGCCGTACACCGATCGGCCCGGCGGCCGCTGGAAATATCACGTGCCTGCGGAGCTCGACGGATCGCCGCTGCGCGACGCGTTCGTCCGCACGCTCGATCGCGCGTTCGAGACCTACGCGCGCTGGATCCCGGAAGTCGAGGCGCATTTCCGGGCGAAGTACCCGAAGTCTCCGGACGACTCCGACGCCGTGTACCGATCGGTGATTCGCGCCAAGGCGCTCGACACGCTGCGCGGCCTGCTGCCCGCAGCGACGACGTCGAATGTCGGACTGTTCGGGACGGGCCAGGCGTTCGAAGCGCTGCTGCTGCGGATGTTCGCGCATCCGCTCGAGGAAGTCCGCGGCTGCGCGCGGCAGATGCTCGGCGAACTCCGCCAGGTCATCCCGGCGTTCCTCGCCCGCCTCGATCAGCCGAACCGCGGCGGCCGCTGGATCGAGTACTTCGCGGAGACGCGCCACGACGTCGCTCGCGCGGCGGCGCCGTACCTCGACGCGCTCGAAGCCGAGCCGCGCGACGAAGTCACGCTGACTGATTTCGATCCCGAGGGCGAGACGAAGGTGGTTGCCGCTGCGCTCTACGCCGTCGCCACGCTGCCCGACGATCAGCTGATCGCCGTCGCCCGTCAGATGTCGGCCGACGATCGTGCGGCGCTGCTGCGCGCCTACGTGGGGCACCGCACCAACCGCCGCCACAAGCCGGGACGGGCGTTCGAGCGCACCAGCTATCGCTTCGACATCCTGACCGACTACGGGGCGTTTCGCGATCTGCAGCGGCATCGCCTGCTGACCCTCGAGTGGCAGCCGCTCAGCCCGCGCCATGGCTACACCGAACCGGCGGCGATCGAGGAGGCGGGCGCGCTCGGCGACTGGCGCGCGGTGATGGACGAGTCAGCGGAGCTCTACGAACGACTGGTCGCAGGCGGCCGGCGCGACGTCGCCGCGTACGGCGTCGTGATGGCGTATCGGGTCCGCTTCTACATGGACATGAACGCGCGCGAGGCGATGCACGTGATCGAGCTGCGGACGTCGCCGCAAGGCCACCCGTCGTACCGCCGCGTCTGCCAGCTGATGCACCGCGCGATTGCGGAGCGCGCCGGCCACCGCGCGATCGCCGCGGCCATGCAGTTCGCGGACCATTCCGATGTCGAGCTGGAGCGCCTGCAGGCGGAGCGGGCTATGGAGAAGAAGCGCGAAAATTCCTAATTCTCTTTGGCCCAGAAGCGCGCGTACTCGTCCAGGTAGGTCAGCGTCTCGAACGACTTCATCCGATCGAAGAACAGGATGCCGTCGAGATGATCGGTTTCGTGCTGGATGACGCGTGCGGGGAAATCGTGGGCCCGCAGCTCGATGCGTTCGCCCTTCCGATCGTAGGCGCGGACCTTGATCTCGCGCGCCCGCGGCACGCGGCCGCGGACGTCGGGAATGCTCAGACAGCCCTCCCAGTCTTCGACCACTTCTGATCCGACCACGGTGATCTCCGGGTTGATGAGCGCAATCGGCGTCGGCTCGTCCTCGTCGTCACCCCGTCCATCGAGCGCCGCGACGAACAGCCGCAAGCCCTCGTGCACCTGTGGCGCCGCGAGACCGACGCCGTGGTACTCGGTCATCGTCTCGATCATGTCGTCGATCAGCTTCTGGATCGTCGCCTCGCGGATGTCGCGCTTGTCGAGCGCCCGCGCCTTCGCGCGCAGCACCGGATGCCCCATGCGCGCGACCTTCAGGATGGACATGCGAAAATTGTAGTGTGAATCACCTTCACCCGCACGACGACTCCCATGCCTACCGCTTCTGCCCGCGGTGCGGCGGCGCACTCGAGCGGCGCCTGCTCAAGCCGTCCGAGCCCGAGCGGCCGGTGTGCACGCAGTGCGGCTTCGTCTTCTACATCGATCCGAAGATCGCGGTCGGCACGATCATCGAAACCCGCGGCGGCCGGCTCGTGCTGGTCCGGCGTGCGATCGAGCCGGGCTATGGGAAATGGGTATTTCCGGGCGGCTACGTCGACCGCGGCGAACCGCTCACCTCGGCGGCGATCCGAGAGGCGCGCGAAGAGTGCGGCCTCGACATCCGCCTCGACGGCCTCGTGAACATCTACTCGTACGCAGGGCGCGCGCCGGTGATCGTCATCTACGCCGCTACGGCGATCGGCGGCACCCTCTGCGCGGACGACGAATGCCTCGAGAGCGCCGAGTTCGAGCCGTCACAGATTCCATGGGCGGAGCTCGCGTTCCGCAGCACCCACGAGGGGCTGCGCGACTACCTGAGCGGGCACCGCCACACGATCCCGAAATAGTCCGGTTCGTCCAGCCGATCGCGTCGCGAGTAGGAGGACGCCACTACCTCACGAATTCACGAGCCGGGGATCGTGCGGCGAGGCTACGCGATCGTGACATCCTTGCTCAGATAGACGTCCTGGATCGCGTTGAGCAGGCCGATGCCTTCCTTGAGCGGACGCTGGAACGCCTTGCGGCCGGAGATCAGCCCCATGCCGCCGGCGCGCTTGTTGATGACCGCCGTTCGCACGGCCTCCTTCAGGTCGGCCTCGCCGGCCGATGCGCCGCCCGAGTTGATCAGTCCGGCGCGTCCCATGTAGCAGTTCGCCACCTGGTAGCGCGTCAGATCGATCGGGTTGTCCGTGGTGAGATCCGAGTACACCTTCTTGTGCGTCTTGCCGAAGTTCAACGCGTTGTAGCCGCCGTTGTTCTCCGGGAGCTTCTGCTTGATGATGTCCGCCTCGATCGTGACGCCGAGATGATTCGCCTGACCGGTGAGATCGGCGGCGAGGTGGTAGTCAGCCTCTTTGGTCTTGAACGCGGCGTTCCTCAGGTAGCACCACAAGACGGTGCACATCCCGAGCTCGTGCGCCTGGTGGAACATTTCGGTCACTTCCTGGAGCTGCCGCTTCGATTCCTCAGAGCCGAAGTAGATCGTCGCGCCGACCGCCATCGCGCCCATCTCGAACGCCTGTTTGATGTTCGCGAAGCGAATCTGGTCGAAGCTGTTCGGGTAGGACAGGAACTCGTTGTGGTTGAACTTCAGCAGGAACGGTATCCTGTGCGCGTATTTGCGCGCGACCGATCCGAGCACTCCGAGCGTGGAGGCGACCGCGTTGCAGCCGCCTTCGATCGCCAGCTTGACGATGTTCTCGGGATCGAAGTACGCCGGGTTGGGCGCGAACGAGGCACCCGCCGAATGCTCGATGCCCTGGTCCACGGGCAGAATCGACATGTAGCCGGTGCCGGCGAGTCGGCCATGATCGAGCAGCGACTGCAAGCTCGTGAGCACGCGCGCGGGCCGGTCTGAGCCGGCGTAGATCCGCTCGACGTAATCCGGACCGGGGCTGTGGAGCTGATCCTTTGGAATCGTCTTGCAGACGTGCTGCAGCAACGGCGCAGCGTCGGCGCCGAGAATTTCTTCGAGTGTCGACGTGCTACTGACCATCGCCATGGGCGCACCTCATGGAAGAGAGGGTCTAGATTCTAGCACCGCGGTCGGGAACCGGAAGTCTTCGACGACCGCGGCATCGGCCGCCGCCGCGACCATTGCCGCGACCGGCAGCGCCTGTTCGGCTTCGGCGATCGCCGGCAGCCGCACGCGGGTCACCGGATGCTTCGGCGTGAACAGGGTGCAGCAGTCCTGGTCGGGAATGATCGATACGGGGTACGTGCCGATCCGCTCTGCCTCGGCCGTGATCTCGTCCTTGTCCATCCCGACCAGCGGCCGCAGGATTTCCAGCTCGGTCGCCCGGGCAATGGCCGTCATATTGTCGAGGGTCTGAGACGCGACCTGCCCGATCACCTCGCCGGTGACCAGCGCGCGCGCGTGCGCCTTGCGCGCCAGCCGCTCGGCGATGCGCAGCATCAGCCTCCGATAGATGACGACACGGATGTCGGGGGCGACCGAGAGCACGACCTGCTGCTGCAGATCGCCGAACGGAACCAGCAGGAGGCGCGAGCGCAGCTGGTATCTGGTCAGGACCGCCGCGATCTCGCGGACCTTCTCCTGTGACGCGCGCGACAGGATCGGATAGCTGTGGAAATGGATCAGCACGACCGAGCAGCCGCGGCGCATCATGCGAAACGCGGCCACCGGCGAATCGATGCCTCCCGACAGCAGGCACGCGACGCGGCCGCCGGTCCCCGTCGGCATCCCGCCCGCGCCGGGTTCCTTGCCGAAGAAATAGAACGCGCCGTCCGGCAGCATCTCGACGTGGACGGTCAGCGCCGGTCGATCGAGATCCACCCGCCAGCCCTTCGCCTGCTTGATGATTCCGCCGACTTCCCGTTCCACCTGCGGCGAGGTGAACGGCAGCCGCTTGTCGGCACGCGTCGCCGACACCCGAAACGTCGGCGTCTCGCGACCGCCGAGGTCGGCGAGAATCGCCGACGCGAGCGCCGCGAAGTCGTGCGGGGCGCGGTTCGCGTACGAGAAGTTCGCGATGCCGAACACCCGCGAGAGGCGGCCGCGCAGTTCGTCCCACGGCGCCTCGTCGCCGAGCTCCAGCTCGATCCGCCCCATGATCGATCGCACTGACGTCACGTGCAGGCCGGCGAGCGCGACCCTGAGGTTGCGCACGAGGAGATGGATGAACCAGGGACGGTTCTTCCCTTTGAGCGCGAGCTCCTTGTAGTGAACGACGACCGATGGCATGTGCTGGCTCTGCCTTCGCCGGCGGGCACGACGCGAGGCGCATCAGCCGTCGGGAACGGGACCGTTCATTATCGTCTCAGCCGCCCGGCATGACGGAGTGGGGGCCATAATAGGCGCCGTGACGACTCCACTGGCGGCCGCGACACCGGCCAGGCGCGCAGTGGCCACGTCGATCGGCCGCACCTCCCTCGCTGGCATGCTCGTCATGTCCGGCTTCGTCGCCGTGCTCAACTTCTACGCGCGGCACGAGTTTCACACGATTGAAAAGCATCTCGTCTTTCGAGAACGGATCCTCCGCGGGTTTGCGGTCACCGATGTGATGCCGAGCTATCCGATTCCTCCCACGTTTCCGATGTGGGGCTACGGATGGGTTCTGCTGCTGACGACGAACAAGGCGTTGTTGATCGCGATCCAGATGGCCGCGGCTGCTGCGGCCGCATGGTATCTGCTCACCGTGATCGCCGACACCGGCCTGCTCGGCCGTCCCGCGCGAATCATCCTGCAGCTGTTCGTCGTGGGCTGCCTGCCGTGGTACGCCTACCATTCGATTGACTGGTCGCAGAGTCTCGCGACGTCATGCCTGATCGTGTCGATCGCGTTGTTGATTCGCGCCGTGCACACGGAATCGTCGCGCGCGCCGGCGCTCGCGCTGTCGGCGCTCTGCCTGGGACTCAATCTGAACTTCGCGTCCGACCTCTACCTGCTCCCGATTCCGCTGGCGGTCGCGTACTGGTGGTGCCGCGGCCCGAGCGCACCGCTGCGGCGCAGGCGCTCGCCTGGCTGCTGGGCGTGGCGCTGACGCTCGTGCCCTGGATGACGTATTCGTGGCGCGCGACCGGAGTGCCGCTCGTGAAGTCAACGAACCAGGGCCACGTGTTGCTGCTCGGGCTCGGCCAGGATCCAAAGGGCCGGTTCGGATTCACTTACAGCGACGGCGATCCTCGCATGTACGCGATCCTGCGCGATCAGCTCGGCGACGCGTTCGCACGCCGCTTTTACGCGAGTTGTTCGTACGAAGCCGACCGCGTCCTCCGTCCGGCCTTCACCACCGCCGTGCTCATCCGGCCCTGGGACTATGCCGATCTCGTCCAGACCAAGCTGCGCCGGATCCTGACGGGCAGTGTCGGCACCCTACGCGGGCGAGTTCGATCACGACGAGAATCTCGCCCGGTTCGGCATCGGGGTGAGGATTCGCAATCACCTGAGCCTGCTCTCGCAGCGGACCGGACGGCTGCTGCAGGCGGCGACGTCGCTGTGCGCGCCGTTCGCCATCGCGGCCGCACGCCGCAGACGGACCTGGCTGCTGATCCTGACGCCGATCGCGTATCAGTATGCGAGCGGCTCGCTCGCCGCGCTGATGCCGCAGTATCTCTCGAACGTCATCCTGCTCCAGCTCGTGGTGGGTGCCAATGCATGCGGCCTGCTGGTGCCCGACCGGCTCAGTGATGCATCGGCTCGCTGGGTACGCGAACCATCGACAGCGCGGCTGACTGCATGAGCACGCCGGCGGCGCGATGGCCCGAACGCACTGCGCTCTCGATGGTCGCCGGCAGGCCCATGTCGATCCAGTCGCCGGCAAGCAGAAGACCATTGACCCGGGTCTCGGTGGCCGGCCGCTGCGGCTGCCCGGGCGCGAGCGAGAACGTCGCCTTCGGCTCGCGCACGACGGTCGCGCGCAGCAGCTTCGCGGCGCGCGCCGGCGGCAGCGCCTCGACGATCTCGTCGAGCGCAATCTGAATCAACTCGTCGTTGGACTTCGCGACGACCGGGGTGGCGCCGCTCGAGACGAGCGACAGATGGTTGGCCGAATCGCCGATGACCAGCCGCTTGTCGAAGACCCACTGCATCGTGCGGCCCGGCAGTCCGACGAACGGCTCGGAGAGCACCGGCCGATCGAGCCACAGATTCACCGTGACGATCGGCACCGGGGCCATGCGCCGCGCGCGGTCGATGGTCCCCTGCAGCGCCGGCGGTTCACCCTCGAACAGATCGGCAAACGCGAACCACGGCACGGCAGAGACGACGCGATCGACGGCGATCCGATCGGCGACGGCGTCCACGCCGATCACCGCGTCGCCGGCGTCGTTGGTCAGAATTCGAGCGGTCGCGCCGAGCCGCACCTCTCCGCCATGGTGTTCGATGTATTCGCGCGCCGGTTCCGCGTACATCTGGTGCAGCGGCTTGACCGGCAGCACGATCGCCGCGGCGCGCGCGTCGGAGCCAAACATCTCGGCGAGGACGCGCGCGAACGGCGGCGCGCTGGCTTCGCTGGGCGGCTGGTTCAGGGCGGCGAGCGCCAGCGGATCCCACAGCAGTTCGCGCAGCCGCGCGGTCTGGCCGTTTCGCACGAGCCAGTTCTCGACCGTCTCGCCCGACGACGCCGCCTTGATCCCCGAGCCGTGCAGCTCCCGCCGCGCGTTCTTCAGCGGCGTCGCCATCCCGGTGACCGACAGCCGGTCGCGCCACGACAACGCCTCCCAGTCGAAGATCCCCGCGATCAGGTGCAGCGGGGGCGGCAGCGAGGGGCACGACAGGCGCGACTGTCGTCCGGCGCGATCGACCATCGTGACCGCGAGCCGCGGCTCGATGCGAACGTTGCCCTCGGCGCCGATCTCGCGGAGGAAATCCAGCGTCTCGGTGTAGCACCCGAGCATCACGTGCTGGCCGTTGTCGACCAGCTCCCCGGTCTCACGATCGTGAAACGCGGTCGCGCGGCCGCCGAGCCGGCTCCGCGCCTCGAGGACCAGCACCCGTGCACCGTTCCGCGCCAGCCGGGCCGCAGCGCTGAGCCCCGCAAACCCGGCACCGATCACGACGACGTCGTATCGACTCATGTCCACAACCACTGTCGGAGCGCGATCAGCGCCTGCCGCGGCTTCGGCACGCGCGCGCGCGCGGTGAATACATCGTGTCCGTTCCGCTCGATGCGGCGCAGCGTCTCCGAGTAGACGGCGCGCATGATCTCGGCGCAGACCAGCCGCCGGCGATCGCCGGCCGGCAGCGCCTGCTGCGCCCGCTCATAAAAGCCGCGCGCGCGCCGGCACTCGAACTCGATCACGCGCCGCACCGGCGCCGTCGTCACGCCGGCAGCGAGGTCGTCCACCGTGCAGCCGCAGGCGCGGAGATCCTCCAGCGGCAGGTAGACACGGCCGCGCGCGAGATCGTCCTTGACGTCGCGGAGGATGTTGGTCAACTGCAGCGCGATGCCGAGATGCAGCGCGTAGGCGATCGCGCCGGCGTCCCGGCAGCCGAAGATCCTGATGCAGATCATGCCGACGGCCGACGCGACGCGCCGGCAATACTGTAAGAGATCGTCGACGGTTTCGTAGCGGGCCGCGTCGAGATCCATCTCGACACCGTCAATCACGTCCGCGAACGGCTGCCGCGGAAGGTCGAACCGGGTGACCAGCGGCTGCAGGGCGCGGCCCTGCTCGGTCGCGGGCGCGCCGCCGTCGAACACGCGGGCCAGCTCGTCGCGCCAGAATGCGATTCCGGCGCGGCCGGCCGGGAGGCCGGCGCGGCCTCCGCCCTCCTCGTCGACGGCATCGTCAACCGCGCGGCAGAAATCCCAGACGGCGATGATTGCCCGCCGCTGCTCGGCGGGCAGGACCAGGAACGAGTAGTAGAAGCTGGTCTCTCGCGCCATCAGGCGTGTGCCGGCCAGCGCATGGCGCGCCAGAGCAGCATCGGGACATCGCTGCCGCGGAGCGTCGGCCGGTAGGTGAGCAGCTCGCGGCGCGCCCGATCGACGCGATCGAGGATCCGCTGGCCGCCGAGCCAGGTGAGGCGCAGCTCGTAGCGCAGCCGGCCGCGAACGCCGTCGCAGACCACGCGCCCCGCCGAAAACTGTTCGCGCGTGATCGCCACGCAGTTGGCCAGCGCCGCGGTCCACGCCGCGGGCAGCGGGCCGGCCGGCGCGTCGACCAGATCGCGTTCGCTGGCGCCGGCGGCGGCCTGCACGTCGCGCGGCACGTACAACCGGCCGCTGCGCCAGTCG
>DATFWL010000393.1:0-2142 GCA_035259385.1 Vicinamibacterales bacterium | reverse complement strand
ATGCCGTGCCGATCCGAATCGGGGTCGTTGGCAAAGGCGACGCAGAAGCGATCCTTCAGTTCGATGAGCCGCCCCATGGCGTACGGACTCGACGGATCCATTCGGATCTTGCCGTCGTGATCGACCGTCATGAACGAAAAGGTCGGATCGATCTCAGGATTGACGACGGCGATGTTCGTCTTGTACAGGTCGTTGATCGGCTCCCAGTAGGGCCCCGCTGCGCCGCCGAGCGGGTCCACGCCCAGCGTGAGGCCAGCGGCGCGGATCGCGTCCATATCGACGACATTCCGCAAGTCGCGGACGTACGGCAGGACGAAGTCATGCTGGTGCGTGGTCGTCGCCGTGATCGCTGCCGCAAACGGCACTCGCTTTACGCCGCCAATGCCCGTCCTGAGCAGAACGTTCGCCCGCGTCTGAATCGACTCGGTCACGTCCTTATCTGCTGGTCCGCCGTTGGGCGGGTTGTACTTGAACCCTCCGTCCTCCGGCGGATTATGCGAGGGCGTGATCACGATCCCGTCGGCGAGGTGGGCTGTGCGTCCGCGGTTGTACGTGAGGATCGCCCACGAGATGACCGGCGTCGGCGTGACACCGTCGTCACGCTGGACGATGGCCTCGACACCGTTGGCCGCCAGCACCTCGAGAGCCGTGCGCTGCGCCGGCTCGGAGAGCGCGTGCGTGTCCTTGCCCATGTAGAGCGGGCCGTCGATTCTCTCAAGCCGCCGATGGTCGCAGATCGCCTGTGTGATCGCGACGATGTGGGTCTCGGTGAACGAGCCGGTGAACGGCGAGCCGCGATGGCCGCTGGTGCCAAACGCGACGAGCTGCGTCGGGTCGTCCGAGTCCGGCTTGCGTTCGTAATACGCCTGCTCGAGCCTGTCCAGATCGACCAGGATCGATTTCGGCGCGGGTTGACCCGCCAGCGGCGAAATCGTCCCGGGTCCCTTCGTTGTGTGAGCCACGATCTGGTTCACGACCCGTTCTCACTAGGGCACGGGGCACGGTTTCGCGTGCCAGATGTCGGCGGCATACTCGGCGATGGTGCGGTCGCTCGAGAACTTTCCGGAGCTCGCGACGTTCACAAGAGCCTTATGCACCCATGCGTCACGGTCCGCGTACAACGCACGCAGGCGATCGTCAGCCTCCATATAGGAGGCGAGATCGGCAAGATGCATATAGTGATCGCCGTGTGTAAGCAGTGTGTCACGCAGCGGAGCGAAGACGCCCGGCTCGTCGCGGTTGAAGTGGTCCGAGAACATCAGGTCGACCGCCGCGCGGATCTCCGGCTCGTTGTCGTAGTGCCAGCGCGGGGAGTACCAGGCGCGGCTCGCGGCGACCTGCTCGGCGGTGAGGCCGAAGAGGAAGAAGTTGTCTTCACCAGCCTCCTCAGCCATCTCGATCGTCGCGCCGTCGCGTGTCCCGATCGTCAGCGCGCCGTTCATCATGAACTTCATGTTGCTCGTGCCGCTGGCCTCGTAGCCGGCGGTGGAGATCTGGTTTGACACGTCGGCCGCGGGAATCAGCCGCTCGGCCAGCGACACACTGTAGTCCGGCAGGAACACGACCTTCAGCCGGCCGTGCACTGCAGGATCGTCGTCGATGGTGACGGCCAGATTGTTCAGCAGCTTGATAATGAGCTTGGCCAGGTGGTACGCCGGCGCCGCCTTGCCGGCGAACAGGAACGTTCGCGGCCACATCTCGAGCGCCGGGTTTTCCCGCAATCGGTTGTACAGCACCACGATGCGCAGGGCATTGAGGAGCTGGCGCTTGTACTCGTGAATGCGCTTCACCTGGCTGTCGAAGATGGTGTCAGGATCCACCATCTGTCCCGAAGACGATCGCAGCCAGTCCGCGAAGGCCGACTTGGCCGACCGCTTCGCGGCGCGGAGGGCATCGCGGAAGCCGCGGTCATGGGCGCACGACTTGAGCAGCGCCAGTTCGCCGAGGTCGTTGATCCAGCCGTTGCCGATCATCGCGGTGATGGTTTCGGCGAGCCCGGGGTTCGCCAGCAGCAGCCATCGACGCGGCGTGACGCCGTTCGTCTTGTTGCTGAAGCGCTCAGGAAACAGCTCGCTCAGATCCTTCACGGTCGTTGTGCGCAGGAGGGCGGAATGAATCGCCGCCACCCCGTTCGTGCTGTGC
>DATFWL010000392.1:0-5467 GCA_035259385.1 Vicinamibacterales bacterium | reverse complement strand
CTGCAAGGCGACCGCGGCCGCCCCCGGTGCCGGCCGGTCTGTGTGCTCGGCGATCGCGGCTATGATTCGATGGCGATCCGGCACGGCCTGCGGGCCCGTCACATTCTGCCGGTGCTGGCGATGCGGCGTACGAAGCATGGCAGTGGCTTGGGGCGGTGGCGTTGGGTCGTAGAGCGAACGTTTGCCTGGCTCAATCAGTTCCGTCGTCTGCGCGTCCGGTACGACAAACGCGCCGACATCCACGAGGCCTTTCTCTCGCTGGCTTGTGCGTTGATCTGTTGGCATGCCCTGCGAAAACGCTGGATGCCCATTTAGGCGCTACAATCGCTGCGTCTCGCAACAGCGAAGCTGAACGTGGCCCTTTCCGCGGGAACTCGACTCGGTCCGTACGAAATCGTCGCGGCGCTCGGCGCGGGTGGCATGGGCGAAGTGTGGACGGCTCGCGACACGCGACTCGATCGCACGGTCGCGATCAAGGTGCTGCCGGCCGCGCTCGCGCTGGATCCCGCTTTTCGTGCCAGATTCGACCGCGAGGCACGCACAATCTCGCAGCTCTCGCATCCACATATCTGTACGCTCTACGACGTCGGCGAGTCCGACGGCACGAACTTCCTGGTCCTGGAGTATCTCGAGGGCGAAACGCTCGCCGCGCGGCTCGAGCGCGGCCTGCTGTCCGCCGCCGAGGCGGTACGCATCGCAACCGACATCGCGGACGCGCTTGCCGCCGCGCATCGCGCGGGCATCGTCCATCGGGATTTGAAGCCGGGAAACGTGTTTCTGATCCGGAGCCATGCCGGTCCGGGCGGTCCGCCCGACGCGAAGCTGCTCGATTTCGGCCTCGCAAAGACGACGCCGGTGCTCGCGCAAGCGCCGCCCATGGATCCGATGTCCATGCCACCAACGGCCACGACGCCGCTGACGGCACACGGGACGATCCTCGGCACGTTCCACTACATGGCCCCCGAACAGATCGAAGGCCATGACGCCGACGCGCGGAGCGACGTGTGGGCGTTCGGCTGCGTGCTGTACGAAATGCTGACCGGCACGCGCGCGTTCACGGGCAAATCGCACGCGAGCCTGATCGCGAACATCATGCACGTCGACCCGCCGCCGGTGACGAACCGGCAGCCGCTCGTTTCGCCGGCGCTCGACCACGTCCTCCGTCGCTGCCTCGAGAAAGATCCCGAGCTGCGGTGGCAATCGATCGCGGACGTGGGACGCGAGATCCGGTGGGCCGCCGGTCAAACGTCTACGGGCAACGGACCGCCGCGCGACGCCCGGATCCGCTGGCGCACGGCCATCTGGGCGACCGCGGCGGCCGTGGTTTCCGCGGCCGCAGCTGCGGTGACCGTGATGTTCTCGCACACCTCCGTTCCTTCTTCCAGCACTCCGCCGATGACGCTGACGATGGTCGCGCCGCCAGGCCTGGCGCTGACACCGTTCGCTTCCTCAGGCGCGCCGCATTTCGCGCTGTCGCCCGATGGCCGGCAGATCGCGTTTGTCGCGTCGGCGGCAGGCCGGCCGCCGTCTCTGTGGGTGCGACCACTCGATTCGCGGTCGGCGCGGTCAATCCCGGACAGCGATGATGCGTCGAGCCCCTTCTGGTCGTCGGACGGCCGCGCGATCGGGTTTTTCGCGAACGGACGCGTAAAGACGATCGCGCTGCAGGGCGAGCGTCCATCGACGCTGACCACCACGCCCGAGGCTGCCGGCGGCGCCTGGAGCGGAGACGTCATCCTCATCGGACATCAGACGGGTCCGGTCACCAGAATGTCAGCGTCGGGCGGTGCGATGACACCGGCCACCGTGATGCGGCCTCTGGCCGGCGACCGCCGGGTAACGAAGGGCCATCGATTCCCGCAGTTTCTGCCTGACGGGCGCCATTTCATTTACGCCGAGAGCGGCGGCTCGGTCATGCTCGGCTCGCTCGATTCCACAGCGTCCGAAGAACTGGTGAAGACGAGCGGCGCGACGGCGGTCTACAGCCCGGCCGGATTTCTCCTGTTCCGGTCGGCTGCCGGGTCATCGAAGCTGATGGCACAGGCGATCGATCCGAGGTCGTTCAAACCGATCGGCGCGGCCGCCGCGTGGCTCGATTCGGTCCGTTACGCCGCCGGATCAGGGTACCCTGCTGTCTCCGCCGCCAGCGGCGTGCTCGCGTACTGGGATGGCACGACGGTCTCGACCAAGCCTGCGTGGTTCGACCGCCAGGGAAATCGGCTGCCGGCGCTGCCAGCGCCATCGCAGACTGAGACCGTGGCCATCGCGCCCGACGGACGGCAGGTCGCCTTCACTCGGACTGTCGCCGGCGCATCGGGCGCGTGGATGGTGGTGCCCAACGTCGCCGACATCTGGCTGATGGATTCGGCCGGAGCCCCGTCGAGGTTCTCATTCACTGCAGGCGGCGCCGTGGGACCGATCTGGTCGCGCGATGGACGAGAGATGTTGTTCACCTCGTTCGAGAAAGGGTCGGTCGCGCTGTTCCGCCGCCCGGCCAGCGGTACGGAACGGGAGCGTCTGGTGTGCATCATCCCCGACACCGAAGGCGCCGCGCTCGGGGCCTATCGCGCCACCGACTGGTCGGCCGACCGCCGCACGGCTCTCGTCGACACACCTGCGACGACGGGCCGCGACATCGCGGCGCTCTCGCTCGAGACCGGCCGCATTACGCCGCTCTTTCACGGCGTCGCCCAGAACATCCAGGGGCGCTTCTCGCCGGACGACCGCTGGGTCGCTTATGCCTCGAATGAGGGTGGCCGCTGGGAGGTCATCGTTGACTCGTTTCCAACCCCGGGCTCGAGGCATCAGGTATCGACGGACGGCGGGTCGGAGCCGGTCTGGTCGCGCGACGGACGCGAGCTGTTCTTTCTCGCGCCCGATCGCCGGCTGATGGTCGTGCCCGTCACGCCGGGCGCCACGTTCGTGTACGGAATGCCACGCGCACTGTTCGAGACGGAGATGCGGCCGACCTATCCCCCGTATCCGGTCAATTATGACGTGTCGAAGGATGGGCAACGGTTCCTGATGGATGCGGTCCTGCCAGGCACCGGTCCGAACATCAGCATTGTCGTGAACGGGATCGCAGCAGGCCGTAAGTAGGGCGGTGGGCCGAGCAAGCCGGCCCCTACAATCTGGCTGGAGATCTTCTTCGCGCGCGGCTTTCACCGTTACATCGGGAATGTGTGGATCCTCGACCAGCTTGTTGAACGTCGCGATGTCGCGGTCCACGATCTCGCCCAGCCTGTACCACGTGCTGTGCTCGGACATCGATCAAGCCGCCGACTGGTACGAACGCGCGATAAACGCGCGCGATCCTTTCGCGATCGTATTCGCCCCCGGTCCGCTCGGCGGCAACGTCCGGCAATTGTCACGTTGGCCGAAGCTCTCGCGCATTGATGAACATGCCGTCTCACGATCAGGCGCTCCTTGATGCCGGCGAAAATGCATGCGGCCACTGGTGAAGCCGCCCGCCTGGAGGTTTTGATACAGCCTCTAAAGCTGTGAGCTTTCAGGTTGCGGCACATTTTTCAGGCGGCAATGAGGATAGGCGGGCACGACCCGCGAGATTGTCGTGACAATTGAAAGGCTGTGTTGCACGATCCGAGAGCGCCAGACTGGTCGCCCACACACCACTTTACATCGACAGTGCGCGGACTCATGGCGTCGACTCTGAACGACATCGCGCCTTAAGGTAGATCTGATCATGCACGGTACTGTTGCGAAGATTGCCACCTACCTTTCCGATGATTAGAAAAAGCTATACGCGGATTATGTTGTGACACCGGTTTTTGGCGTGGTGCGGCCGATTGTTGTAAAGCGCTGGTGCGGGCAGACCACCGTTGAAGGCGTGCAGGTGTCGATCGAAAGATAGGAACCTGCCGCACTTCGCCGATGGTTCGACACTCGTTCTGATTCTCGAGACGATCAAAGATGGACAGTACCGAATCGCACGCGAGAATCGCGGGCGTAGGTCGCGTAGATCACCGCCGCATTGGCTCTCCGGCCGCGTCGGCGCTGCAGTCATACCAGTTCGAGGGCGCAACGCGCGCGGAGTTCCGCGTTCAGCTACAAACGATTGACCGTAGGCATACCTCCAGACGAATGACAATAAGAGTGTGTCGCTAATGACGCCGTCCGGCGTGCAGCGTTGGCGGCGACATCCGATGCCCTCGCCGGTTCACAACTCTTCGACCAGATCGCGTGCGCCGTCTGCCATGTACGGGTCATCACGATGGCCCGGCAGGCGCGGTTCTGACCCGTCGACGTCGGCCACAGCAACGAGGCGGCGCATCTTCTTCAAAGTGAGCGATCCTTTCAAGCGAACTGCGCCATTCTCGGAGCGAAACACCGTCGTGCCGTTCGTTCTACAAGGATGAAGATCCTCGCCCTGATTCGCATAACGAGCGAGCGGCTAAGAGATCGCCCATCGCAACTCCAGGAAAGCCGACCACACCCTGTTCCACGTCGCCGAAACCGCTAGCCCCTTTCGCGAATCAACGATGCCGCTACATAGGCGCCACCCGAAGTCATTTGCAGGACCCCCGTGCGCACGAGTTCTCTGAGCACGATCTCGCATACCAGACGGTCAACCTGCCAAAGGCGAGACGCTTGTTCAATCGTGAGACAAAGGCCCGGCATCTCTCGAAATTCCCCACGAACTCGCGCCGCCAGCAATTTCTGTGACCCTTCCATGACCGCGCTCCTCAAGGTGCTGTCAGTCGTTGATCGGGTTTGCCTGATCAAGGCCGTATTTCATGAGCCCGCCATGAGCTGCGTCCACGACACGCAGACGTCGCGCGGTTCCCGATTTACGACATCGCGTTTCCTCGACTACCCGCAGTACGGTCGAAGCGCGCATAAAGGCGCCGCCTTTGCTTCGCGGATCGTGAGTACGCTCGGCCAGCGCGAGCAACCTGTCAGCCGTACTTGACCAGGGCTGATCGGCTGTGCAGAGATTACAACTGGAGCATTACAATGCCGAAGTTGTACTGCATCGCTATACAGCGAATGCTTCGTCTGCTCATAGCTCAGGCCGAGATATTCGCCTGTCGGGGCATCGGGAATCGCGGGAAACGGCACTCCCACACTGCTCTCGAGGATAAATGCGGATGGTGGCGCCGTGACATACCCCATGCCGTAAGTACGAGCCTCGATTGGTTCTTGAAAATGCCGAATCCAGCGCCGATGGAGCTTCTGTGCTCGGGAAGGGGGTCGTAGGCGATGCCGAGTCGGGGGGCGAGCGACCGAACGTTTGGATTGGTGGCCAGATTGACGTTCGCCACCGACCTACTCCGGCCTCACTTCGGTGACGCTTTCGAGTCCGTATTTCCGCAAGCGCGAATACAGCTGCGTGCGTGAAATGCCAAGCGTCCGCGCAGCCCTTGCTTTGTTCCCGTTGACGTCACGGATCACCCGCTCGATAGTTTGACGCTCCATGGCGGCCAGGTCTGTCGTGTCCAGCATCAAC
>DATFWL010000391.1:0-17492 GCA_035259385.1 Vicinamibacterales bacterium | reverse complement strand
CAGCACTTCGTCGCCGATCTCGCCGGTGCGCGTCCCGTCGATCAGCACCCGGCCGACCGGCGCCTTGCCCGCGACGCGCGCGCCCTCGGCGTCGAAGGTGAGAATGTCGCCGTCCCCGACCAGCAGGATCTCGGGACGGGGAGTGCGGCCGGCGAACACGCGCCGGGCGACGCGTGCGTGCTGCGAGAGCTGCCGGTATTCGCCGTGGACCGGGACGAAGAAGCGCGGCTTGACGAGCGAGAGCATCAGCTTCAGCTCTTCCTCGCTGCCGTGTCCCGACACGTGCACGTGCTTGATGCCCTCGTAGACCACGTCGGCGCCACGGCGCGCGAGGTGATTGATCACCCGGCCGATGGCCTTCTCGTTGCCGGGAATCGAACGCGCCGAGATCACCACCGTGTCGCCGTCGCCGACATGGACGAAGCGGTGATCGTCGATGGCGATTCGCGAGAGCGCCGATAGCGGCTCGCCCTGCGAGCCGGTGCTCAGGCACAGGACGTCCTGCGCCGGATAGCTCGAGACGTCGGCGTCGCGGATCTGCAGGCCGGCCGGGATCCGCAGATAGCCGAGCCGCTGCGCGATCTCCGAGTTCTGGATCATCCCGCGGCCGACGAACGCCACCTTGCGATCGAACTGCGCGGCAAGATCCACGAGGATCTGCATCCGGTAGATGCTCGACGCGAACGCCGCGACGATCAGCTTGCCGGTCGCACTCGAAAAGATCTCCTCGAACGCCTCGGTGACGTCGAGCTCCGACCCGGTGAAGCCGCGGCGGTCGATGTTGGTGCTGTCGGCGAACAGCGCCAGCACGCCCGCCGAGCCGAGCTCCGCGAAGCGGTGGACGTCGAAGTGCTCGCCGTCGATCGGCGTCTGATCGATCTTGAAATCACCGGTGTGGACGACCACGCCGACCGGCGTGTGAATCGCCAGCGCCACGCAGTCGGGCATGCTGTGCGTCACCCGGATGAACTCGATCAGGAACGGACCGATGGTGAGCCGCTCGCGCGGCCGCACCGGGATCAGCTGACGCCCGTCGATGCCGTGCTCCTCGAGCTTCGGCTCGACTAGCGCCAGCGTCAGCGGCGTGCCGTAGATCGGTCCGTCGACGAAGGGGAGCACGTGCGGCACGCCGCCGATGTGATCCTCGTGCCCGTGCGTCAGCACGAGCGCGGCGGCGCGTGCCCGCTGCTGCAGGTACGTCAGATCGGGAATGATGCGATCGACGCCGAGCAGTTCCGGATCGGGAAACATCACGCCGGCGTCGACGACGATCGTCGTCTCGCCCCACGTGAGGGCGAGCATGTTCATGCCGAACTCGCCGAGTCCGCCAAGCGCCACCACTTCGAGCATCGGGATACGATCGCCGCCGGCAGCGGACACACTCCTGGCGGAGTCCGATCCACGTCCGGGAGCCGCTTCAGCGGCTCGATCAGGCTGCTGGGCGCGCCTGAAACTAAATAAGGCGGGCTGAACGACTTACGGTCGAAAACTATAACACAGCTCGGCCGGGTTCCGTGCCGGTCCGCGCCGCGCCACTCGAGAATATCGGCTCGGGACACGCGCGGCTTGACCGGGGTCGCGGACTTTTCGTTCCAGGGACGATCGAGTGATCACCTGGTGTCGACCGCGTGCGAAAGGCCGCCCTGCGCCACCAGCGCGTCGGAGAGGCGGGCAAACTCCGCGACTGACAGCGTTTCGGGACGCCGCGCGCCGTCAATGGCCGCGGCCGCGAGCGCGCGGGCGGCGCAAGACGCGTCCACGTGCGCGAGCAGGGCGTTCGCCAGCGTTTTCCGCCGCCGCGTGAAGACCGCTTGGACGAGCGAGGCGAACGCGGCGGCATCGCCCACCGGCGGATCGGCGTGGTGAAATCGAAGGCGGACGAGCGACGACAGGACCTTGGGCGGCGGCCGGAAGGCGCCGGCCGGCAACTTCAGCAGGAGATCCACCGCCGCCACGTGCTGCATCCGCACGCTGAGCACACCGTAGTCCCGCGTCCCCGGCGGGGAGAGCAGCCGCCCGGCGACCTCGCGCTGCAGCATCAGCGTCGCGTCGGCGATCGCCGTTCCATGTGCGTAGAGGTCGGCCAGCTTGAACAGAATCGGCGAGGCGACGTTGTAGGGAAGGTTGCCGGCAACACGAACGCCGCCGGGGCTCGGGGCTCGGGGCTCGGGGCGAGCCGCCTCGAGGAAATCACCTTCGATGACGGTGACGTTCGGGATCGCGGCGGCCCGCAACCCGGCGGCGAGGTCGCGGTCGATTTCGTAGGCGACGACGGCGTTGGTGCGCGCAGCGAGCGGGCGGGTGAGGGCGCCCCGGCCCGGACCAATCTCGAGGAACGTCTCGTCGGCACGCGGATCGATGGCGCGGATCACCTTGTCGACCCACGCCGGCTCGAGGAAGTGCTGGCCGAAGCGCTTGCGCGCGCGGATCATTCGGCGTCACCCCGCCAGTAGCGCTCTTCGATCTCCTCGATTTCCTCTTCGCTCAGCCCGAAGTAGTGGCCGATTTCGTGAATCAGCGTCTCGCCGATCGCCACCACGAGATCGTCGTCGTCTTCGGCGGCGCGCTCGTGCGGACCCTGGAAGATCAGGACGCGGTCCGGCAGCACGTTGCCGTAACTCGACGTCCGCTCGGTGAGCGGCGTGCCTTGATAGAGGCCGAGGAGCGTATCGGGCGGCTCGATCTCCATGTCCTCGAGCAGTTCCTGCGCGGGCTCGTCTTCCACGACGATGGCGATGTTCTTCATCGCCCGGCGGAAGCGGCGCGGGATCGACTGCAGCGCTTCAGCGACGAGTTGTTCGAACGCTTTTCGATCCACGCCGTGGAGGTGCAGGCTTCTTCCGCCGCTTCGCCGGCCTGGGCGTCTTCGCCGGCTTGGCGCCGCGCGCGCGCGAGACGACCAGCCGGAAGTAGTCGCAGTCGTCGCGCGCGGCACACTGGTCGCAGAGCGGCTTCGGCCGGCAGATGCGGCGGCCGTGCAGGATCAACGTGTCCGACGTGCGCGTCCACCGCTCCGCCGGGAGCGCGCTGCAGAGTTGCTGCTCGACGACGATCGGGTCGTCGCTCTCGGCGATGCCGATCCGGTTGGCGACGCGCAGCACGTGGCGATCGACCGGCAGTCCGGGTACCCCGAGCGCGTGGCCGAGGACGACGTTCGCCGTCTTGCGCCCGACGCCGGGCAACTCGACGAGCGCCTCCATCGAGGCCGGCACGTCGCCGCCATGCGACGCCACCAGGGCCTGCGCCATCCCGATCAACGACTTCGCCTTGGCGCGGAAGAAACCGGTCGAGTGGATCTGCGGCTCGAGCTCGGCGCTGGTCGCCCGGGCGAGCGCGCGGGCGTCCTTGTAGCGCTTGAACAGCGCGGGCGTGACCCTGTTCACCAAGGCGTCGGTCGATTGCGCCGACAGGATCGTCGCCACCAGCAGCTGAAACGGCGTCTGGTAGTCGAGCTCGGTGTCGGCATCAGGATGCTGCGATTCGAGCTTGTCGAGGATCTCGCGGGCGTCGTGCGGGGTTTTCATCGGCGCTGAGCGGAGACTACCAGAACTGGATCGCGTTCGGGGTTCGGGGGTTCGCGGTTCGGGGTTCTCGTTCTGGGTTCTGGGGTTCCCCCGAACCCGAACCAACGAACCCCGAACCCCTCAGTGCACTCCCGGCCCCGCTGCCTTGTTCCAGCCGACGTTGCTGTACGACTCGGAGTAGACGCGCCAGTGCTCCTGCAGCGCCGCGATCAGGTTGGGAACGAATTGGACCGGCACGACGATGCGGGTGCGGACCGGCGCGCGGACCACGTGCTCCGTTTCGGCTTCCTTGATCTCCTTGTCGGAGAGCGGCATCACCTCGCAGAAGGTGAGCGTGAAGTCGAACGGCGTGTGCGCGATCGAACAGAAGTTCGAGTAGGTGCGCGGCGCCGAGGAGCTCTCGTCGGGAACGATCGTGAAGTTGATCTGCTTGGGCGGCTGCTGGTCGGCCATCCCAAGAGTCTAATACTTCCGCATCACCCCGACGACGACACCCTGAATCTGCACTTGATCGGGATCGGCGAAGATTGGCTGCATCGCGGCGTTCGCCGGTTGCAGCCGAATCCTGCCGCTGGGATCCCGATAGAACTTCTTCAGCGTCACGTCCGATCCGCGAAGCAGCGCGATCACCATCTCGCCGTTGTCCGCCGTCTTGCGGTCTTCCACGACCACGAAATCGCCGTCGCGGATCTGTTCGTCGATCATCGAGTCGCCGCGCACGCGCAGGACGTAGGTGTCGCGCTTGCCGACGAGATCCTCCGGCACCGCGATCGTCTCGTTCGACGCGACCGCTTCGATCGGCAGGCCGGCCGCGACGTATCCGAGCAGCGGCAGCTCGACGGCCCGTCCACCGTTGCGCGTCGGCACCATTTCCACCGAGCGGCTGCGGTTCCACGCGCGCTTGATGAAGCCCTTCTCCTGCAGGTTCGTGAGATGCTTGTGCACCGTCGCGAGCGAAGAGAGGCCGAAGCGGCGGCCGATCTCTTCGAGACTCGGCGCGTACCCATGCTGGCTGATGAATTCGTTCAGGTAATCGAGAATCTCCCGCTGGCGTTTCGTAAGCGGTAGCATCGGCGCCTCCAGCGGACTGATTCTACGCAAAAGAAAGGCGAAGGTCAACAGCTCAGTTCATCCACCCGAATATGCCTGAGAGTGCGTGCTCCGATGCGTGCTCGGAAACGGGACGGTTGATACGATCATCGACGTGCGGATTCCCTTCGAGATTCCCCCGCCCGACTCACATCCTTTCGACGTCGTCGGTTTTGGACTGAACAGCATCGATCTCGTCGCCGTCGTCGCCGAGTACCCGGTCGTCAACTCGAAGCAACGACTGCAGCGGGCCGCCCGGCTGCCAGGCGGCCAGATGGCGACCGCCGTCGCCACGTGTGCGCGGCTTGGCTGGCGCGCCCGCTACATCGGCCGCTTCGGCGGCGACGACCTGGGAACGATGTCGCGCGAGAGCCTCAGGCGTGACGGGGTCGATGTGTCCGCGTCGGAAACGATCGCCGGCATCACCAACCAGTTTGCGATCGTCCTGGTTGACGCGCGGACGGGCGAGCGCACCGTGCTCTGGGATCGCCATCCCTCGCTGAACATGGAACCCGACGATGTCCGGGAGGAGACCGCTACGTCCGGCCGGCTGCTGATCGTCGACTGTCATCAGACGGCGGCAGCGGCGCGGGCGGCGCGATACGCGCGTGCAGCCGGAATCCCCACAATCATCGACGTCGAGAAAGTCCGCCCCGGCATCGGCGACCTCCTCCAGAACATCGACGCGATCATCGCTGCCGAAGAGTTTCCGACGGCGCTCACCGGCCATGAGCACCTCGGTGAGGCGATCCGCCTGATCGGACGCGAGTGGGACGCGTCGCTGGTGTGCGTCACGCTCGGGGCGAACGGAAGTCTCGCGTGGTGCAACGGCCGCGAGATCGTGACCCCGGCGTTTCGGATCGACTGCGTGGACAGCACCGGCGCCGGCGACTGCTTTCGCGGTGCTTTCGCGGCCGCCTGTCTCCGGATGCCGCGGGGCGAGGTCGAGGATGCGTTGAGGTACGCAAACGCCGTCGGCGCGCTGAACTGCCGGGCGCTTGGCTCACGCGGCGGGCTCCCGACGCCGGACGAGGTCGAGCAGCTGATGCTCGCCAGGCCCCGGATGTAACGGGCCGGCGCTCGGCCGGTCTAACAACTGTGAATGAGTGCATCGGTGGCGTGGTCTGTGCCCGGGCCGCGGACAGCGTCTCGCGCCGGCGGTCGTGACGCGCGTGTCCAAGCGATGACGCCGACGGAGGCGGGGCCGGTGCGCGACCTCGACGAGCGCGCCCTGGTGGAGGCGTGCCTCGCCAACGAGGCGGGCGCCTTCGACCTCGTCGTCGAACGCCACCGCCGCGCGATCTATCAACTGTGCTACCGCTTCGTCGGGAATCACGAAGATGCGAGCGACCTGACGCAGGACGTCTTTCTCCGCGCGTACCGCGGCTTGCGCGCGTTCCGCGGTCAGTCGTCGATCGCGACGTGGCTGCACAGGATCGCCGTCAACGTGTGCCTGAACCGCGTCAGCGCGAAGGCGGCGCCAGTCGAGCCGCTCGAATCGCAGCAGGTCGAGGACACGCGCGGCGAGACCGCGTCAGAGCGCCTGCTGCGGCATGAGCGCGGCGCGCGGGTACGCGCGGCGATCGCGCAGCTTCCGCCGAAGCAGCGCGCGGCGCTGATTCTGCGGACCTATCACGACATGTCGCACCAGGAGATCGCCGGCGTCCTGAAGAGCTCGGCGGGAGCGGTGAAGGCGAACGTGTTTCACGCGCTGCGCGGCCTGAAACGGCTGCTGGGCGAGGATCTGTAATGCACCTCAGCGCCGCGGATCTCGTCGATCTCGCCGAAGGCGCACGGCCCGAGTCGTCTGCGCCACATCTCACGACGTGCGCGGCGTGCCGGATTCAACTCGCCGAGCTTCGCGCGACGATGGCTGCCGCCGCCGAGGCCGACGTGCCTGAGCCGTCGCCGCTCTTCTGGGAGCACCTGTCGAGACGCGTCCATGACGCAGTCGCGGCAGAGCGGCCTGGCGGTCTTCGCTGGAATTGGCTTCCGGTTTACTCGCTCGCCGGCGCGGCGCTCCTCGCGGTCATCGTGTTTACGGGCGTCAGGATATTCGTGCGATCGCCCCAGCCGGCGCCGTCTGCTACTGCGCTCCAGACGCGGCCGGCTCCGCTCGCTGCGCTCGACCAGGATGATGGCGCCGAGGCCGCAGACGCGTGGCGCGGCGACGTCTGGCTGACTTTTGTCGCCGATCTGGCAGCCGGCATCGACGCTGACGCCGCGCGCGACGAGGGACTCGATGCCCTGAACGCCGACGAAGCGGTGATGCACTTGAGCGAGGGCGAATTGCGCGAGCTGGAGCGGCTGTTGCAGGCTCAGATCCGCGAATCGGGGGATTGATCTGATGAGCCGACGTCTGATGCCGATGGTTCTCTGCCTGGCTGCCGTGATGGCCTCGGCGCCGCCGCGCGCAGCATTCGCGCGGCAGCAGGGCGCCGCGCGACAGGGCGGCGGGAAGAACCAGCCGCCGGGCACCACGACGCCGGCCGGCGAGCGGCCGATCTCGCCCGCTGAAGTGCGCAAGATGTTCGACTCCTACGCGCTGATGCAGGCGCAGGAGCAGCTCAAGATCAGCAACGAGCAGTTCCCCAAGTTTCTCATGCAGTACAAGGCGCTTCAGGAGCTGCGGCGCAAGTCGACGCAGGAGCGCAACCAGATCCTTCAGGAACTGCGCAAGCAGACCAGCGCCGATACCGTGAACGAGGCGCAGTTGAAAGAGCGCCTGAAGGCGCTCCACGATCTCGAAGAACGATCGCACGTCGACGTCCGCAAGGCCTACGACGAGCTCGACAAGCTCCTCGATGTGAAGCAGCAGGCGCGCTTCCGCGTCTTCGAGCAGCAGATGGAGCAGCGGATGGCCCAGCTCGTCGCACGGGCGCGTCGGTCTGCCCAGCCGAAGGCGGTAAAATGACCGCGTGAGGCGGCTCCTCGGCCTGTGCACGCTGATCTACCTCGGGGTGACGGTCCACGCCGACGTTCAGACCTCCCGCAAGGACGCGGACGCGCTCAAACAGAAGATCGCCACGATCACCGCAC
Organism: Vicinamibacterales bacterium; assembly: GCA_035259385.1. Lineage (GTDB taxonomy): Bacteria > Acidobacteriota > Vicinamibacteria > Vicinamibacterales > CAVVIG01 > QHWK01. Next base: position 9,840 of record DATFWL010000391.1, on the reverse strand, counting down.
AGGCCGAGAAGCCCCCGACCCGACCCCTGCGTACGACCGTCACCGAAGGCGAGGTGAATTCGTACATCCTGCTCGAAGCACGCGCGCAGGTGCCGACCGGCGTGGTCGAGCCCTACATCACGATCGTCGGTGGCGGACGCGTCTCGGGCCGCGCCGTCGTCGACCTCGACGCCGTCCGCAAGGAAAAGAACCCGACGAGCCTGCTCGATCCAATGAACTACCTGATGGGCCGCCTGCCGGTGACGGCGACCGGCGTGCTGCACACGACCAACGGGGTGGGGCGGTTCGAGCTCGAATCGGCCGCGGTCAGCCGCATCCCGGTTCCGAAGCTGTTCCTGCAGGAGATCGTCAGTTACTACTCGCGCACGCCGCAGAATCCGGCGGGGATCAACATCGACGATCCGTTCGAGCTGCCGGCGCGCATCCGCGAGATTCAGGTGGAGCAAGGGCAAGCCATAATCGTGCAATGACCGCCGCCGAGGTGCTCGCGACGCCCCTGCAGTTCCTGAAGGGCGTCGGACCTCGCCGCGCCGCAGACCTCGAACGTGCCGGCCTCGCCACCATCGAAGATCTCCTCTCGCGGTTCCCGCTGCGCTACGAAGATCGCAGCCGCCTGCAGACGATCGCGTCGCTCCGCCCCGGACGCCCGGCGTCGGTCGCCGGCCGGGTCGTCGCCTGCGGACTGCGCTCGACCCGGCGGCCAGGTTTCAAGATCTTCGAAGCCGCCATCGACGACGGCAGCGGATCGGTGCGGGCCGCCTGGCTGAACCAGCCCTTCCTCAAGGACATCTTCGCCCGCGGCCAGCACGTCGTCCTGTACGGGGTGATCGAGATGCGCGGCTCCGCGAGCCTCCAGATCACCAACCCGCAGTACGAAATCCTCGACGACGAAGACGGCGAGACGATCCACACCGGCCGCATCGTGCCGGTTTACGAGAAGACCGGCGCGGTGACGCCGAAGATGCAGCGGCGGCTGGTGTGGGAGGCGCTGCAGCGCGTGCCGCCGGACTTGCCGGATCCGCTGCCCGAGGAGATACGCGTCCGCCTCGGGCTGCCGTCGCGGTACGCGGCGCTGTTCGCGACGCATTTCCCGCCCGGCGACGCGCGCGTCGACGCGTTGAACCTGTTCGCGACGACCGCCCAGCGGCGGCTGATCTTCGAAGAAGCGTTTCTGTTCCAGATGGGCGTGCTGGCAAGGCGTCAGCTGGCGGCCGCGGAACACAAGCCGCTTCCCGTGCGCGTGGACGATCGGATTCGCGAATCGGCGCGCGCCGTGCTGCCGTTCCGGCTCACGAACGGCCAGAAGCAGGCGTTGAAGGAGATCGTCGACGACATGCAGCGCGAGCGGCCGATGAACCGGCTGCTGCAGGGCGATGTCGGCGCCGGCAAGACGATCGTGGCGCTGCTGGCCGGGCTCGTCGCGATGGAGAACGGCCTGCAGGTGGCGTTCATGGCGCCGACCGAGATCCTGGCGGAGCAGCACTACGCCAACATTTCGCGGCTGCTCCAGCCGTCGCGGTTCCGGGTGGCGCTGCTGACCGGCTCGACAACGTCGGCCGCCCGGCGGGAGCAGCTCGCCGAAGTGGCCGCCGGGTCGATCCAGCTGGTCGTCGGAACGCATGCGCTGGTGCAGGGCGACGTCGCGTTCAAGCAGCTCGGGTTCGCCGTGATCGACGAACAGCACCGGTTCGGCGTCCTGCAGCGGGCGACGCTGCGTGCGAAGGGCCTGCATCCGGACGTGCTCGTGATGACGGCGACGCCGATTCCGCGCACGCTGGCGCTGACCGTGTACGGCGATCTCGACGTCTCGATGATCCGCGAGCTGCCGGCGGGACGGTTGCCGGTCAAGACCCTGGCGAAACCGGAGTCGCGGCGCGACGAGGTGTACGCCTTCGTGCGCGGCCAGCTGGACGCCGGGCGGCAGGTGTACGTGATCTACCCGCTCGTCGAGGAATCTGCGAAAGTGGATGTGAAGGCGGCCACGGAAATGGCCGACCACCTTGCCCAGGAAGTGTTTCCCGAGTACCGGGTCGGGTTGCTGCACGGCCGGATGAAGGCCGACGTCAAGGATCGCGTGATGAAGGCGTTCGCCGGGGGCGAGCTGCAGCTGCTGGTCTCGACGACGGTCGTGGAGGTCGGCGTCGACGTCGCCAATGCGAGCGTGATGATCGTCGAGCACGCGGAGCGCTTCGGGCTGTCGCAGTTGCACCAGCTGCGGGGCCGCGTGGGGCGGGACGCCCATCAGTCCTCTTGCTTCCTCCTGTATCAGTCGCCGCTCACCGACGAAGCCCGCGAACGCCTGAAAGCGATGACCGAGACGACCGATGGTTTCGAGATCGCCGAGCGCGACCTGACGCTGCGCGGGCCCGGCGACTTCTTCGGTACGCGGCAGGCCGGCGTGCCGACGTTCCGGATGGTCGATTTGGTGCGAGACCGCGAGCTCCTCGATCTGGCGCAGCGTGAGGCCGCACGCTGGTTCGAACGATCGGCGCCGCGCGCCGAGGGCCTGGACAAGCTGCTCGCGAACTGGGAGCAGCGCTTCAAGCTGATCGAAGTCGGGTAGGTCATCAGAGAAAATGTTCTTCGTGCGTCTTCGTATCGTCGTGCCTTCGCGGGCCCGGCAACGGCAGCCACCGTGCGCGTGATTGCCGGCTCGTTGAAAGGTCGCCGGCTGAAGACGCCGACGTGGGAGGGGCTGCGTCCGACCTCGGACAAGCTGCGCGAGACGCTGTTCAACATTCTTGCGCCGTGGATTGCCGGAGCGAGCGTAGTGGATGCGTACGCCGGGACCGGCGCGGTTGGCATCGAGGCGCTGAGCCGCGGCGCGTCGCGCGTCAGCTTCATCGAGCGCGATCGCCGGGCGCAGGCGCTGATCGCGGCCAACCTGGCGCACTGCGGTGTACCGCCGGACGCCTATGTTATTATCCGCGCAAGCGTTGGACGCGCGCTCGCCGACCTCCACCCCGCGTCGTTCGACATCATGATTCTCGATCCCCCGTACGACCAACCGGTCGATGCCGTCCTCGCCGTTGCGGCGGCGCGCCTCGCGCCGGGTGGCGTACTGGTGGTGGAGCATGCGCGGCGCCAGCCGGCGCCCGATCGCGCCGGCGCGCTGCCGCGATCGCGCGAGGTCACCTCGGGAGACAGCGCGCTCGCGTTGTACCTCGCGTGATGGCGACGCTGGCCGTGTATCCAGGATCGTTCGATCCGCTGACGAACGGACACGTCGACATCATCTCGCGCGGCGCGCGGCTGTTCGATCGGATCGTCGTCGCGATTCTGGTCAACGCGGAGAAGGCGCCGCTGTTCTCGATGGAGGAGCGCGTCGAGATCGCGCGCGACGTGTTCAGGCAGCATCCGAACGTCGAGGTTGACACCTTCGGCGGATTGCTGGTGGATTACGTAGAGCGCCGCAACGCGCAGGTGATCGTACGCGGCCTGCGGGCGGTGTCCGACTTCGAATTCGAATTCCAGATGGCCCTGATGAACCAGCGGCTGAACCCGCAGATCGAAACCGTCTTCATGATGCCGGCGGAGCAGTACACCTATATCAGCTCGCGTCTGATCAAGGAAGTGTTCGCGCTCGGCGGTCGCGTGCACGGTCTCGTGCCGGAGCTCGTCGAACGCCGCCTGCGCGAGAAAGGCCTGGCGAAGAAAGCATGAAGCTCGCGGAACGGACCACCCGGATCGCGTCGTCGCCGACGATGAAGGTCACCGCGACCGTCGATCGCCTGCGGCGGTCAGGCGTCGAGGTGATCGATTTCGGCGCCGGCGAGCCCGATTTCGCCACGCCTGAGCCGGTCAAGGACGCCGGGCACGCCGCGCTCGACGCGAACTTCACGCGCTACACCCCGGTGCCCGGCATCGCCGATCTGCGTCGGGCCATCTGCGCCCGCTACAAGGCCGACTACGGGGTCGACTACTCCGAGTCGGAAACGATCGTCACCGCTGGCGGCAAGCAGGCGCTCTACAACACGGCGCTCACCCTGTTCGGCTCGGGCGACGAAGTCATCACCCACGCGCCGTACTGGCCGACGCTCACCGAACAGGTGAAGCTGGCCGACGCCACGCCGGTGCTCGTCCGCACGCACGCGGAAGACGGCTTCACCGTGCGCGCCCGGGCGATCCTCGACGCGGTGACGCCGCGCACCAGGGGCATCATCATCAATTCGCCGGGGAACCCGACCGGGGCGCTGGTCGCCGAGTCGGAGCTGCGCGAGATCGGCGAGGGTGCGGCAAGCCGCGACCTCTGGGTGGTCGTCGACCTCTGTTACGACAAGCTCATTTACGACGCGGTCCCGCACAATCTGCCGAAGGTGCTGGCGGAGACCTGCCGCGAGCAGACCGTGCTGTGCGGTTCGGCCTCGAAGGCCTATGCGATGACCGGGTGGCGCTGCGGGTGGCAGCTCGGACCGGCAGCGGTGATCGCGGCGTCGTCCGCGATCCAGAGTCACTCGACGTCGAACGTCACGTCGATCACGCAGAAAGCGGCGGTCGAAGCGATCTCGGGACCACAGACCGCCGTGCGGGCGATGCTCGACGAGTACCGGAACCGGCGCGACCTGCTGCATCAGTGGCTCACCGCCGATTCACGGATCCGCTGCGCGAAGCCGGCCGGCGCGTTCTACATGTTCGTCGACATCAGCGATGTGTTGTCGGTGGACGGCCTGCGCACGTCGCTCGACTTCGCCGACGCGCTGCTCGACGAAGCACGCGTCGCCGTGACGCCCGGCGAAGCGTTCGACGCGCCGGGGTTCATCCGGATTTCGTATGCGACCTCGACCGAGGCCCTGCGTGAAGGCAGCAGGCGCGTGCTCGAGTTCGTGGCCAGGCACGCGCCGCAGGCGACGACGGCATGACCACGAGGAAACCGGTTAGACTCGATCCATGCCGAAGGTCGTCGCGGTGATTGGCGCGTCGAGCAACCGGAGCAAGTTCGGGAACCGCGCGCTGCGCGCCTTTCGTGAACAGGGCTACACCGTCGTTCCCATCAACCCGAACGAGCAGGAGGTCGAGGGCCTGAAGACCTACGCGTCGGTCCTCGACGTGCCCGGTACGATCGACATGGCGTCGTTCTACGTGCCGCCCGACATCGGCGAGCGGGTCATCGCCGAAGTCGCCCGGAAAGGTATCGGCGAAGTGTGGCTGAACCCCGGCGCCGAAAGCGACGAACTGATCGCCCGCGCCCGGGCGCTGCAGATCCAGCCGATTGTCGCGTGCAGCATCGTCGCGATCGGCGAAAACCCGTATAGACTCTAAGACTCCAACAATTCGAGATCTCCATGCCAAGCAATCAAAAGCGCCACGCAACGGCGCGGACCGCGGGCGGTTCAGCGACGCCGGATCAGCCGGCCGCACCGACCGCCGAGACACCCGCCGCCGACACCGGCTCCGCCGCCGCATCGCCGCCACCACCACCACCACCACCGCCGCAGCCGCAGCCGCCGCCGCCACAGCCATCCTCGTCGCGACGCGACGGTCTGCGCATCACCGATCTGAAGGACATGAGCATCCAGAAGCTCACCCAGATCGCCAAGGACCTGTCGGTGGGCGGCGCGACCGGGATGCGCAAACAGGAGCTGATCTTCCAGATCCTGAAGGCGCAGACCGAGCAGAGCGGCTTCATCTTCTCCGAGGGTGTGCTCGAAGTGCTGCCCGACGGCTTCGGCTTCCTGCGCGCGCCCGACTACAACTATCTGCCGGGTCCCGACGACATTTACGTGTCGCCGTCGCAGATTCGCAAGTTCGATCTGCAGACCGGCGACACGGTGTCGGGTCAGATCCGGCCGCCGAAGGAAGGCGAGCGCTACTTCGCGCTGATCAAGGTCGAAGCGGTCAACTTCGAAGCGCCGGAGCAGGCGCGCGACAAGCTGTTCTTCGAGAACCTCACCCCGCTCTATCCGCAGGAGCGGATCACGCTCGAGACGCCCGACAGCATCTCGGCGCGGATCATGGACCTGTGGACGCCGATCGGCAAGGGACAGCGCGGCCTGATCGTCGCCCCGCCGCGCACCGGCAAGACGATGCTGCTGCAGAGCATCGCGCAGTCGGTGGCGAAGAACCATCCCGAGGTCTATCTCATCGTCCTGCTCATCGACGAGCGCCCGGAAGAGGTCACCGACATGCAGCGGTCGGTCGACGGTGAAGTGATCTCGTCGACCTTCGACGAGCCCGCGCAGCGCCACGTGCAGGTCGCCGAGATGGTGATCGAAAAGGCCAAGCGCCTGGTCGAGCACAAGAAAGACGTCCTGATCCTGCTCGACTCGATCACCCGCCTCGCGCGCGCCTACAACACGGTGATTCCGCCGTCCGGGAAGGTGCTCTCGGGAGGCCTCGACTCGAACGCGTTGCAGAAGCCGAAGCGGTTCTTCGGCGCCGCGCGCAACATCGAGGAGGGCGGGTCGCTGACGATCATGGCGACCGCGCTCATCGACACCGGCTCGCGCATGGACGACGTGATCTTCGAGGAGTTCAAGGGCACCGGCAACATGGAGATTCATCTCGACCGGAAGCTCACCGACAAGCGGGTCTTCCCGTCGATCGACGTCCAGAAGAGCGGCACCCGCAAGGAGGAACTGCTCATCCCGAAGGACGATCTCAATCGCATCTGGGTGCTGCGCAAGGTGCTGAATCCGCTGTCGCCGGTCGAGGCGATGGAACTGCTGATCGACAAGATGTCGAAGACGCGGACCAACTCGGACTTCCTGGCATCGATGCAGAAAATGAGTTAGCGCGACGAGGCAGACACGATGGCGACGATCAAGGTCAGACAGAACGGCCCGTACCTCGTCGACGGCGACGATGTGACGGTGATCGACTGGAACGGCAACAGCTACACGATCGCGAAGCGGCCGTTCGCGCTGTGCCGCTGCGGCGGCTCGACCACCAAGCCGTTCTGCGACGGAACTCATTCGAGGATCGGATTCCAGGCCGCTGAAGCCGCCGTAACCGGGAGCGAAGACAAGCCCGCACAGTGAGTCCGTGAAGTCGCCAGACTTCGATCGTTTCCGCGTCAAGCCGGGTCGTTCGGTGGATCTCCGCCACTACGATCCCGGCGACACCGCGCCGTTCGACGACAAGAAGCACGCCGCCGGCCGCCTCCAGCGCGGGATCGAGCGATTGGTGTCGCTGCAGGAGAAGCTCTACGCACAGGATCGCTGGGCGGTGCTGCTGATCTTCCAGGCGATGGACGCGGCCGGGAAGGACAGCGCGATCAAGCACGTGATGAGCGGCCTGAACCCGCAGGGGACTCAGGTGACGTCGTTCAAGCGGCCGTCGGACGAGGAGCTCGATCACGATTTTCTGTGGCGCACCGTGAAGGCCCTGCCCGAGCGCGGCCGCATCGGCATCTTCAACCGCTCCTATTACGAGGAGGTGCTCGTCGTCCGCGTCCATCCGGAGATCCTGCAGCGCCAGAAGCTGCCGCCGCCGCTGGTCTCCAAGCGGATCTGGCGCGAGCGGTTCGAGGACATCAACGCGTTGGAGCGCTACCTGTCGCGCAACGGCGTCCTGATCCGCAAGTTCTTCCTGCACCTCTCGAAGCGCGAGCAGCGGCGGCGCTTTCTCGAGCGCCTCGACGACCCGTCGAAGAACTGGAAATTCGCCGTCGGCGATCTCGACGAGCGCGGGCGCTGGGCCGAGTACATGCGCGCCTACGAGGACGCGCTGTCGGAGACGAGCACGGATCACGCGCCGTGGTTCGTCGTTCCGGCGGACCGCAAGTGGTTCACGCGCGTGGCGATCGCGGATCTCGTGGTCGACGCGCTCGAGGGCCTCAACCTCGCGCTCCCGAAGCTGTCGAAGAGCGAGGCCGCCGCGCTGGCCGCCGCGCGCGAACGGCTCGACGGCGGCCTTGATCGCAGCAAAACCGGACGATAGACTCTCGCCAGATGCGGTACCGCACCGCGCGGGTGGGGCTGGCCGCCGGCGTGCTGGCGCTCGCGACGGCTGGCTGCTTCAGCAACGGCAGTCCGGAAGCTCGCGACGCCGCCGACGTGCCCTATCAGGCCGACGTCGAGGAAGGGCTCGGCGCGGCGGTCGCGATCCTCGTCGACACGTCGGGCTCGATGGCTGAGCGCGTCAAGGGCGACGCGCGGCGCAAGGACGTCATCGCGCGCGAGGCGATCGAGGCGATGCTCGACACCACCGACGCGTTCGTCGCGCAGCGGCCCGACTTCCCGATCAAGATCGGCATCTACAGCTTTTCGAGCCGGGTCCGGCGGCTGCTGCCGATCCAGGGCTACGATCGCGCCGCGATCGCCGCGGCGCTCGACCAGCTGCCGCGCCCGGGCGGCGGCACCGCGATTGGCGATGCGATGCGCATCGCGCGGCCGGATCTCTACCGCGCCGGCGTCTTCCGCAAGTACATCCTCGTCGTCACCGACGGCGAGAACACCGAGGGCCCCCGTCCCGACGAGGTGGCCCGAGACATCTGGCGGAGGAGCCAGCGGGCGGTGCAGTCGTTCTTCGTCGCGTTCGACACGAGCCCCGCGAAGTTCGCGTTCCTGAAGGAGGTCGGCGGCGAGGCGTTCGGCGCCGGCACCGGCCCCGAGCTGCGCCGGGCGCTCCACGGCATCTATCAGGGCAAGATTCTCGCCGAGGCGCCGGCGGCCGAGCGGGAACCGGCCAGGAAGTAACGTCGTCGTACGATCTGACCCAAGGAGCTGACGTGATTCTTCACAAATTCTGGGCCGCGTTTGTCGCGCAGATCAACAAGGTGGCGAATCTGTTCTGGGAGGCCGATCCGGTGGCGCAGATGCGCTACGAGTACGATCGCGCCGTGGAGCAGCTGAAGGAAGGGCGGACCGGGCTCGAGCAGTACCGCGGGCTGGTCGAGCGCGTCACCCGTCAGGTGAGCGCGAATCGCAGCCACGCGCAGAAGCTCGAAGCGGAGACGAAGGCCTACCTGAAGGTCGGCGATCGGGCGACCGCGGCGAAGTTCGCGCTGGAGCTGCAGAAGGCCAAGGACGAGCTCGCCGCCAACGACGCGCAGCTGCAGATGCACGAGACCGCCTACGGCAACAATCTCAAGAAAATCCAGCACGCGAACGAGAAGCTGATCGAGCTGCGCGAGAAGATCCAGAAGTACGACGCGGAGCTGAAGATGAGCGCCGCGGAAGCGGAGATCGCGAAGCTCGCCGAGTCGTTCGACATGAACCTGACCACCGACTTCGGCGAGATCGAAGCGGTGATTCAACAGAAGATCGATCAGAACCGCGGCAAGGTGCGCGTCGCAGCCGATCTCTCGGAGAAGGGCATCGCGGAGATCAACGCCGAGGAGCGGATGCGGACCCAGCTCGCCGAGCAGGCGCTGCAGAATTTCGAGGTCGAGCTCGGCCTCCGATCCCCGGAGACGTCGCCGGTCGCGCAGGCGGCGAAGGATCTCGGTCCCGCGACCGCGGACAAAGCCACGGAAAAACAGACGAGCTGACCGTCCTCACTCACGAGGTTTTGTATGGCCAATGGACAGCCCAGGCCGGCGTTCTACGTCGCTGTTCTGCTCGTCATCGCCGGCCTCGTCGGCCTGGCGTTGTGGCAGTACGGCGGCGTGCGCCAACGCATGCAGTCGGGACAGATCACCCAGGACGAACTGAAGCAGATGAAGGGTGGCGCGGAAGCGCCCGACGCGTCCGGCATCACCACCGTCAAGGAATACAAGTACGTCGCGGCGGCGAAACTGCCCGAGGTGAAGGGCATCTCGAGCTACAAGCCGATGGCCGACCGGACGGTCCGGTTCGCGATCAACGTCTGGGCCGGGTGGGGGCCGATCATCTACGCGAACAACGGCTTTCGTCCCGGCAAGCTCTGGAAGTCGGCAGGCGGGAAGGATTTCAAGGTCGA
>DATFWL010000390.1:0-139108 GCA_035259385.1 Vicinamibacterales bacterium | reverse complement strand
CAGACTCGCTGCCAGCCGACCATTCCATTCGGTGTGAACTTGACGAGAAAGATGCTTTCCGATGGGTTGCCGAATTGATCGGTCGTGAAGCTGTCGGTGGTCCCCGTCATGTACGTGCTGCCGTCAACGGCCACAGCGACGCCGCTCGGAGCTTCTCTGCCAAAGCCGCCCCACGTCGTCTCAGTCAGCACCGCCGTCTGGCCGTGCGCTGCACCTTCGAGCAGGAGCAGCGCAACCGTCCCCAGCACGATCCCCTTGATGAGCGACCGGTTTACAGACGCTGTCCGTGTGAAACATTCACCTCGCATTGTGACCTCCTTGCGCGGTGACCCTCAGACAGGTCGATGACGGCCACGGATTACGAAAACACGGGTTTGCGATTTCCCCCAGAGCAAGAGGCGGCGAGAGCGACCTCGAACAGACGGCGTGGTCTCGCTGAGCGCGTTGAAGAGAGTCAGGCTCGGCGGATGTACCTGAAGGGTCGTCTGGCTCTGTTGGCGGCACACGCGCGTGCAAAGAGAATGCTCAAATCGAACAGGTCAGCCGTTACGCTGCGGATCTCGCAATCGAGCTGAGCGATGAACGAATTCGCAGTGACCCAGGTGCAAGACGAAGAGCGGAGACTGCTGAGTCTCATCGTTCTCTGGTAAGGCCGCCGCTACTGGTCGGGATTCTCGTGTGCGAGTGACAGCGGATCGTCGCCGTTCTTCTGGGCCGGCTTGGAAATTGAAGTGAGTGGCGTTTCCGTGTCCCGCTTTGCGATTATTCGGCGCGGAGAGCGATCATCGGATCAACCGTGGCTGCGTGCCGCGCTGGGACCGACGCCGCTGCGAATGCAATCGCCAAAAGCAGGGACGGAACAATGATGAAGGTGGCCAGATCGTGTGTCGTGACGCCGAACAACATCGTCGCGACGAACCGCGACAGACCAAATGCCGCGATGATGCCGATCGCGACACCCGCAAGCGCAGCCCGTGTACTTTGGCCGACGATCAGGCGCTGTATGGCCGTCGGGGCCGCTCCGAGCGCGAGCCGAATCCCGATTTCCATCGGCTCTGGCCATGGCGATGTCGGTACCATCCTTCAATCGTGCTGCGGCCACCAGATAGTGAGTGATCGTCTGTCCCGCGATGTCGTAGCGGAGCGGCACGAACAGACCGGTCGAACCGCGTACGGCAGGGTTTCGGCGTCGAAGTTGTCACCAACGACGCCCGCGACGGTGACTGGTCGCTGATCGATCTCGACGGTTGCACCAACAATGCGCGGATCACGTCCAAACTGTCGCTGCCAGAATCCTCTCGTCAAAATAACGACATTCGCGGCGCCGTCGCGGAAGTCGCCGGAGTTGAATGCGCGACCCGGTCCAATCGACGCTCCGAACAAGCGGAAGAAATCCTCCGTGACTTGCAGCGACAGGACCTGCGCTGCCTCGCCTCGAGCATTGAGATTGACGCCAACGACTCGGTACGCCGAGGCCAAGTCCAGCGATTGACGCCCGCGCAGGATCTCGAAGCGGTTCGAGGCTTCGATTGGTGACGACCGGCCCGACCACGTGTTCACGAGCATGACAATGCGATCGGCATGAGGGTACGGGAGCGGCTCGAAAAGAATGGCATCAACGAGCGAGAATACGGCGGTGTTAGCGGCGATGCCGATCGCGAGCGTCAGTGCTGCGACGAGGGTAAACGCTGGGTTCCTCCGAAGGGTGCGCGCGGCGTATCGAACATCAGACTCAAACGCGCCCATAGACGCTCGGGAGTCTACTCTCGATCGTCGTGGTCTAGACAATCAATAAGCCGTAGTTGCTAGCTCAGTTCAGTTCGTCTCCGCTAGGTTCGGAAGCTTCAGCGAGCATGGGACACCGATGCTCAGCGGCGGCACGGCCGATCAATTCTGAGAGCCGCACGGATCGCCGTAGGCGCCGTGTGCCGAAATGCCAGCACGCGGACGTGGTTACCAGGTGCGGCGGACGAACACGGTCGGCGATCGGCGCGCGATACCAACACCAACGATGGTGGGGTTCTGCGGACGATTGTGGTGCCCGTTCAACCCGCTCCAGAGAACGATCCCTCCGACGCCGGCAATCGACAGGCCGGTGATCAGCTGACTCTTGGAAAAGGTCGAGGTCTGCAAAGTACCAGCCGCCGAAGAGACGGTTGTCGTTTCGCTCGACGTCGCTGCGACAGCGGTGCCGATCGCGATTGCTCCAGCGCCGATGACGATCTTCGTGAGACTGACGCGCCGATCGTTGCGATCCTGCGCCTCGCTTCGAACCGGCAGCCCGCACAGCAGCAACACGACCAATATAACCAGTGTACGCATCGCGTCTTCTCCCCGCCCCGAGGTTCAGCAAGCGGGAGGCCATCCATTGAGGACGAGCTGCGCCCGAGGCTTTGCATCCACCTCGAACCTCGCAGCTGCGGTGCGTATTGTCGTGCCTCCTCACGGTGAGGCTGCGGCTGCAGACGAGGGAGCGTGACGGTGACGGTACTCATCGCCAATCCACGCAAACGCTTTCGGCGTCGGCCCGCCCCTCTAAAATCCGTTTTCGCAAAGTTCGCGCTTCTGTTTTTCTCGATCTCGACCTATTTGCAAGTCGGGTCCGACGTGTTTGTCGAGCTCGTTCCAGCGTGGCTCGCTACAACTCGGCCTTTTGTTTGTGCCGCCGGGGTTGTTATCGACCACGGAATGTGTTTTTCTTGGATGCGGAAAGGAGCCGAGTAGATGCCAACCCATGAAGCCACCCGAGCGACTACGCGCGACACCATTCAAACCTACTTCGACCAACTCTACGCCGGCGGATGGGAATCGCTCATCGCCGATGACATTGTGTTCGTCGGGCCTTCTGGAACCACTCGCTCGAAAGCGGCATACGTCGAAGGCACCAACCGCTTCAAGCGTGTGGCCAAGTCCGTGGAAGTGCGTCAGCTTCTCGTCGATGGTGAGAGCGCCTGTGCCGTGACCCATTACACACTACAGTCACCGAAGGGCAACACGTCGGTGTGCGATGTCGCGGAAATCCTTGCAGTGAAAGACGGCAAGCTGGCAGCGAGCACCATCTTCTTCGACACCGCTGCGTTTGGAGAATTCATGGCGCAAGGATGAGGGGCCAGGCGATGGTTTCGGCGCCATACGTCGAACACGCGGTTATGCGCGTCAGGACGGCTTCACGCCCGCCAGCAGCGCGAGTTCGCGCCACTTCCAATGACAATCGACATGGTCGAAGCCGATTTCGCGCAGCCATGACAGCTGGGATTCGACATCGAGCAGCTTATTGGACGGATCCTCATCGACGATGCCGAGCCGCTCGAGGAACTGCGCGTGCAGCGCTGGTGTAGCCGACGCCACGTGCTCCAGATTACAGAACACGCCGCCCGGCTCGAGGCGATCGTAGATCTCGGCGTAGAGCGACCGCTTCCGGGCATGCTGGAGGTGGTGGATCGCAAAGCTGGACACGACCGCATCGAACGGGCCGTCGAGCGGCGGAAGCGGCGCATCGAGGTCGTGTCGCACCACCGTGACCGATCGGTCGGTCGCGAACCGCTCCTCGAGGCGCGCGATCATCGCGTCGGAGAAGTCGAGGGCGACGCCGTGGAGATGCGGATGGACCATCCGCACGAGCGCAAGCAGGCGGCCGTCGCCGCTGCCGAGATCCAGCACGCGCGTGACCCGCGGCGAGAGGAATTCGAGCAGCGCCGCCTCGCCCTCTGCGCGATGCGGAATCGCGTCGGCCTGCGCCAGATAGGCAAGCGCATGCTCCGGCAACCGCCACAGATTACCGCTCCTGGCGTACGGCATAGTCAGATAATGAGTATCGCCATCGCGCGGGCAATCATTAGAGATTCTGATGATTATCCTTCGCGTGACGGCCGCAGCGGGAATCGACAGGTTCTCGATACGAGCCGTTGGACAGAGTACCGGCCCGACGTGTTTACAGGCGCGACGAGAGCAGCGACTTCATCTGCAAGTCCGCGCCGCTCCGCCACGGGACGGATGAGAGCACTCGAGGGATTGCCGTCAACTCGTCCGTTCGAGCACTGAAACCTGTTCGACGAGATCGTCGTCTCCATGCACCATAGGTGCACGATTGGGGGAAGCATGTTTGCCGGGTCTTGCTAGGATGCCTGAAGATGGAGCAGATTGTTTCGTTGATCCGCGATCACATGCACGCGGAGGCCGATGCCGGCTATCCTCTGCTCCGACGGATTCCGTCGACAGGCGCGACCGCCTGCTTTGACTATCTCGAAAGCATCTCGCCTGTCGATCGACAGGAATTGCTGGAGGCGCGCGCTCGCGTTGCCGCGCTGGGCTTTGTGCTCACCCCGCCTGCCCGGCAGGAAATTCTGGAACTGGTGAACTCGAATCCGGCTCTGGTCAAATGCCGCGAGGCGACGTTGCGCGGACCGCTGGCCATGGGCCTCCGTTACCAGAGCATCCGCATGGCCAAAGCAGTGCTCAACGACGAGCAGTCGGTCGCGATGATGCAGCAGACGCGTTCGACGCTGGACTACGTGCCGCGCGACGATGCCCCGGTGCCGCTCGTGAACGATGCGGATGTTACGAAGCTTCTTCCGGCGAAGGCGCCGCAGTTGAAAAAGCTGGTGAAGCCGCTGTTGCAGGGCCTGCTGGGCGCCAAAGAAGAGAGAATGCCCGGGGGCACGATGAAATACGAGGGCGCCTTGGACGGAACTCCGGTAACGGTGCGCGTGGATTATGCCGCTCGCGATGTACAGGTGATCTACGCGGCATCGATTCCCGATCCGGAACGCAAAGTAGTCGTTATCGGGACCGGTTACGAGCACCTCTTCGGCATGGGCGGCGGGTGGGACTACATCACCGAAGAGAACGCCGAGGCGTCCATCGGCCTCTTGCCGGAACTGCTGCGGCGCCTGGTCACGCTCCGGAACGAAGTCAAGAGGCTTGTCTGTGGCGCGTAGGAGTGATGCTCGCGAGCCGCTCCGATATCCAGAAGGTCCCGGCGATACTCCGTGGGGCTGGTTCCGCATCTCTGTCGGAACACGAGGGCAAAGTGCTGTTGCGTTTTGAACCCACAGGCTACCGCAACATCCAGGACACGGGGTTCCGGCGCACGCAACATGTGCTTCGCGTGTTCCACCCTGAGACGAAGAACAAATTGGTGCGGGGTCTCTCCCGTTGACTTCCGAAACATTTCCGAAAATGTGCGCTATTCAGCCCTACCGACTGTGCCAGATCGAGAAGACTCGAGTCATCGTGCATGCACCTTCGCCTGCACCAGATCTGGGGACCGTCTCAGGCGCGCGGGACCGAGTCCGCCTCGGTAGGTCCGCTGACGTTGGTAGCGTGCGGCATATCCTTTGACCAGCACCACGGCGATCGCTGCTCCACGGAATCGAGAAATAGCCGTCCATTCGGAAAACCGGCCAACCTTTCAGCATTCACGGCCGTGAGCAGCGAGCTCAATCGGGGATCCCTCATTTTCCAGTGCGTCCGCGGGCGCGTTATGTCCAGCGATATATCTTGACATCAAACTATCAGATGTTAATATACATGTCGTGAAGTGATGTCGGCAGCGAGTCATTGCGGCAGAGGTTGAAGGCATGCCTGACGCCAGAGGGCAGAACGCTCGTTGCGACGGTGTTCGCGGGACACGAGCACGCCATGGAACGCGCGATGCGCGGCCTATCGAAATCGGAACGCGCGACGCTCACCGATCTTTTGAAGCGACTCGGTACGACGGCCCAGGAACAACTCGCAGGGGAAGAAGATGACGCTCGAAGAAGCGGGGTGGATCGGCCAACCTGTACTCGGCGTTCTTCGAAGCGGTGCCTGCTCTCCACGAGCGACAGTGTTTGCATCACGGATTGGGGCGCAACGCCAGATGTACATGGCGCCGCTCGACATCTCCAACCCGTGACGAGGCGACGCGCGGGAGAGGCCTGCCATGACAATCGCGACTGAACTTCTGCGCCAACACGTCGAGACGCTCGTTGACGATCCAATGACCTGGCAAGGCCTGCTTGCGCCCGAAATTGTCTGGGAGTTACCGTTTGCGGCGGTACTCGGCCATCCCACATGCTTGTCGGGCCGCGACGCGGTTGTGCGTCATGCCGGATGGTTCGTGGAGTCCGTCGCGCATTTCCGATACTTCGATCTGACAATCGAGGCGCTTACCGACCCCGCGCGCGCGGTCGCCGAAGTCAAAGCTGAAGGGATCATCAAGGCGACGCGACGCACCTATCGTCAGACCTACATCGTCTTTCTGCGGGCTGAAACCGGGAAGATTGCGTTTCTTCGCGAGTACTTCGATCCGGTGCGAGCCGCCCAGGCGTTGGACGCGCCGATCCTCGAACTCCGGCGACTCCGTTGAACCGTCACGAACGCAATCTCACGCAGCTGGATCTCGAAACCGGCGGCACGTCAGACTGCCGGCGAAGGCGTGCGGGTGATCTGCGGACGCCGTCGGACGCCAACGCCCTAACGAAATGCTCATGGTCCGCGCGCTTGAACGCGGCCACTGATTTCGCCGTTCCCGACACGGTAACGGTGGAATCGAGTCGGAGCGCTTCAGCAGTCTCGGTTTTCGCCTCTTGCGCTCGGCCCAATTGCGCGAGGATCATCGGCGCCGCCGCGGAGTGAACACGTGAACGAATTCTCGTCGCCAGAACCGCCGCGGATCGACCCGATCGCGGGTGAACTTGTCACCGAGGTTTTCGGCTACGACGGTGGTCGCCAGGTCACCGTTTACGTTCCGCCCGATCCGCCGAAGGCGATCGTGTTCGCTGGTGACGGTCAGATGATCTCGCAGTGGGGTAGGTTTCTTGAAGCCGCGGACGCGCCGTCGACCATGATCGTCGGTGCGCACCGCGTCGCCGACGAGACTGGGCGGCTGCACGAGTATTCGCCGGGTTTCGATCCGCAACGGTTTGCCGCACACGAGAGGTTTTTCGTCGAGGACGTCGGTGCGTGGGTGCGGTCGCGTTTCGGCGTGAGTCTACCCGCCCGGCGCACGGCGGTGTTTGGTGTTTCGGCGGGTGGCGAGCTCGCGCTGGCCATCGGGCTTCGACATCCTCACCTGTACGGCGCGATCTTCTCGGCCTCGCCCGGCGCGGGGTATCGGCCGCCTGATGTGCTGCCGACTCCGTTGCCACGCACGTATCTGGTGGCCGGCACGCTGGAACCGTTTTTCCTCGACAACGCCACTCGGTGGGCGATGGCGTTGCGCGATGCAGCTGCGGACGTCGTGATGCGTGAGAGGATTGCGGGCCACGGCGACGCGATGTGGCGAGAAGAGTTTCCATTGATGGTCGCGTGGGCGTTTGGCCGGTGAGGTCGGGCGTGAGACCAAGGACATGGAGGTTTTAGCTGAGCTGCTCGGCCAAACACGCCTGTTTTTCGAAGCGAGTCAAAACGGAATTCGGCTCCGATTCGACGCATTGCCGCTCCGGCCCGCGAGAACCCACTACGCCTTGCTAAATGACTGAAAACAAAAGGTCGGATTTGGCGGAGAGGGTGGGATTCGAACCCACGTGCCGGTTACCCGACAAGACGCTTTCGAGGCGCCCCCGTTACGACCACTTCGGTACCTCTCCGTCGGAGGTAAGCAGGCCCTGACGGCGGGCCGGTCGTGCGCGAGACAGATCCTGCATTATAACGCACCGTCGCCACCCTCACCGCCGGCCGCTGACGCGCGCGCGGCGATGCGGCGCTCGCTGAAGAACGCCTGCAGCAGCGCGCGGCACTCCGCTTCGCGGACGCCGCCGACGATCTCGAACCGGTGATTGTGGCCGGGCAGCTCCCCGCCGCGGACCGTCGAGCTCACCGCGCCAGACTTCGGCTCCGCCGCGCCGAACACCAGCGTGCCGATGCGCGCGTGCACCAGCGCGCCGACGCACATCAGGCACGGCTCGATGGTCGCGCACAGGATCGCGCCGGTGAGACGATAGTTGCCGACCGCGCGCGCGGCCGCGCGGATGGCGACGATCTCGGCATGCGCCGTTGGATCGCCCGACGAAATCGGCTGGTTGAAGCCGCGGCCGACGATCACGCCGTCGATCGCCACGACGGCGCCGATCGGCACCTCGCCGGCATCGCGCGCGGTGCGCGCTTCGTCGAGCGCCGCCGCCATCAACTCGTCGTGGCCCATCTGCCTCGCATGGTCTTTGCGCAACCGAGTGGCGTCTGCCAGGCTCGTACACACTCCGTGCCGCGCACCAGGCTACGAACTCGACGCGCCGCGACCGCTCCGCCGCTGCCGCGGCCGTGATGCCCCAGCCTCGGCGTCGGCCGCCGGCAGGACAATCCGGAACGTCGAGCCGCCTCCTCGCCCGGGGCTCTCCGCCATCGCCGTCCCGCCGTGCAACTCGACAATATGGCGGACGATGGCGAGACCGAGGCCCAGTCCGGCGTCGCTGCCGCCCTGCGAGGCGCCGTCCGCCTGGTGGAACCGCTCCCAGACGTGCGGCAGCGACTCCCGCGAGATACCCGCCCCGTCGTCATGCACCTCGACGATCACGTCGCGATCCGAACGCCGCACGTCCAGCCGCACATGGCCTCCCGGACCGGTGAACTTGATCGCGTTCGCCAGGAGATTCCAGATCACCTGCTGGAGACGCCGCGGGTCGGCGTGCAGGCGCGGCAAATCGTCGTCGAGCGCCACGTCGAGCTGAATGCCCTTCGTGGCGGCGGCAGGCTGCACTGCCGAGAGCGCCGCCTCGGCGATTTCTGCGGGATTCACCTCGGTGAGCTCGAGGCGGAACTTTCCCGCCACCACGCGCGAGAGATCGAGCAGATCCTCGATCATCCGGTGCTGTATGGTCGCGTTCCGCTCGACCGCCTGCAGCGCGTCCTGCACGCGATGCTGTTCCACGACACCGCTGCGCAGCATCCGCACCCAGCCGAGCACCGCGTTCATCGGCGTCCGGAGCTCGTGGGACAAGGTCGCGAGGAACTGGTCCTTCACTCGATTCAACTCGCGCTCGCGTTCGAGCAGCTCCGCACGCGCGCGCGCCGCATCCTCGGTCGCCTCGAGCAGTTCCCGCGTCATCCGTTCGCGCGCTTCCTGCGCGGCGAGCAGCCGATTCGATCGATGCACGCCGAAGGCGAGGAGCAGCACGCTGGCAATGGCGGTCGCGATCTCGGAGAGAATCGCCACCCGCTCGCTGCGCCTCGACGCGAACGCTTCCGCCTCGACGACCTTCTCCTGCTCGGCCGTCAGCGTCTGGAGATCCGAGCGGATGGCCGCCATCTCCTCCCGGCCCACATCCGTGAGCACGATCGCGCGCGCCGCGTCGCCGCCCTGCGTGCGCCGGACGCCGACCGTGCGTTCGAGTTCCTGCAACTTGATCGCGACGAGGTACCGCAGATGGGGCAGTCCACGACCGGTGGTCCCGCCCGGGTCGCTCAGCGACTGGATGCGATCGAGAGTCGACGCGATCTGCGCGAGTGCCTCGTGATATGGCCAAAGATATAGCTCCTCGCCGGTGAGCAGGAATCCACGCTGTCCCGTCTCGGCGTCGGCGAGGTGCTGCTGCAGTTCGGCGAGCCGCGACTTCACCTCGCTGGCGCGAGCCACGCGGTCTGCGGCGGCATGTACTCGCAGGATGTTCCAGGTGCCGACGATCGCGCCGGCGGCGATCGCGACGAGCATCGTCAGCGCTGCGATCTGGATGGCCCGGCGCGTCGTCACTCCACTCTGATCGTAGCGCAACGCACGAGTTGGGGACTCGACCTCCGGCAGTTGAGCTCTCCAACTCCGCCGTCATGCATATACTCTCCAACTCCGCCGTCATGCATATAAAGGATTCAACCTCTACGTAGATTTTTCCCGCAGCGTCACGAATGGTGACGCGCGCACGAGCTGATCTCGCGATCGGCGGATACTGTCGAGCGGTACGTGGCTTGCGGACAGATCGAGCGAGCGACATACATGAAGACACGACCCACCGTTCAACGCTCACTCGTCCTCGATGCAGGCCTGGACAAGCTGCAGGCGTTCCTTCTGACGATGGTGCCCGGAGACGAGGTCAGCGTCCCGAGAGCCATGGAGATCAGCGGGTTGGATGCTGCGCAGTGCGACGCAGTGCTCGACGCGCTGGCCCGTGCCGGCTTGATGATGCGCTTACAACACGACGCCTACGTCCGCCGGCGCCTTGACTAAACGAACGACGTAGGCGTAATCGGCATTACACAACTCAAACGGTTGCCGCAGTCCGCGTCGCGGCATGGAACACGGGAGTGATGCGGATCCATGCAGCGTTGCGCATTTTCTCCGGGTACTTTCCTTGCGCCCGGGAAAATGGAGTACAACTGTTCTGATGGCTCCCGCCACCGCCACCGCCGCCCGGATCCTGATCGTCGACGACGACGAGACGGTGCTGCATACCTTCTCGAAAGCGCTGGCACTCGAGGGTTTCGACGTACGCGTGGCGCAGTCGCCGCTCACCGGCCTTCAGGAGCTGGACGATGTCCGGCCGGACGCGATTCTGCTCGATCTACGGATGCCGTTCGTGAACGGGATTGGCTTCCTCTACCGGCTGCGCGCCAACGAAGCGCATCGCCACATTCCCGTCGCGATCATCACCGGTGATTCGTGCATCGCGGATTCGGCGATGCAGGAGATGCAGGATCTCGACGCCGAGCTGGTGTTCAAGCCGATCTGGATCGACGAGGTCGTGAGCGTCACGCGCGGCCTGCTGCAGAAGCGCCGCGCGTAACCGCGAGCCGCGCCCACCCAGCCTACTGTGGTCCGCTCTGATTCGTCGTCTTGACGACGCCGGTGAACGTGATTCCGACCGTTGCGATGTTCGACCACACCCGGCCGTCGAATACCCTGAACGTCATGACGTCGGAGCCGACGGCCTTCCCGCGTCGCGGTGTGTATGTAAATGCTCCAGTGCGCGGATCGACGATAAAGCTTCCCCTCGACCCATTGGTCACGACGGCAAACCTGAGGGTGTCGCCGTTCGGATCGCTGGCGTTCAGCACGCCCGACGTCGCGGCCGTGGCGCTCCACTTGTAGCGCGCGTCGTAGGCGACCGGCGGGGCGTTGACCGTGACCACGAACGACGCGGCTCCGACGTTGCCGGCGCCGTCAGCCGCTCTGCACACGACCACCGTGGACCCGATTGGGAACTGGGCCAGGCTCGGCGGGACGCACGCCACGGGAACGGGTCCATCGACCGCATCGAATGCCATCGCGGTGTAGAAGATCCGTTGCGGGCTCGAGGCATCGCGCGTGATATCTCCTGGCAGGACGACCACTGGCGGCGTGCTGTCGCGCACGGTCACCGTGAACGACGCCGACGCTGCGTTGCCATGCGCGTCGGCTGCGATGCACTGGACCGTCGTCGTCCCCATCGGGAAGGTCGAGCCGCTCGCCGGCGCGCAGGTGACCGCGACTGCGCCGTCCACCTGATCGGTCGCCGACGCAACGTAGCTGTAAATGGCACCGAGGTGACTGACCGCTGACAGCTGGGCGCCGGACGGCACCGTCAGCACCGGCGGCCGATCGTCAAGGACCGTAACAGTGAACGACGCCGACCCCGTGTTGCCGCGCGCGTTCGTCGCGCTGCACCGCACCGTGGTTGTTCCGAGTGGGAACGTCGCGCCGCTCGTCGGATCGCACGCCGGCACGAGCGCGCCGTCGCCCTGGTCGAGCGCCGAGGCCGAATAGTTGTACACCGCGCCGAGCGGACCGGTCGCCGACACGATTGCATCGGCGGGCACGGTGACGACGGGCGCGACCGCATCCGCCAGCGCCTTGGCGATGACGAACGGGCTCAACGACGAAGTGCGCGCGCAGATGCGCCGGAGCGGGAAGCTCGGCGCCAGCTGATCCGGCGGCAGAATCGTGCGGTCGACCAGCACGCCGTGCTCACCGTGAAGGATGCGCAGCGCGGCGAAGACGACGGGGTCGCTGATCGACGGCACGCTGAAGCAGACGGTGACGTCGCCGGCGATCGCGGCCGTCGTCGTCACCTGATACGTCAGCGCGTCGACGATCTCGTAGCCGCCGGCGATGCCGGGGATGGTCGACTGATCGACGGCGACGACGGTCGTCATGCCGGGCGACATGACGCTGGCGAAGGTGACCGTCGAGAGCTGCGACGGCACCACCGACACGTCTGCGCCGGCCTGCGTGCTGAACAGCGTCGCGAGCGCGCGCACGACCTCGCCGTCCACCTCGTCGTATTCCGCATCGGGCGTCGTCGCGGTTCCGTCGGCGGGCCACCCGCCTGGCGCGAACTGGTGTGCGAGGAAGTAGTTCGCCGCCGACACGATCGCCGCGTCCGCCACCGGGCCGCCGACCGCCGCCAGCCCCATCACGACGAACGAGGTGATCTGCAGATCGCCGAGATCCCACGAGCCGGCGACATCCTGATGGGTCGTGAGGAAGTTGCGGTACGAGGCGATCTGTACGTCAAACCCAGGCAGGTCGTGAATCGCCCACAGCAGCGAGCCTTCGCCGAGGATCGTGTGGTCGTACGACAGCCGGTTGTCGGCCGGACCGCAGCCGCCCGGACTCTCGCATTTGTCGAACCGATGCGCGACGTTCTCGTCCCTCCAGGCCGGCTCGAGATCGCGAATGCGCGCCGCCGCGGCGAGGGCGCGATCGATCAGGCCCACCGCCTTTGCCGCGCGGATGTATGACGCGGAATCCCACGCGGCGAGGGTCCGCAGTCCCTGCGCGTCGCGCCGGGCGAGATAGCTGTCGATCTGATCGGCGGCGTTCGGGAACTGGCTCACGGTCGCCTGGAACCACGCCTTCGCCGCGCTGGCATAGGTCTGCGAACCGGCCGGGTCTGTCGCCGCCGTCAGCCTCGAGAGGCCGACCAGGAACTCGATGTCGCGGCTCACCGGCAACGGCGGAACCGGCAGGGCCAGCGCATCAGTCGCGCGGGTCACCAGCAGATCGCCGGCCGCCCGGGCCGCGGTCAGCAGCGTCGGGTCGCCGGAGCGCGCGTAGGCGGCGAGCAGGCCGAGGGCCGTCGTACCGATCGTATTGGTGCACGTGCCAAACGGGCCGCCGCACGCGCCGCTGCCGACCTGGAACGACCAGCCGCCGTCTGGATTCTGGAGCGCCTTCAGCCGGGCGCCGCCGAGCGTGGTGGCGTCGACGATCGTCGGCGCGTCCGCGATCCGCGCGGTCACCGTCACGCTCGACACGCTCACGCCGACGTTGCCGAGTGAGTCCTTGAACCGGAACGCAAGCACCGTCGTGCCCGGCGGCAGCAACGTGCTGTTGGTCACGTCCACGGTGGCTCCGTTGATGACGGCGCGAGTCGCCAGCGGAACGGGCGCGCGATCGCGCATGTCGATGGCCGTTGCCGAGCTCAAGAATGACGTCAGCGCCTGTGAGCCGGCCGAACCGGTGACGTTCGCGCGCGCGCCGCCGATCTCGGTCGCCGGCACGAAAATCGGCGGCGGTGCGATCACGGCAGGCGGCGTCGTGTCCTGCACGGTGACGGTGAACGACGCCGACTTCGAGTTGCCGTTCGCATCGACCGCCGTGCACGTCACCGTCGTCGTCGCCGGGAACGCGAACGTCGAGCCCGACGCCGGCGAGCAGTTCACCGGCAGCGCGCCGTCGATCGGATCGCTCGCGGTCGCGACATAGAAGAATGCCGCACCGATCGGGCTCGTCGCCTCGAGCACCGTGTTCGCCGGAGTGGTGAGCGTCGGCGGCGCGGTATCGGTGACCGCGATCGTCACGGTGGCGGTCGCCGGCAGCACGAGGGTCGCGTCCGCCGGCGTGAAGGTGACCGAGAGGGTCTGCGTCCCGGCGAGCAGAGTCGTTCCCGCCGCCGGCGTATAGACGAAGGTGCCGGACACCGTGGTCGTCGCGTTCAACTGCGTCGCGCCGAGCGCGGTCCCGTACGCGATCGCCGCGGGTGCAGGCCACGTGATCGTCGGCTGCAATCTGATCGTGACGCTCACCGCGGCCGACGTGGTCAGATTGCCGAAGGCGTCGCGCGCGCGAGCGGTCAACACGTGCACGCCACGCGCGACACCCGTCGTATCCCACGTGATCGTGTATGGCACGGCCGTGCTTTCCGCACCGAGCGGCGATCCGTCGAGCAGGAACTGGACTCCGACAACCCCGATGTCGTCAGAGGCGTCCGCCGACACCGTCACCTGCGCGCCGGCGGCGAACGCGGCGCCTCCCGACGGCGAGGTCACGGCGACCGCCGGCGGGGCGAAATCGTTGGAGGTGGTGACGGTGATCGTCGGCGACGGGCCGAGCCCGCCGTTGGTGTCGCGCACGATTGCGGCAAGGAAGTGCGTGCCGTTCGCGACCGTTCTCGTGTCCCACGGGATTGAATACGGGCTGGTCGTGTCCTCGGCGCCGAGATTGACGCCGTCGAGGACGAACTGCACGCCGGCAACCGAACCGCCGCCTGGCGTCGCCGTCGCCGTCACCGTCGTCGCGCCCGACAGCGTCGCGCCGTTGGCCGGCGCCGTCACCGTCGCGGTTCCTGGCGGCGCCGAGCCGCCACCGCCTAGCAACAGCGACGTCGTGTAGACGTCGTAACTGGTGCCGCCCGTTTCCGTCCAGATCAACCCGATCTGATTGCTGCCGACGTTCGGATACCCGGCGATGAAGTTTCGCGTGTGAGCGCCGGCGTTCGTCCCCGGCACGGCCGTCCACGGCGTCCACGCCCCACCGTCGAACTTCGTGAACAGGATCGTGTTCGCGAGGTCGCTGTTGATCGCGAACAGCCACACGCTGGTGCCGTCTGTTGCGCCGAACAAGCCGCCGCTGATCGCCGTGCCAGCGGTCGGCGGCTTCATGGCCTGGTTCGCCCCGAAGCCTGGCGGCGCCGGCGTGAGGGCGGTCCAGGTGTTGCCGACGGCATCGTACGAGGCGCCCGCGACCGACGTGCCGTTCGCGTTGTTGCGGCGGAACGCGTAGATCTTCGTCGTCGTGACCGGAACGAGCGTCCAGTCGTTCTGGTTGATTTGCACGCTGGTCGAGAACACCGATCCGTTGCCGCCGCCGGCCGCAACGTTCGTCCATCGTCCCGCGCTCGCACCGATCCCCGATCGCTGGAAGCGCAGGTTCGTGATGTTCGGCTGCGCAACGCCGCCGTCCGAGTACACGGCGAGCATGACGTCTGACGCCAGCGGCGCAAACGCCAGCTGCTTGCACTGGAAGGTCATGGTCTTGTCGACCACCGCGGTCGTGTTGGGGGGTGACGTGCCGAGGGCGTTCGTGCCGAACCCGTTCGTCCACGTCGCAGCGGTGTCCGCATTCGTCGACCGGCCGACTGAGCAGTCAACCTCCTGGTCCATCGTGACGCCGAAATGATGGATGAAGCCTCCGGTTGAGATGCCGACCGCGGTGCCCCACGAACTGTCGGTCGCGAGGCCACTTGCCCCCGTCCCCGCCGGGCCGTTCCACTCCGACGCGGCGTTTGGCGATCCCGGGTTGTTCCAGGTGTCCCACGTGATCGACGTGGCGGTCAGCTGTGCCCGAATGTGACCGTTCGACGAGACCTGCCCGTCGAACGCGGCCGACGCAAACAGGTGCACGAAGTCGCCGACGCCCGGAATCGTGCGCAGGGCGACGCCGAGCGATCGGCCGCCCGCGAACACGGCGTTCGTCGCCCCGCCGGCGTTCGCGAGGTGCGGGCTCGCGCCTCTCGCGGTCCACGTCGCTGTCGCGAGATCGGGACCGCTGCTCGAATAGGCCTGTACGGTGTGATCGTTCACCGAATCGTGGGCCGAGGAGAGCGTGAACAGCCACCACACGCCCGCCTGCGGCGCGAAGACGAGGTGCGACTGGCCGGAATGTCCTGTCGCGTCGCTGAACGTGCCGCCGATGCTCGTGCCGATCTTCACCGGCGTCGGCGGCGGTGCGCCGGGCGCCGCCGTCACCGTAATCGGAACGGTGGCGGATGCGCCGTTGAAGGTCGCCGTGTCGGTCGGCGTGAACGTTGCGGTGAGTTTCTGCGCGGGGCCCACCGGCAGGACCGCGCCCGCAGCTGGCGCATAGACGAACGTGCCGGGCACGCTCGCACTCGCGTTCAACTGCGCCGAGCCGAGCGGCGTGCCCGACGTGATGTTTGCGGGCACGGGCCAGGTGATCGACGGCGTCGGCTTGACCGCCGTGATCGTCACGGTCTTCGTCACCGTCGCGTAGGACGGGTCGGAGGGCGTGAACGTGACCGAGAGCGTCCGTGCTCCTGCGGTCAGCACCGTGCCGAGGTCTGGCGAATACACGAACGTGCCGGGCACGCTCGCGGTCGCGTTCAACTGCTTCGGGCTGAGCGTTGCGGGCAGCGTGACGTTCGCCGGATTGTTCCAGGTGATCGCCGGCGTGGCCCTGGCCACGTTGAGCGGCACAGTCTTCGTCGCAGTCGTGTAGGTCGCCGCGTCAGCCGGCGTGAACGTCACCGACAACGTCTGACGACCGGCGGCGGGCAGCACGGTGCCGGGCGGCGGAGTGTAGACGAACGCTCCGGCGACACTCGCCGACGCGTTCAACTGCGCGGCGCCGAGTGGCGCAGGATAGGTGATATCCACCGGCACCGGCCAGGCCACTGTCGGCGTCGCCTTCAGCACGCCCAGCGACACCGTGGTCGTCGTCACCGCATAAGTCGTCGAATCGGCCGGCGTGAACGTCGCCGACAGCGGCCAAGACGGCCCGACGCCAAGGATGGTGCCCGCGGCCGGCGAGTATACGAAGGTGCCTGGCACGCTCGCCGTCGCATTGAGTTGTGCAGGGCCGAGCGGCGTGCCGGCGTTG
Organism: Vicinamibacterales bacterium; assembly: GCA_035259385.1. GTDB lineage: Bacteria > Acidobacteriota > Vicinamibacteria > Vicinamibacterales > CAVVIG01 > QHWK01. The sequence goes on along the minus strand of DATFWL010000390.1, from coordinate 122,379 downwards.
ATCGCGGAGGGCGGATTCCATGTGATCGTCGGCGCCGCCTTGGTCACGATCAGCGTCACCGAGGCGGTCGCCGTCGAATAGAGCACCGCGTCGGTCGGAGTGAAGGTGACCGACAGCGTCTGGCTGCCGACACCGGGCACGGTCCCCGCCGGCGGCGTGTAGACGTAGCTGCCGGGGACGTCGGCACTCGCATTGAGCTGGGCTCCGCCAAGCGGCGTGCCATAGGAGATGTCCGCGGGAGCAAGCCAGATCAGCGCCGGCGTCTTCTTCGCGAGGTACACCGAGAAGAACTGATAGTCGACCGACTGCCAGCTTCCGCCGATGTTCGACGCCAGCCGCGCCCACACGACCTCGCCGGTCGCTGGCAACCCGCTGACGACCGCGGACTGCGCCGCCGTCACCGGGCCTGAATAAATGTCGTTGCCGCCCGGCATCGTACCGATCGTGAGCTGGTAACTGGTCACGCCGACGCCCGCATCCCAGCTGAAGGTCTCCGTCGTAGACGTCAGATCCGAACCGGGCACGGGGCTGACGATTCGCGCCGGAACAGGCGTCAGCGCCGTCGACGGCAGCGCCAGTGCCCACCCTGAACGGCACGACAGGTCTGGCAGATCCGCGAGGGGCGGCGCGCCGTCTGTCGGCTTGCAGAACGTCGGAGCCGTGCCGACGAATGGCCACAGATAGTCGTACGCGTTCTGCGCGCCGGCCCACTGGTTCTGCACGCCGTACATCAGGTTCATCCGCGCTTCGGGACCGTAGAAGCCGGCGAACGGGCGCTCCTGTCCTCGAGTCGCAGCCCAGATCTGCGCCATCGAGGGATAGAAGCTGTCGAGCAACGCGGGACTGCTCGTCTTCGCCGGTCCAACCGCGATCAGGTACGCGCCGGCCTGCGCGCGCGGATAGTCAGGTTCGCTGGTGAACAGCGCGAGATGGAACTTCGCGATCGCGTCGCGCACCGTGAGAGCGCCCGCGAACCCGTGCTGGTTCGCGCGATCGATCGCGTGCGCGAGATAGCTCTGCTCCCACAGCGAGATGTATTGACCGCCGTCAGGACGGCGATTGATGAAGAGAATCTGGAACGGATTCGACGGCGAGATCTGCGCGTTGGCAAAGGACTCGAGATACTGAAGGTTGCTGAGGAGTTTCTGGACGAGGTACGCTTTCACCGGCGACCCGTCCGGATAGTACGCGGCGGCATCCGCGATATTGCGCAGCGCCCATCCCCAGCCGCGCAGCTCGTTGCTCTCGAGGATGCCGGCCGAGCCGCGCACTCCATCGCCAGGGTCGGTGCGCATCATCGCGTAGTCGGCCCAGAACGCCATCTCCTCCGCGTAGTAGCGATCGCCGGTCAAGAGGTAGGGGACGAAGGCGAGCGACGGCTGGTGTGCGTTGTCCGGGACGAGCGCGGTCTGCCCGTTGGCCGGCTGGACGCCGGTGTACTCGCGAATCGGGAGCGGCAGGCCCTTGACGAAATCCCACCCACCCGCCTGCGCGCGCTCGTCGAACCAGACGCTCGGCCGTTGATCGAGCGAGATCAGCCGCTCCGGCCCGACGCCGGTGACTGCGCCGGCCTCGCGGACGTGGATCGGCCACGATCCAGAGAGATCGCCGTTGGCGAGAACGAAGGCACGCTGCGCGGGGGCCTTGTGGACGAGGTACCGCGCCGTCCAGTCCGGATACGGCGCGAGCTCGCCGCGTACTCCGGGCTGCGACATGTCCTGGCCAACGGCACCGCTTTGCAGGAGGTCGTAGTTCACGCCGATCGTGTTCACGAAATCGGCGACGAGCGGTAGATACGGGGGCAGCGCCTTCGCGTTGTTGAACGGAACGAGGTCGGGCGTCACCGCTGAGAGCGCAGTGCCGGGGAGCGTGAACGTCTTGCGCCAGCGCGTGAGGTAGTAGTGATCGACGGCCGTCTTGGTGAAGACGGGCGCGCCGTTCACCGTCATCGTCACCCCATAGGTGACCGTCGACGCGCCGATCTGATCGAGCACGTTCTCGACGCTCACGTCGACGCGAGCCTGAGCGTCGCTGTACACGCGCGTGTCGAAGTTCACGCGCAGGAACGGATGCGCCAGCCCGGTCAGCGCCGACACCGGCGCCACGACCGATCGGCCTTCGTAGACCAGCGGCCCGGACAGCCAGCGATCGGGGACGGGCGACGACGGCTGCGTCGCGGTGAACGCGACGCCGGCGATCGTGAACGTGACTGACGCGGCCGGAATCGTCGGTGTGAACGCGCCCGCGGCACCGGTGTCCGGCTCGATCGCGAAATTGCCTTCGGCCGGCACGAACAGGCTGACAACCGCGAAGCGGATCGATCCGTCAGGCCACCGGTTCTTGACGTCGGTCTGCGTGCTGAACGTACCGACGCGCAGGCCCGACGTCGCAGCGCCCTGTGGAAGGGCCTGGCCAAAAGTCGCCCAGCCTGGAGTCAGATGGACCGTCGCGAGCGTCTGCGCGTTCGCGGCCGTTGCGAGCAGGGCCTGGCCGACAACGAGCACGAACGAGGCGAGGCCCTTCGACATCGGCGATCGCCCGCGTGGTCCGCCATGCGAGGCGCAGCTCGCGCGCAGTCGTAGACAATCCATGGCGTGTGTGGGTAGCCGCTAACCTGGGCCGCGCACTTCGCACAAACAGTGCCACCACTGTCGAAGTTGTCATCTGGAAATCCTCACGCAACGCCGCGAATCTCGATGGCGTGATGGCGGGCCGGCGGCAAAGTCTACCTGGGCGCAGACAATTGTCTGTGCTTGTCGTACCGCCTCGCTATGCGGAGACGCCGCAACACGCGGCGGGACGAATCGGTGGTCAGTCGCCCGACGACCTCGGCGGACGACGACGCCGGCGGCGATCGTGATCGGCCGCAACCGCCAACATGTCGGCGTACGGCGGATGCTTTTCCCGAATGAGGTTGGCGGGCGAGTTCCGGTCGAACACCCGGGGCATGAAGGGGTCGGCGTCACTGAACGGCGCGATCATCGGTTCGCCGTCATCGAGCGGTTCAGCCCAGCCTTCAGCCAGCATCAGCGCGCCGAGGGCAGTGCCGACGTCGTATTTCTGCCCCACCACGTAGCGCTTCAGCTCGATGCCGTCCACGACAGATGTCGTGGGCCTTTGTACGACTCTGATACGCATCCCGCCCCGAAACCCGGGGAATGTGCTTGTTGCAGCAGAATTGATGCCAGCAACAATTAGGGTGGCAAGTAATGTCGCACCGTTGTCCCTCTATATAGCTGGGGTTTCCCTGGCAGCCGGCTTGCTCAGCTGCGGCTCGAGCCCTCGATTCGGGCCCACGGATCCCGCGCGCAGCGACTTTGGTCGCCCCTGACGCAGCCCGGAGGCGCAGATGACCGTGTTCGAAATTCGCTCCTCGCTCGATGCGTCCCACCGGTCGGCGCTCGAACGGCTGATGTACTTCAATCCGCGCCAGCACGAAGCCGAGAGCGGGATCGAGGAAGTCATCGACGCGTACGGGACGCCGATCATCGTCTCCAGCCCCGCCGGTCTCCGCGTCGTCGTCGGCCGCCGCCAGGACGCGCAGTGCCTGTTCGCGCTGGCGCCGACAACCGCCGGTCTCACGCTTGCCGGCATGATCGTCTTCCTTCGCGTGTCGATCGAAGAGATGCTCGTCCTGCATGTCGCGGTCGCCGACGCCTTCGGACGCAACCGCCGTTTGAGCCTCGAAGTCGTGATGGCCCTCGTCCGATCGGTGCGTGAAGTCATGCAGCGGCTGCGCGGGACGAAGCACCTGCGGATGCTCTATCTGCCGGGAGGCCGTCAGCCGCTGGCCGATCCGAAGGCCGCCGCACTCGGTCGCTGAACGCGACGACGTCGTTCCGTCGACACGCCGTCCGGACGCCGCGCGTGCCGGTATAGGATCGGCGTCATGACACGCGACGATCACGTCTCGACAACGCGCCATCACGGCGGACGATCGACGGGGACCGGCCGCACGACAGGTCGAAGATTTCGATGTTCGCGGGATCGTGACGCGGCGTTACCCGGAAGAGAAAGGTTCCGCCATGATCCTTCGCGACGGCGATAAAGGAGACTCGGTCAAGACGCTGCAGCGCGGCCTGAACCGGATGGGCGCCATGCTCCTCGTCGACGGCGACTTCGGCGCCGGCACGGGCAACGCGATCCTGAACGCGCGGCAGCAATTGAATCGTCCGGGTCCACCGGAAGCCGACGACGATCTTCAGCGCGTCATCAGTGGAGTCCCCGACCCGTTTCCGCCCCTTACGGCTTCGGGCATGACGTTCATCGCTCGCGAAGAGGTGTCCGACGCAACGGTCTATCAGCGTCGGTTTCAGACCCCGACCTGTCCGCCGGCACCGAGCGGCGTGACGATTGGCATCGGCTACGACTGCCGATTCGTCAACCGCGTGGAGTTCGAGGGGGATTGGGCCGACCTGCTGCCGCCCGCCTCCGTCTCGCAGCTGGCAGGCGTGCTCGGCAAGCCGGGAACGGCCGACGTGCTCGCTCCGGTGGCCGCGGTGGTCGTGCCGCTGTCCGCCGCGATGCACGTGTTCGCGAAGCGCACGCTGCCGAAGTATCTCGATCTCACGCGGAGCATCTACCCGCAGGTCGACGATCCGGCCGTGACCGCGGCGCAGCGCACCGCGCTCGTCAGCCTGGTCTACAATCGCGGCACGGATTTATTCGACGCGCGGCCCGACGACCGGCGCCGCGAGATGCGGGCGATTCGCGATTTGCTGGCCGCCCGGCGGTTCGACGACAGCGTCGCGGCGCAGTTCGAGTCGATGACACGGCTGTGGGACCCGGTGAGGGCCGCGGGGCTGATTCAGCGCCGGCGCCACGAAGCGACGCTGTGGAGATCGGGATTCGCGACGCTGCAACTCGAGTAGCTGCGCGCCCGCCCCTTCGGAAAGAACGACGATGGACTTCATCGAGCGACTTTTCGGTCTCGCGCCGGACGCGGGTTCGGGCAGCCTGGAATTGCTGCTGCTCCTTGCGCCGATCGCCGGCATCGCATTCCTGAGGCTCGCATGGCGACGTGAGCGGCGCCGGATCGCGCCGCATCGCGGCTGACCAGCGCTCGACCGCGCCCCGCACGTCTCTCCGGGAGTCGATCATGAGCAAACGCCGCGCTCGCGAACATCGCCGAAAGGTTGCGCTTCGGCGTCCCCGCCCCGAAGCTGCGATCACACCGGTGCCCGCCGGCAGGACGAAATCGCCGCATCGCGACGACACGCTGATCCCCGGCCGGATACAGCCGGAACCGAGAATCGCGCGGGGGCCCGGCAAGCGTCGGGGGACCGGCGTGCCGGTGCCGCGGTTGAACAGCCACAAGGCGCGGTCGATCTGGTTCCGGGCGCGGGCGGCGTGGCCGATGCGCGAGGCGCCGGTGACCACGGTGGTGCGGGAGCGCGATCTGTCGCGCAAGCGGCTGACGCCCGCACCCGGAACCTCGCAATGGGAAGGCATCGGGCCGACCAACATCGGCGGCCGGTTGACCTGCGCGGTGTGCGACCCCGCGCATCCCGATCACGTCTGGGTGGGAGCGGCGGGCGGCGGCGTGTGGTTCAGCCCCGACACCGGACAAACGTGGCGATCGCTGTGGCACGACCAGGACGTGCTGAACGTCGGCGCCCTCGCGATCGATCCGTCCAACCCGAACATCCTGTACTGCGGCACCGGCGAGGCGAATCTCTCAGCCGACTCGTACGGCGGCGTCGGCCTCTATCGCACGATCGACGGCGGCGTCACCTGGCAGCTGCATGCGGCGTCGGAGAAGACCGGCGTGCCGCGCCGGATCGGCTGCATCGCGATCGATCCGTTCGATCCGAAGCACCTGCTGATCGCAGGCGTCGGCTTCAACGAGGTCGCCGCAGGGAGGGAGCTCGGCGGGTTGTACGAGTCGCACGACGGCGGCGTCACCTGGACGCGGCTGCCGCTCGGCAACGCGGGAAACTACTGGAGCCATTCGGTCAGGTTCCATCCGACGCAGTCCGGCATCGTGTTCGCGACGATCACCGCGCGCGGCGCGACCAGCGGCATCTATCGAAGCAGCGACGGCGGCGTGAGATGGACGCATCTGCGCAGCGGCCTGCCGCCGCCGGAGCGCATGGGCCGCGCCAGCCTGGCGATCAGCCCGTCGAATCCGGACGTGCTCTACGCGATCTGCGCCGACGCCCACAGCGACAGCGCCGATGCGATGCTCGGCGTTTTCCGCAGCTCGAACGGCGGCGCGCGCTGGACCAACGTGACGCGGCGGCACTTTCGCACCGAAGGGCAGATGTCCTACGGAAACACCATCGCCGTGCACCCGGACAATCCGAACCACGTGATCTGCGGCGGCGTCGACCTCCACCTGTCCAGGAACGGCGGCCGCACGTGGACGCGCGTGACGACATGGAACGCGCGACGCGGGACGCAGCGCTACGCCCATGCCGATCACCACGGGCTGCTGATGCCGGCGGGAATCCCCGGCCGCGTCTACGATCCGAACGACGGCGGTCTCGACGTCAGTGACGATGGCGGCCTCACCTGGAAGAACCGCAGCAACGGCCTCGCCGTGACGATGTACTACGACATGGACGTCGCGCAGAGCGATCCGCGCGCCTTCGGCGGCGGCGCGCAGGACAACGGAACGCTCGTCACGACCAGCGGCCGCGCGGACGACCACATGGAGATCCTCGGCGGCGACGGCGGATGGATCGTGTTCGATCGCCGCAACGCGTCACGCCTGTTCGCGTCGTACTACAACCTCAACATCTTCCGCTTCCGGAACAACCGCGCCGTCGACGTGTCGCCGCCGGCGACGAAAGAGGAACGCGACGCCACCTGGATGGCGTTCATCGCCGCCGCGACGGAGAATCCGGACGTCGTCTTCACCGGGTCGAGCCGCGTCTGGCGCAGCCGAGACGACGGGACCACATGGCACTCTGTGTCGTCCACCCTCGACGGATCGTCGATCTCGGCGATCGAGATCGCCGTCGCCGACGATCAGCGTGTCTACGTGGCAACGGAAAACGGCGGCTTCTTCCGCAGCCTCGACGGCGGCGCGACGTGGAGCGCCAACCTGGCCGGCTCGCTTCCCGGACACATCATCACGCGGATTGCGACGGCGCCGAACCAGGCGAACCGGGTCTTCGTGACCCTCGGCAACTTCGGCCACGGCCACGTCTTCCGATCGGATAACGGCGGGATGACGTGGACCGACGTCGACCGCCAGCAACTGCCCGACGTGCCGCACCACGCGATCGTGATTCCCGAGGACGACCCGCGCACGATGTACGTCTGCAGCGACGCCGGCGTGCACGTGTCCACGGACGCCGGCGAGACGTGGATGGACCTCCTGCGCAACCTGCCGCACGTGATGATGGTCGATCTCGTGTACCACGAGCCGACCTCGACGCTGTACGCCGCGAGTTACGGCCGGAGCCTGTTCAGGCTGGCGGGGCCGTTGACGTAGCGTCTACTCGGAATCAGACGTTCGCTTGCGGAACCACGACTCGCGGCGGCGCAGGTTGCCGCGGCCCTCGCCGATCCGCTTCTTGACGGAGCGAATCTTCGCTGGCGCCGGTCGATCTCCCGTCTTGCCGCCGGCGTCGCGATTCGTGGCGTCGCGATCACCGCTGTCGCGATGAGGCCGAGCGCGCTGGTCGCCCATACGCACGCGATCTTAGAACAGTTTTCGACGATGGCGACTCCAACCCGACGACGATTCAGGATCAGGCACCTCATCCTGGCGGTGTTGTGCCTGATGTACTTCGTCGCCTACGTCGATCGCGTCAACATCTCGGTCGCGGCTCCGGCGATTCGCCGCGAGCTGGGACTCACGCCGCTCGAGCTCGGATTCATCTTCTCGGCATTCGCGTACCCGTACGCGTTCATGCAGATCGCGGGCGGCTGGGGCGCCGATCGGTTCGGTCCGCGCCGTGTCCTGATCGTGCTGAGCGTGCTGTGGGCGGCCGGCACCGTGCTGACCGGTGCGTCGTGGAGCGTCGCGTCGTTCGTGGCGTTTCGTGTGCTGGTCGGCGTCGGCGAGGGCGGCGCGTTTCCGGCGGCCACGCGCGCGTTCACCTGGTGGCTTCCGGTCCGCGAACGCGGCTTCGCGCAGGGAATCACGCACAGCTTCGCGCGGCTCGGCGGGGCGGTAACGCCGCCGCTCGTGCTCGCGATCACGACGCGAGGTGGCTGGCGCGCCTCGTTCACGGCGCTCGGGGCGGCGAGCCTCGCCTGGACGGCTCTGTGGATGGCGACCTTTCGCGACGCGCCTGAGGCGCATCCATGGGTCACCCGCGAGGAGCTCGCGGAGATCCGCAGCGGCGGTGAACCGTCGCCGGACAGACGAGGGCCGACGCCGTGGCGGCAGATCGCGCGTCGCATGTGGCTGGTGACCGTCGTCGACTTCTGTTACGGCTGGTCGCTGTGGGTATTCCTGACCTGGCTGCCGTCGTACCTGTCGGAGGCGCGCGGCTTCGCGCTCGATCGTCTGGCAATCATGACCGCGCTGCCGCTCGTCGCCGGCGTCGCGGGCGACACGATCGGCGGCGTGATCTCAGACGCGATCCTCGTCCGCACCGGAGATCTCCGGCTCGCACGGCGTGCGCTGCTCGCGGGCGGGCTCGGCGGAGCGTTCGCGTGGATCCTGCCGGCGGTCGCGACCGGCAGCGCGACGTCCGCCGTCTACTTCCTCACGGCAGCGTTCTTCTGCCTCGAGCTGACCAATGCCGTGCTCTGGACGCTGCCGCTCGACATCGCCGGAGCGCATGCCGGCACGGCCGGCGGAATGATGAACACGGGGTTCGGCGTTGCCGGTATGATTTCGCCAGTCGTGTTCGGCGTACTGATTCAGCGGACGGGACGGTATGAGCTGCCGATGCTCCTCTCGGCAGGGCTGCTGCTGATTGGCGCGATCGGCTCGCTGCGGATCGATCCGACGATGAAGGTGAATCCGGCTGGACCTGCCGACGAGAAGGCGCGGATATGAGCGACGCAATCGGCTCAGCGCATCGGACGATGACCGTGGTCCCGACCGGCGCCGCGCTCGGGGCTGAAGTGCGAGGCGTCGATCTGCGCGCGCTCGATGCGTCGACGTTCGCAGCGATCCACCGCGCGTGGCTGGATCACCAGGTGCTGCTCTTCCGGGATCTGTCGCTGACCGACGACGATCTCGTCGCCTTCAGCCGGCGCTTCGGCGATCTCGACCAGGCTCCCGTGCAGGAGACCGGCCGGCGCTTCGTCGAGGGGCATCCGGAAATCTACGTGGTGTCGAACGTCGTGCAGGACGGCGCGGCGATCGGCAGCCTCGGATCGGGCGAAGCGGTCTGGCACACCGACATGTCCTACCTGGCGGATCCGCCCAAGGCCAGCGCGCTGTACGCGGTCGAAGTCCCGCCGCGCGGCGGCGACACCAGCTTCTGTTCGATGTATGCCGCGTGGGACGGCCTGCCACCGGACATGCAGCGGCGCGTCGAACGGCTTCGGGTGAAGCATGACGGCACGTACAACAGCGGCGGCTACGTGCGTCAGGGGGTGACGCCGACCGGCGATCCGCGCACCTCCCCGGGGACGCTTCACCCGCTGGTGGTCGTGCACCCCGAGACAGGCCGCCGGGCGTTGTACCTCGGCCGGCGCCGCAACGCCTACGTCGACGCGCTGCCGCTCGACGAGTCGGACGTGCTGCTCGACACGATCTGGAACCTGGCAACCCGTGAGTCGCTCACCTGGCGCCATCAGTGGCGTGCGGGCGATCTCGTGCTCTGGGACAACCGCTGCACGATGCACCGGCGCGACCCGTTCGATCCATCGACGCGCCGCACGATGCACCGCACGCAGATCACAGCCGATCGATCGCGAACAGACTGATCCGGCTCGACGCCTTGTCGAGCACCAGGTCGGCCACCATCTCGCCGACCACGCTGCAGAACTTGAACCCGTGCCCTGAGAATCCGCCGGCGATCACGACCTCCGGGTGATCCGGCAGCCGATCGATGATGAAGTGCTCATCCGGCGTGTTCGTGAACAGGCACGTGGACGTCGACGCCGTCGGACCGTTGGCGTCAGGAAAGTAGTGCGCGATCCCGTCCCGGAGCGTCGACTCGTCTGCCGCCGAGAAGGCTCGATCGACAGACTCCGGATCGGTGCGCTGGCGGAGGTGGTGATATTTGCCGATCTTGAAGCCGCGCGCCGGATCGAGCGGAAAGCCGTAGAAGCTCCCGCGCGGCGTGTCGATGTAGAAGACTGGAAAGCGATCGCTGGCAAACAGTTCAGGCCGCAGCGGCCACGTCCACAGCACGACCTGTCGCTCCACCGTCACATGTCGCGCGAGCGCTGGCACGACAGCGGGGAGCCACGGACCTGCGGTGATCACGAGCCGCCCGGCCCGATAGGTCGCGCGATCCGTCGTCACCTGCACGCCGTCGCCAGCGGCCGTCCAGGCGATCGCGCGTTCCTCGACGTGCACATCCGCACCGGCCGCGCGCGCGGCGCGCGCGTGCGCAGCCGTGCAACGCTCCGCCAGCAGGAAACCGCCTTCGGGTTGAAACACGGCGACATGATCGTCCGGCAGGCGATATCCCGGGAATCGCCCGCTGAGGGCGGCCGCGTCCAGCACGTCGTGCTCCAGACCGTGCGTCCGGCACGCCGACAGCGATCCTCGGATCGTCCGGCCGTCGGGCAGGCCGCCATCGATGCTGCCGGTGACAATCAGGAGCCGCTCGCTGACTGTCTGCTCGAGCTCGCCCCAGAGATCGTACGCGCGCCGGACGAGCGGCACGTAGTCGGGATGCTCCCAGTATGCGAGGCGGATGATACGGCTGATGCCGTGCGACGATCCGCGATCGTGCGGGATCCCGAACCGCTCGATGCCGAGCACGCGCGCGCCCCGCCGCGCAAGATGGTAGACCGCCGCGCTGCCCATCCCGCCAACGCCGAGGACGATAGCGTCGTATCCCATGGCCGCAATTTTCTCCAAGTTTCAATCGACCGCGGCATCGTACAACTCGCTTCATGAAGGGAGCGAGACCGTGACGACACTGAAGAGTGAACCGACTGTTGACTTTCACAGCGTGCTGGCCGCGGCCGCACGCGCGCCTGAGATTCCGGAGACGGCGGATGTCTACGGCTGGCTCTGCGGCAGCTGGGACCTGGCCGTCCTGCGTTACCGCGGCGTCGACGTGTCGGCACAGCGCCTGACCGGCGAGGTGCATGCGGCGCGCGTGCTCGAAGGACGCGCGGTGCAGGACGTCTGGATCATGCCGCGCCGTGACGGCAGCCCGGAGGCGGCCGATCCGACCATGAACATGTACGGCACGACGCTGCGATCGTGGGATCCGTCGATACAGGCGTGGCGGATCGCGTGGACCAATCCCGTCCGCAGCCATCGGGAGGAACAGATCGGGAACTGGAACGGCCGCGACATCGAGCAGACCGGCACGCGGGCCGACGGCACGAAGACCCGCTGGACATTCACCGAGATCACCCCGAACTCGTTTCACTGGCGCGGCGAGGCGATGTATCCCAATCAGACCACCTGGTCGCTCGAAGGCGAGTTTCTCGCGACGCGGAGGATGGGATGAGCACCACACTCGAAGGCAAGGCTGGCGCCGGAGGTGCGGCGCGAATCATCAGCGAGGGCTACGGGACCGGTGCGTGGCATGGTCCCGACCTGAAGGCGGCGCTGGGCGACGTCACCACCGAGACCGCGTTCTGGAGGCCGGGACCGGACCGGCACAACATCGCGGAGATCGCGACCCACCACGCGTACTGCGTGCGCAACGTGCGTGCGAAGCTCACCGGCGTCGAGGCGGAACCGTTCGTACTCGAGGGCGACGACTGGTTCGCGCTGCCGGACGCGTCGACGCTCTCGTGGTCCGCGATCCTCGGCCTCGTCGAGCGCGAGCAGGAGCAGCTGGCCGCACTCGCCGCCGGCATCGACGCTGGACGGACGCGATCCGTCCTGCCCGACTCCGAGCGGTTCGATCTCCTGCTCGGCATCACGTGCCATGCGGTGTATCACGCGGGACAGGTGCAGCTAATCAAGAAGGTGAAAACGACGTAGCGCGAAGGCTTCTAGCTGCCGCTCGCGATCGAGCGCGTCGTCTGGGGACTCTCACATATAATCGCGTCTCCCCATGACGATTGCGATTGGCGAGCGGCTCGGTCCGTACCAGGTCGGCGGCTCGCTCGGTTCCGGCGGTATGGGCGAGGTGTACCGCGCACGCGATACGAAGCTCAATCGCGACGTCGCCCTGAAGGTCCTTCCCGATGCGTTCACGGCGGATCCGGATCGCCTCGCGCGCTTCAAGCGCGAGGCGCAGGTCCTCGCGTTGCTCAACCATCCCAACATCGCGGCCATTTACGGTCTGCAAGATACGGCTGAACCGCACGCTCTCGTCATGGAGCTCGTCGAAGGACCGACCCTGGCCGATCGCATTGCCCAGGGACCGATTCCACTCGACGAAGCCCTTGCGATCGCGCGCCAGATCGCCGAGGCGCTCGCCGCGGCGCACGACCGGGGCGTCATTCACCGCGATCTCAAGCCGGCCAACATCAAGGTTCGGGCCGACGGTACGGTCAAAGTCCTGGACTTCGGTCTGGCGAAGGCACTGGAAGCGGGCCCAGCGGGCCGGGCCAGCGACGCCTTCCTGTCAGTATCGCCCACGCTGGCTTCGCCGGCGATGACGGGTATCGGACTGATTCTCGGCACTGCCGCGTATATGAGCCCGGAGCAGGCGCGTGGAAAGCCCGCGGACCGACGCAGCGATGTCTGGTCGTTCGGCTGCGTCCTCTACGAGATGCTGACCGGGCGCCAGGTGTTCGACCCGGGCGAGACGGTGTCGGACGCAGTTGCGGCCATTCTCACCCGCGAACCGGAATGGAGCGCGCTCCCCTCTCACACGCCAGATCGCGTTCGACTGCTGCTCCGCCGCTGCCTGCAGAAAGATCCTCACAAGCGACTGCGCGACATTGGCGATGCCGGCCTGGAAATCGACGAGAGCGTCACCGAGACGACGTCGACGGCAACGCCGAGGGCGTTGCGAGAACCGCCTCGATCGATCTGGAGGCAAGCCGTCGCCACAATCCTCGTCGCGTTCGCCGCGAGCGCGCTGGTCGGTGCTGCCGTCTGGCGGCTGAAGCCGGCTCCGACGCCCGCGGTCACCCGATTCGCGTTGACGCTCCCCGCGGGGCAACGCTACACCACCACGAATCGCCAGATCGTGGCGATGTCACCGGACGGCTCGCTGCTGGCCTACGTGGCCAACAATGCGTTGCACGTGAAATCGATGGCGGAACTCGAGGCGCGGACGATCCACGCGATCTCCGGGGGCATCGCAAATCCGACGTTCTCGCCAGACAGCCGCGCAATCGCCTTCTGGTCGCTCAGCGATCGGACGATACGACGCGTCGCCGTCACGGGCGGAGCGCCGGTCGCCGTGACATCCACCGTAGACTTCGTGTTCTTCGGCATGAGCTGGGACGTGAGCGGAATCCTGTGGGGAGAAGGCGCCCATGGGATCATGCGCATCACACCGGAAGGCGGAACGCCCGAGAAGCTCGCGAGCGTGAAGGAAGGCGAGCTGGCCCACGGGCCGCAGATCCTGCCGGGCGGCCGCGCGTTGCTCTTTACCCTCGGCAACGGCTCGGCGACCGATCGATGGGACAAGGCGCAAATCGTCGTCCAGTCGCTGACGAGCGGTAAGCGCAAGACGATCATTCAGGGAGGAAGTGACGCGCGGTATCTGGCGAGTGGTCATCTCGTGTACGCGATCAGCGGCACGCTGTTCGCGGCGCCGTTCGATGTCAACCGCCTGGAGATCTCGGGAAGCCCGACGCCGGTGCTCGAAGGCGTCAGGCGCAGCCTTGGCGGCGTGACCGGCTCCGCGCAGTTCAGCGTGTCCGACACCGGCTCACTCCTCTACGTTCCCGGGCCGTCGACGATGTCTGCCGCGAACGACCTCGGCGCGATCGACCGGACCGGGTCCGTGCAACGGTTGAAGTTCCCGCCCGCCTCATACGAGCACCCGCGCGTCTCGCCTGACGGCAAACGGATCGCGTTTGGCACCGACGATGGGAAGGAAGCGATCGTGTGGGTGTACGACCTGGACGGTGCCACGGCGATGCGACGACTGACGTTCGGCGGCCGGAACCGGTTTCCGATCTGGTCGGCGGACGGCACACACGTCGCGTTTCAATCCGATCGCGACGGCGATCTCGCGATCTTCTGGCAGCCGGCCGACGGCGCGGGCGGCGCCGAGCGCCTGACCCGACCCGACGCTGGCACGACTCACGTGCCGGAGTGCTGGTCCCCGAAGGGGGATGCGTTGGCGTACGATGTCAACGCGGGCGGGGGAGTCTCGCTGTGGACGTCTTCGCCGGTAGAAAAGAAAGCCAGGCGCGTCGATGGCGTTCAGTCGGTCGCTCTTACGAACGCGGTCTTTTCGCCCGACGGGAAATGGCTGGCCTGGACGACCAGTGACGTAGGAGGCGCCGGCATTCTCGTCCAGCCGTTTCCAAGCACCGGTGCGAGATATCAAATCACGTCGGAGCGGGGCATCTATCCACTTTGGTCGCACGACGGACGAACACTCTTTTTCACTCCGCCGGGCGAGCTGCATTCGGTGACGATCACGACGCAGCCGAACTTCGTGATCGGAATTCCCGCATCGTTACCACGAGGCTTCCTGGTCAACGGAACAGGCACGCCGAGGACGTACGACCTGCTGCCGGATGGGCGATTCATCGGCGTGATTGATCCGGCCATGACGTCTCAGGCAGGCCTCGAGTCTCTACAGGTCCTGGTACTGAACTGGTTTACTGAGCTGAAGCAGCGCGTTCCCACGCGCTGACATCGGCGTTCGAGGAGCTCAAACGGCGAGCGCCGCTGAAATGAAATTTTCTTCGCAGCGGCGCTCGCGGATCCTCTTGATGCTCACTCCTGTTTGTCGTCGTCCTCCGGTGGTCCGACTTTCGCCGTGGCGCTGCGTGCGCTGACCGGCAGCGCAGTGCTCGACGACAGCTGACCCGTGAACGTCAGCTTCGCACCGCGCGGCAGAGACGACGACACGCGTCCGACGATTTCGACCTCGATCCGTTCGCCGGGCACCGTACGGCCGAGAGTCACGACGACGTCATGGCCCTGAACCGTCGCAGTGCCGCCCGTCGCGAAATCGAATGTGACGCCGTCGGGAAGCGTGACGATCGCCTGCGTGCCGTTCAGCGCGATGCCGCTGCGGTTGCGGAACGTGAACGAGAGCCTGATCGTATCGCCCGCGGTTACCTGCTCGCGCGTCTTGAGTCGGGCGTCGGCCTTCTCTGAAATGTCAGGCTTGGTCACAGTGACCTTGTCAAGCAGTGCCGGCGTTCCCGTTGCCGGCGCCGACACGACGGTCCGGGTGACCGGATCGAACACCGTGTCCGGAATCGGATCGTTGAGCGGCCGGCCGCGGAAGTCGGTGCCGAACGGCGCCGGTCTCTGCGCGCTCGCCGACGACGTCGGTCCGAGCGGCTCGGTGATCTGATACAGCGTCAGCTCGTTGTCGTCGACCACGACGTGGGCAAACGAGAAGACCTTGGACTTGAACTTCACCGTGATCTTGTCGCCCGTCCCTGCATTGGGCAGAAACGCCTTCATCGCGTCGTCCGACAGGCTCGTATCGAGGAGCGAGCCGACGCCGTTCACGAAGTTGAACGTCTGGCCGCCGATCGTCCGCGTCGTCGTTCCTGTTGCCGAGTCCTCCTGGTCGATCGAGCTGCCGCCGCCTCTCGGGTTTGGCAGGTCATCGTCGAAATCGCGGTTGCCGCCCGCGCCTTCGACGAAGTAGAGCACGCCGTCAGGCACTGTCCTCGCCGTTCCATCGAACGCCTTGTCGATCTCGACCTGCGGAACGCCGGGAACCGGAGCGGAGGTCACATTCGGCAGCGCCCGCAGCGGCAGCGTGCGCTGATAGTTGTGCTCGTGACCGTTGAAGACCAGGTTGACGCCGTGATCCTGCAGGAATACACCGATCGTCCGCATCTGATCGTTGCTGATCGTGGCGTTGCCGCTGGAGAAGATCGGCTGGTGGAACACCACGATCTTCCACAGCTGGCGGCTCGCGTCGAGATCGTTGATCAGCCAGTTCCTCAGCACCCCGGGATACGGCGGGAATGGAAACGCCGGCGCCGTCGCCGGCGGACCGTTTGGAAGCAGGTTGTCGAACACGTGTGGATTCGCATCGAGGAAGACGAAGTGGGCATTGCCGTAGTCGAACGAGTAGTTGCCCATGTGATCGATCTGCCGTTTCACGCCGTTGCCGGCATTCACCGCAGTGCTCGCCCGGAGCGCTTCGCTGGCGGCTGGCGACGTGAAGTTGGCGCCGTTGAAGGAGAACTGGAAGTTCGAGGGCGCGCTCGCGTCGCCATTGAACCGGTTCTGAATGTCGGTGCCGGTGGGCCCGTTCAACGGGAAGTAGTAGTTGTTGAAATATGCGAGCGCGTCCCCGCCGCCGGTGCCGCCGCCGAACGGACCGGGTCCGGACGAGCCAGGCACTGTCGCACCGCTGTCGGCGAGCAGGTTCGCGGTCGCGCCGGTGCTGCCGACGTCGTGATTGCCGGCGACGATGTAGAGCGGGATGCTGCGGATGAACGGCGCGCCGCGCTCGTTCGAGGCGACGTTGCTGTTCCAGTCGAACATCCACACGTCGCGATAGTTGCTGTCCGCGCCGGTGATGTACACGTTGTCGCCGGCGTTGAGCGCGAGATCGGGCGGCGGCAGCGCCGGTTGTCCTGGCAGGGAGAGGGAGGCGACGTTGAACATCGTGTTGATGATCCGCGCTTCGTAGTTCGCGACCAGCGGCGGGTTCGTGCCGGGAATGTTCGGGTAGTACCCCTCGTCACCCTGTACCTGGAAGGCGAAATGCCCGTCGCGCTTCCGGGTATGGAATGACGAGACGAACCCGCCTGCCGGCATGCCCGGACCGGTGACGCGATACACGTAGGTCGTCGCGTAGTCGAGCGATGCCAGAACGGCCACGTAGTTCACATGAGCGCCGTATTTGAACGGCAGCGTCAACGCGGAGAACTGCGGATCCGCCGACAGATAGTCGTCAACCACGCGGCCGCTGATCGGCGCCGGCGCCAGCTGCGCGAGCGATGGCCCGAACTGGACCGAGTACGCAGCAGGATTCGGCAGGGTCTCGTTGGTCTGCCACGCGACGACCATCTGATCCTTCGGCCCAAACGGGCCGTTGTCGCCCGGCTGAATGTAAGGACGGAACGTGACAGTCTGCGCGTCGGCCGGCGCGCTCATCGCGCATACGACGAGGGAGACAGTCACTGCCGCGCTGATGTGTCGTCGCACGCTCATTGAACCTCCTTCGGCACCTGCGAAGGTCGCTCAATGTAGGAGCTGACCATCACGGCGGCATGACAACGCCGCATCGGAGACGCAACAAGACTTTCTGTCGCGGCTGTGCTGGTTGCCTCCGTCGTGTAAGGAAGGCGTTGGCCGAGGAGTGCGTCGAGCGCGCGCGGATGAACTACATCATCGAACGGTCGGTTGCCATTCACCTTTGACGACAATGGCTTCGTCGTCGCCGGGCCAGGGCGGCATGGTGACGCCAACCGCCGCGAGCGCCTCGGCGCCACATGACCGAAACTGAAAGCGCGTTCCCAACGGGATCGTCAGACACACGCCGGCATGGACGTCGACGACCGTCGCGACCCCGTTCTGCTCGCGCCACATTTCGCCGCGGCCCGAGACGAAGTACCAGATCTCCTCGACGGTTCGATGCGTGACAGCTTTCGATGTCTGACCAGCGGCGAGCTCGAAGTGCGCCATGCCGCCGGACCTCAGCCCAAGCAGGATCCTGACGCTCGAGCCGTCCGGAGCGACGGCCGACGGCGCCGACGGCAGATGCTTCGTGTCGAAGGACGTCATCGTGGAGACTCTCTTTCACGGTCGAGGTGACTGAATTGGCCAGCAGCGCACGTACGCTCGAAGTCTCTCGAGATCGACTGTGATGTTGACGCAGGCTCAGCGTATTATGTGAACCATCGCAGCCAGTCGAGACAAAGCTCGGCGAGCCAGCGCATACTGCGCAGGATGACCATCAAGCTGAACCATGACCAGCTTGATCACCACGCGGCGGTTTCGCGTGGCGATGCAGAGGCGCGCGTTGACGAGCCTTCGCTGTACGGCGCGATCAGCGGCCAGATCGCCGTTGGCCGCCATGTCCTGCAGATCGGCGAGGCGTCCGGTGGAGTCGTCCGGGAAGCTTCGCGGACCGAGCGCGCGCACATCCGCCCGCGGCCGACGCCGGTCCTGGTCCGCCCACGGCTGATTCGCGGCCTGTTCGATCGCGGGGCTGAGCTGACCGCCGCGCTCTCCGCCCTCGACGCGGGGCTTCCTGTCGAGGTCAGCGGCGAATCAGGGATCGGCAAGACCGCCCTCCTCCGACATCTCGCGCACCATCCGCGGGCCGCGTCGTTCGTCGACGGCATCGTCTACCTGCACGCGCGGCATCACACGTCTGCCGATCTCCAGCAGCTGCTGTTCGAGGCCTTCTTCGAGAGCGACGAGATCTGCAAACCGACCGACACGGAGATCCGCCGCGGTCTTCAGGACAAGCAGGCGCTGATCGTGCTCGACGATGTACGCGTGTCGCAGCACGAGTTGGAACAGGTGCTCGACATCGCCCCGCGATCCGCGTTCGCGGTGGCGACGCGCGAGCGGTGTCTGTGGGGCGAGGTGCGCAGCATCGCGCTGAAAGGGCTGCCCGTCGACCATGCAGTGTCGCTCCTGGAACGCGAGATGGAGCGGACGGTCGACGGCATCGAGCGCGCGGCGGCGGCGACACTCTGCGCCGCGTTTGACGGACATCCGCGTCGCATCATGCAAGCCGCGGCGATCGCCCGCGAGCAGGGGATGTTGCTCGACATCTGCGCTCGAAACATCACGCCGGCGAACCTGGTCACCGAGCTGATGGCCTCGACCGACGAAAAGCAGCGGCGCGCGCTGCTGGCGCTGGCGGCGCTGCCCGGTGTGCCGCTGCGGGTTCAGCACATTGCCGCCATCGCGGACGTCACCGACCTCGATCCGGCGCTGATGCTGCTCGCGCGCCGCGGCGTCATCGTGAGCAGCGACTCGCGGCATCGGCTCGCGTCCGGCATCGGCGATCAGCTCCGCCGAAAGGAAGATCTGAAGCCCTGGGTGAATCGCGCGATCACCTATTTCACCGCGTGGTCAGAGCGCTACCGGCGCAGCCCCGCCAGTCTGCTGGAGGAATCCGACGCGCTGGTCCGCGCGCAGCAGAGCGCGGCTGACGCCCGGCGGTGGGGTGAGGTGCTGCGAATCGGGCAGCTGCTCGAGGGGGCCCTCATCCTCGGCGCACGTTGGGGCGCCTGGGCAGTCACGCTCGAACAGTGTCTCACCGCGGCCCGATCAACCGGCGATCGATCCGCCGAGGCATGGGCGCTGCACGAACTCGGTACGCGCGCGCTCTGCCTTGGCGAGTTGGGCAAAGCCCGCGCGTCGTTGAGCCAGGCTGCCAAACAGCGCGACGCGAGCGACGATGCCGCCGGCGCTGCGGCGAGCCGGCGGAATCTGAGTCTCGTGCTGGCGCCGGAACCGGAGTCTGCGCCCCAGCCGCCAGGGAGGAAACCCGGAGCCGGTTTCTCCGTCAGAACGGAATCTGCCGCATCGGTCGAGCCCCGGTACGATCTCGAATCACTGCCGCTGCGACAAGACATCCAGCTGACCCTTCACGGCTCGGACACGAGCCGGGTCGGCGCGGTGATCCTCACGATCATCCTGGCGACGATCGTCGGCGGCTTCTCGTACTGGGCAGGGCTTTCGTGGGACCGCTGGAACGTAGCCAGCATCGGTTCGTTCCTTCAACGCACTCTCGGAGGCACGACGCCTCCAGCGCGGGCGAGTCAGCCGGTGACTGCTGCCGTCGATGCCGCCGCCTCACCTGCGCCAGAGCCCGTTCAACCGGCCCCGATCCCTGCGGCCTCAGAGCTGGAAGCGCGCGGCAGCGATCCGGTGCTGACTCCGCCGGTCGTGCCGCCGTCACCGACCGAGCGCGCGAGCATCCTCATTTTTACGCCGCGGCCGGGGTCGGTCGCGGCCGGCGCGCCCACGCGTCTCTGCTACGCCGTCAACGACGCCGTGCAGGCACGCGTCGAACCCGACATTGGCGACGTTCCCCCGACCAGCACGTTGAACTGCCTGCGCGCGACGCCCGCACGCACCACCACGTACGAGCTGACCGCGACCGGTCGCGACGGCCACCGGGTCAGACGGCAACTGGTGATCATCGTCCGGTAACCGGCAGACGATCCTTACGGAATCTCAGGCACGCTGACGGCAGTCACGATCGGAGCGCGTGAGGCGCGGCTGCCGATGGCACCAGGCACGGCAGCGGCGGCAGAGCGGCCAGCGCCCGCACCTCTCGCGACATTTCCGCACTGAACGCGCGATGCAGCGACTGCACCTGTTCGTCGCTCCAGTCGAACGACGCGATCTCGTCGGAGAGCTCGAACAGCCGCCGCGACAGGTCGTGCCGTGTCCGCTCGTAGCCGGACATCGCGGCGGTCGTGCCATCGAGGATTGCGCGCGTCAGTAAATCCGCGTCACGCAACGCGTCGGTGATCCCGTGGGCGGTGATCGGATCCTTGAAATACCCGGCGTCCCCGACGAGCGACCAGCCTGGCCCTGCGCTGCTCTTGATGAAACCGACGTGCCCGCCGAAGCCGCGAACCGGCTCGGCGCATGCGGCGTCTTCGAGCGTCGCGTCGAATGACGGCGAGACCTCCCGGATGAATCGCCGGTAGGCGGAGATCGCGTTGCCGCGCGCCTCTTCGCGAAAACGCTGGGCCGGCACCGACGCGAACACGCACGTCGCACCGTCGTTGGTCGGAATCGCGCCGATGCTCGCACCCGGCTGGAACTTCCAGTAGTACCCCGCTGACGGCAGGCCATGCCAGTAGGTGTACAAGACTCCGGCGGCGTGCCGGCCGACGACGACGTCGTGCGCACGAACCCGTTGCGCAACGGTTGAATAGAGGCCATCGGCGCCGACGACCATGTCCGCGTGGATGTGCCGCCGCGCACCGCCCCACAGGACGGCGACGCCTCGCACGCGGCCGCGCTCGTCGACGATCAGGTCGTCGAGCCGGACGCCGTGGGCGACCTCCGCCCCGCCGTCCGCAGCGGCGTCGACCAGGATCCGATCGAGCAGCGCACGGCGCGGCGCATACAGCGCGCTGACGCCGAATCGCTCCTCAATCGGCACGGTGATGTCATGGTGGCTGTAGCTGAAGGTCGTCGACTGTACTGGCGGCGTGCCGGCCGAAACAATCGCCGGCAGAACGCCCCAGCGGTGCAGCGCGAGGACCCCGCCGCGCATCAGCGCATGCGTCGAGAGGGAGTCCGTGCCGTACCTTCCCTTGTCGATCAGCAGCACACGGGCGCCCGCCCGGGCGAGGAGCAAGGCGGTCGCCGCGCCTGCGCAACGGGCTCCGACGACGACAACGTCGACTTTCACGGACAACATCCCTTCCTGGCGCCGAGCGGGTACCCGATCGCCCCGCGGCACCGCGACCGCGAGGGCGATCGGCCAGCCCGTCGCCACGCTTTCCTGACTGCAGTCGGGGGCTCAGCGGGTCGTGATGCTGACGTCGACCGGAACGCCGTTGGTGAGCACGTCGAACACGGCCGACCGGGCGCGGGACTGCTCGACGATGGCGCGCAGCTTTTCGGGCGGCGCATCACCTGCGATCGTGAAACCGATGCGAATCCGCTGATAGCCGTTGCGAACGTCGCCCGACAGCCCGAGGATTCCCTGCAGGTCGATGTCACCTTCGACGCGGGACTCGACCGACGTGAGCGTCACGCCTCGGGCGGCGGCGATGTTGCCGATTCCGGCAGTGATACAGGCGGCGAGCGCGTGGAGCAGGAATTCGGTCGGCGTCGGGCCGCGGTCCTCTCCGACGAGCACGGCGGGGTGATCGGCGCCGTAGCTGAACTGGATCTCGTGCGAGTGTTCGCCACCCGCGCCGCTGAACGACTCGATGCGCGACTGGCTGTAGGTGCCGCTCACCCAGCGATTGGTGGCGCGAAACTGGAACTTCGCCAGCGCTGGCGTCTCCTTGACCGCGTTGACGCTTGCCATCAGGACGGGTGTGTTCACGCCGTTGCGTGCCGGTCGTGGAGCGCGCATCGTCGGCGTCATGACTTCGGCCATTGGTCTCTCCTTCTTCATCCGAAACGACGTCTCACTGCCTCCAGGGCGCGTCGGCGCGGTTGCCCGACCGCCCTACTCGAGATATCGAAAACGGAGGGTCAGGGACGACATCGATGATGAGAAGGGAGCTTCGTCGGGAAGGGGGGACCGGGAACGAGCCGACGAGGTTCGCCGCCGCGACGCCTGACCGCGGCGGCAACCTCTCCGGCCTGGGCTCAACGGACGATGATGTCCGTCCGCATCCAGGGATGGATGCAGCACTGGTAGTGGTGAACGCCCGGCTCCTCGACGTCCGGGTCCGTCTTGCCCCCGGGCGCGACGAACTGAATCTCGTGGTTGGTCGTCGGATCGCACTCGGGCGCGGGCACCGGATTGCCGGACAGCTGATTGAGAAGGTCGATGAATCCGCCGCCGAACTGCTGCACCTCGGTGAACGTGTGCATCTCGCCGCCCTTGTTTCTGGCCTGCAGTGCCTCGCCGTCGCGCATGTGTACGACGCCCGGCGCGAAATGCCACGCACCGGCCTGCTGCGTCTTGGTGATCTCCGCGATGAAGGTGTCGAACGGCACGCCGCCGCTGTTGCCCGTACAGGTTCCCGGTCCGACCGCCGCGTTGAACGTCGCTGGATCGCATTGATCCATGATCGTCACGGTCCGGATTCCCGCCGCGGAGCCGGCCGCGCCGGCGCATGCCACCGCGATGCACGTTGCTCCTGCGAAATTGCACACCAGTCGTCGAGTCATGTCATCCTCCGTCGTGAGTGGGACAGGCAACGGCGGATGGTATCTCGCCCGCGCGATCGGAATTCATCACGAGATCGTCAAAAGTCCATCGTCGGAGCACTCTCGCCGGCCAGTCCGCCACCAGCGGTGGTCAGCATCGTCGGACCTCGTGTCGCATTCATCCCGCTTTTCCGGGATCTGAAGGACCAACTACAATCAGCGGCACTCCTGCGCGAGAACTAATGGCCCTCGCAGCCGGCGCTCGACTTGGCTCGTACGAAATCCTTTCCGCTCTAGGCAGTGGCGGCATGGGCGAGGTCTACCGCGCCCGCGATGCGAAGCTGAATCGCGACGTCGCGCTCAAGGTCCTTCCCGAAGCCTTCACCGCCGATCCGGAGCGCCTTGCCCGCTTCAAGCGCGAAGCACACGTCCTCGCCTCGCTGAATCACCCGCATATCGCCGCGATCTACGGCTTCGAGGAATCGGATGGCATTCCAGCGCTCATCCTCGAGCTCGTCGACGGGCCCACGCTCGCGGAGCGGCTGGCGGATGGGCGCCTGCCGATCGGCGAGTCGCTGCCGATTGCGAAGCAGATCATCGACGCCCTCGAAGCGGCGCACGACCAGGGCATCGTCCATCGGGACCTGAAGCCCGCGAACATCAAGCTGCGGCCGGACGGCACGGTGAAGATTCTGGACTTCGGACTGGCCAAGCCGATCGAGCCGGTGTCGGGCCTCTCCGCAAGTGTGACGCTGTCGCCGACGATCACGACTCCGGCGATGACCCAACTGGGCGTGATTCTCGGCACTGCTGCCTACATGTCGCCGGAGCAGGCAAAGGGGCGCGCGGCCGACAAGCGCAGCGACATCTGGGCGTTCGGCTGCGTGCTCTACGAAATGCTGACCGGCACGCGCGCGTTCGATGGCGACGATGCCACCGAAGTCCTCGCCGCGGTCATCCGCGGCGAGCCGGACTGGAGCGCGCTGCCTGCCGACGTCCCCGGCCACATCCGCCTGCTTCTGCGTCGGTGTCTCGAGAAGGATCACGCCAAGCGCGTGTCAGACATCAGCACGGCGCGATTCCTCATCACCGAGCTGGTCGCGGCGTCGGCGCAGCCGGCCGCGTCAACGACCTCGCCGCGGCGGCCACGATGGAGGCGTGTCGCGCCGTTCGTTGTCACAGCAGCGGCGGCGAGCGCCGCGACTGGTGCCGTCGTCTGGTTGACGAAGCCTGTTGCCGCCCCGGCTCCGGTCGCGCGGTTTTCACTGCCGCTGGCGCCGGGCCAGATCTTCACGAACCCTGGCCGCCAGATGACCGCGATTTCGCCGGATGGCCGGCAGATCGTCTACGTAGCGAATCAGCAGTTGTACCTGCGGGAGCTCGCCTCGACCGAGGCGCAGCCGATCGCCGGCACCACGGGCGGGACCATCGGGGTTTCGTCACCGACGTTCTCTCCCGACGGCCGATCGCTGGTGTTTTATTCGTCAGCCGATCGCGGGCTAAGGCGGATCGCGGTCACCGGTGGAGTCGCTGTGATGGTTTGCCCGGCAGACAACCCGTTTGGCACCTGGTGGGACGAAGCGGGGATCGTGTTCGGACAGGGCGCGAAAGGCATCTTTCGCGTCTCGCCCACTGGCGGCACCCCGGAGCTGCTCGTCAGCGTCGAGCGCGATGAGTACGCGGATGCCCCGCAAATTCTGCCGGGCGGGAACGTGCTCTTCACGGTCGCGAAAGGTTCTTCTGACGACCGGTGGGAACACGCGCAGATCGTGGTGCAGGCACCCAGGTCGCGCGATCGCAGGGTCGTGATCGAAAACGGCAGCGGCGGGCAGTACGTGTCGACCGGCCATATCCTCTATGCGCGCGGCGGAGTGTTGTATGCCAGCCGTTTCGACCCGATTCGCCTCGAAACGAGCCTTGGAATTCCGATTCTCGAGGGCATCCGACGCGCGACCACACCCGTCGTCATGCCCACTTCGAACAGTCCTAACGTGACCGGCGAGGCGCATTTCAGCACGTCGTTGACGGGCACGCTCGTGTACGTTCCTGGTCCGACGAACATTGCGTCGGGGGCGCAGGATCTCGCGCTGGTCGATCGCAACGGTACGCTCGAACGATTGAAGCTGCAGAGTGGGACGTACGTCCATGCGCGGATGTCGCCGGACGGCCGCCATGTGGCGTTTGGATCCGAGGCCGGTAAAGACGGCAACGTGTTCGTCTACGAGCTCGGCAGCGGCACGTCGATACAGCGCCTCACCTTTGGCGGCGTCAACCGATTTCCGACCTGGACCCCAGACGGCAAGCGGATCGTGTTCCAGTCCGATCGGGACGGCGATCGCGGCATCTTCTGGCAGCCGGCCGATGGCAGCGGCACCGCCGAGCGATTGACGAAGGCCGAAGAAGGAGCCGCTCATACGCCGGAATCGTCGTCGCCCTCCGGGGACGAGCTCTTGTACACCGTCACCAAATCTTCCAAGGTGACGCTCTGGGTGCTGTCCGTGCGGCAGCGCCGCTCGTCGGAGTTCCCGGACGTCGAGTCAACGGCGCCGATCGGAAGCGCGTTCTCGCCGGACGGCCGGTGGGTGGCGTATGGGGCCAACGGCAGCGTGTTCGTCCAGCCGTACCCACCCACCGGTGCGAAGTATCAGGTGCCGTCGACGAGCAGCTCGTCGCATCACCCTTTCTGGTCGCGCGACGGTAAGGAACTGTTCTACGAGCCGACGATCAATCAGCTGTTTGTCGTGCCGGTTCGGACGGGCCCTCAGTTTGCGTTCGGCACGCCCGTCTCGCTGCCGGCGGGCAAGTTCGGGTCGACCAGCCCGGGGTACGCCAGGAACCGGGATGTCGATGCAACCGGCAAGCGATTCATCACGCCGGTGTTTGCAAACGAGGCGGAGGACACATCGGCATTTGACGAGATTCGTATCGTCTTGAACTGGTTTCACGAGCTGAAGGAGCGCGTGCCGGCACAACAAGATCCCGGTCACCAGTGAGGTCCGGCATTCGAAGTGTCGGTTCCGATGCTTCCGAGTTGCGTTCGTCCGCTTTAGAATCTGCGCACGTCGTCGTGCCGCGGGACCGCGCCGCCTTCTGTCGGGGGGAACGGTGTTGGAATCATGACACGGTGGCCGCACGCCATCCTCCTGCTCGGGCTGGTCGCCTACCTTTTCGCGACGCTTCCTCGCTTGACGGTGTTTCCACCGATGGGCGAGGACGAGCCGTGGATCGCCGCAGCACCGTACAAGCTGGCGACCGAAGGCCGGCTTGGCTCGGATCTGTTCACCGGCTACTACGGGATGGAGCGTCACCACTTCGAGCAGATGCCCCTGTTCCCCTTGATGCAGGCAGGACTGTTCCGGCTGTTCGGCGTCGGCGTGGCGCAGATGCGCGCTCTGCCGGTTGCCTGCGGCCTCCTGCTGCTGCTCGTCGTCTTCGCGGTCGGGCGGCAACTCGGCGGCAACCGCGTCGGGGCTCTCGCGGTCGTCCTGATGATCACGCTGCGGGTGACGGAAGGCGGCGAGGGCACCGGAATCCTGCTCCTCGACCGGGCGCGCATCAACCGCTATGACATTGCCGTGCCGGTATTCGCGCTGCTGGCGCTGGCTGCGTTCAACCGCGCCGAACACAGCCGCGGCGGCTCGTGGTACGTGCTTACCGGTTTCTTTACCGGCCTGGCGAGCCTGAGCCATCTCTACGGCCTGTTCTGGCTGCCTGTCTTCGCCGGTGTCCTGATCGTTCGACACCGGTGGCGTGTGCTCCGCAACGGCGATCTCTGGCTGATCCTCGTCGGCTTCGCAGGGCCCTGGTTCTTCTGGGTGGGTTACATCGCGACGGGATGGTCGGACTTCGTCGGTCAGATGCGGATGGATGCCGCCCGCTTCAACCTGTTGGACCCTCGCTTCTACGTCGACAACGTCCTGCACGGAGACGGACCGATTTCGCTCGACTGGGCGGTGCGGTCCATACGCGGCCTCGCGCTCACGCGCGTCGGCACATGGACGATGCTGATCGGCACTCCAGCCGCGGTCGCGGTCGCGCTGCGCCGTGCGCGCGACGCGTCTTCGCGCACCGTCTGCGTCCTCGCTCTCGCGTCGCTGGCCCAGTTGGCCATGTTCGTCATGCTGCTCAAGGTGAAGAGCCTCAACTACATGATCGCGCTGTGGCCGCTCGCAGCTCTGTTGCTGGCCTGGGTCGGCATCTGGCTCTGGGATCGCGGCCGCGTCGCGACGCAGGTCGCTCTGGCGACGCTTCTGGGACTCGTCGTGCTGGAGGGAGGGATCCACGTTTCGCGGGCCCACACTCAGGCCAGACAGGTCACGCCTTACGACTGGTATGAATCAGAGGTGGCTGGCTGCATTCCGCCCGGCTCGCTGGTGGTTGGGCTGCAACGGTACTGGCTCGGGCTGCGGCAGTACCGCTACCGCTCGTGGCTGCTGCCGATCGATTCCACGAATCCGCTCTATTCCGGCGAGCCGATCAGCCTGGACGAAGCGCTCGACCGGCTCAATCCGGGCGTGATCCTCGTCGACCGTCATATCAACGATCTGATGACGGACGCGGCGCGCACCGAAAGTCCCAATTACCAGCTGCACGTTGGCTTTGAAGCGTTCAAGAAGCGGCGCCGTCCGCAGCTGACCTGTGTGATCAAGGACCATACGTACGGAACGATGCAGGTGTACCTGCTGTCTGATCCGCGCCATTGATTCGGAGTGCGGTACGGCATAATCGGCGCGTCCACCGTGGTCGGCCGAACCATTTCCCATTACCGGATCGTCGACACCGTCGGCAGCGGCGGCATGGGCATGGTCTACAAAGCCGTCGACACGCGCCTCGAACGCGTGGTCGCGCTGAAGTTCCTCCCGCCGCACCTGTCAGCCGATCTTCGCGCGAAGGAGCGCTTCATCAGCGAAGCGCGGAGCGCGTCGCTGCTCGATCACCCGAACATCGGCACGATCTACGAAATCGACGAGGAGCCCGAGGCCGGCCTCTTCATCGCCATGGCCTACTACGACGGCCCGTCGCTCGATCGACTGCTCTCGGCCGGAAGGCTGCCCGTCGATCGTGCGCTCGACATCGTCGTGCAGGTCGGCGGCGCACTGGCCCGCGCGCACGCCCGCGGCATCGTGCACCGGGACATCAAGCCGGCGAACATCCTGATGACGTCCTCCGGCATCGCCAAGGTCATCGACTTCGGCATCGCGAAAGTCGCGAGCGCTACGCTCACCGGGACCGCGTCGACACTGGGGACGCCCGCCTATATGGCGCCGGAGCAGATCCGCGGCGACGTGGACCACCGAACGGATATCTGGGCCCTCGGCGTCGTCTTCTACCAGATGCTGAACGGCCGCCTGCCGTTCGCCGGCGACAGCGGCTACCGCCAGGCCGCCGCGATCCTGTACGACCCGATGGTCCGGTGCGACGAGTCGCTGCCCGCCGCGGCGGTCCAGATCGTCGATCGCATGCTCGCCAAGTCACCGTCCGATCGCTACGCGTCGATGGACGCCGTCGTCGCCGACGCGCGCGCGCTGCTCGCGACGATGAACACGGTCGGCGGCACCGACTGGCCGACAACGCTTGCACACGTTCGCGCGAACGACGTCGAGGCGACCGGGCAGACCTACGTCGCCACGGCGCACGCCTCCGAGCGCATGGCAGAGCGCCGGCAGGTGACGGTGCTGGTCTGCGGCCTCGTCGACGCCGCCGCGCTCGCCGACCGCCTCGACCCCGAGGATCTGCACGAGCTGCTGCTCGCGTATCAGGCGGCCTGCGGCGAGATCGTGCGGCGCCTCGACGGCCACCTCGCACACGCGACCGACGACGAGCTCGTGGTCTACTTCGGGTACCCGTCAGCGCACGAAGACGACGGGAGGCGCGCCGTCCGATGCGGCCTCGAGATGGTCGATGCAGTCCGGGGGCTGCCCGGCCAGCTCGCAGCGACCGTGCCGGTGCTGCACGGTCTCGCGTTGAGCGCGACGGTCGGCGTGCATACCGGCACGATCATCAGCGGCGATCGCCGCGGCGGGCGCGCGCCGGCGCTCACCGGCAATGTCGCCAGCGTCGCATCGAGGACCCGCGAGATCGCCGCCGCCGACCAGGTCGTCATCACCGCCGACACCTACCGGATCGCGCGCCGCGCCTTCTACTGCGAAGAGCTCGGGGTTGCGCCGCCGCGCGGATCGACGAGGGCGATCGGGGTGTACCGCGTCGTGTCGGAAGTGGACGGCGCGCTTGCGGACGACCGCGACCTCCCGCACCTGCCACCGCCAATCGGTCGCGAGCGCGAGCTCGACCTGGTGCTCGACCGCTGGCGGCGCGCATCCGACGGCGCCGGTCAGGTCGTGCTGGTCTCCGGCGAAGCCGGGATCGGTAAGTCGCGGCTGCTCAGGTCGGCGCGCGCGGCGATCAGCGGGCAGGCCCACCTCCGCCTCGATTGCCAGTGTTCGGCGTACCACACGAACACGCCCTTGCACCCGTTCGTCGAGCTGCTGCGGCGGATTCTGGGCCTCGAGCGAGTCAACGTGCCGGACGGCGAGCGGCTGTCGCTGCTCACCTCCGCGCTCGCACACCACGGCATCACGGACTCGACCGACCAGGCGCTGTTCGCGTCCCTCTTGTCGATCGCCGCTCCGGCGGCACACGAAGGATTGCAGCCTGGCGCCCGGCAGCGGAAAGTTCTCACCCTCGCCGCGCTGTCCCGCCTCCTGCTGAACGCCGGGGGCGCAGATCCGGTGCTGCTGGTGATCGAGGATCTGCACTGGGTCGACCCGACGTCGCTCGAACTGCTCAACCTGCTCGTCGATCAAGTGCGCACCGGACGCGCGTTGATCGTGCTCACGTTCCGCCCCGACTTCACCGCGCCGTGGAGCGGACAGTCGCACGTGTCGTCGGTGGCGCTCGCGCGGCTGCCCGGCGCCCACGTCGCCACGCTCGTGCAGCTCGTGGCCGGCGGCAGGCGCGTCCCCGCCGAGGTTCTCGCGCAAATCGCGGCGACGACGGACGGCATTCCGCTCTTCGTCGAGGAGCTGACGAAGGCGTTGATCGAGTCGGGCGCCCTGCGCGAGACGTCGGACGGCTACGCGTTGAGCGCCCCGTTGTCCGCCATCGAAGTGCCGGCGACGATTCAGGATTCGCTCAGGGCGCGCCTCGACCGGCTGTCGTCGGCAAAGGCGCTCGCACAGCTCGCGGCGGTGCTCGGCCGCGAGTTCCGCTACGCGTGGCTCGCGGCCATGTCACCTGCGGGCGCTGCGGTCGTCCAGCAGGACCTCGCGCGGCTGGTCGCCGCCGGACTGCTGCAGCAGCGGGGCGTCGCGCCGCTCGCCGTCTTCAGCTTCAAGCACGCGCTGGTCAAGGACGCCGCCTATCAATCGCTCGTCAGGGCCGATCGCCAGGAGTATCACCGCCGGGCGGCGGACATGTTCCGCGCGAAATTCGCCGACGACCCTGAAGCGGGACCGGAGCTGATCGCGTACCACTACACGGAAGCCGGCGACGTCGACGCAGCGGCGCGATTCTGGCAGCTCGCCGGTCAGCGCGCGCTCGAAGGCTCGCACGACGTCGAAGCGGTCGCGCACCTGACGCGCGGGCTCGAGATGCTGCGGAAGCTGCCCGACGATCGCGGCCGGCAGGTTCGCGAGCTGGCGACGCGGCTGGCGCGTGCCGCCGCACTGCGCGCCACGCAGGGATTCGCGGCCGCGGTCACTGGGGAGGCGTACACCGAGGCGCGCGCGCTGGCGCGCGCGGTCGACGACTCGAACGCGCTCATCACGGCGCTGAACGGCTTGTACGCGTATCACATGGTTCGCGCCGAGCACGCGCAGGCGCGGCCGGTGGCGGAGGAGCTCGTGCGTCTCGCGGCCGAGCTCCACGATCCGACCCATCAGATGGTCGGCCATCGCGCGCTCGGCGCCGTGCTGTTTCATACCGGCAGTCCCGAGGCGGCGCGCACGCATCTCGAGCAATCGCTGGCGGCCTACGACCCGGAAAAGCACGCGCCCCTCGCGCCGCTGCTTGGAACCGACCACGCCGAGACGGCGATGAGCTTCCTCAGCCTCGCGCTGTGGGTGCTGGGTCGGCCCGATCAGGCGCTCGCCACGCAGCTCGGTGCGCTGGCGCACGCCGAACGACTGCGCCACCTGCACACGATCGCGCAGGCTCTGACCTACCTCTGTTTCGTCCGCGTGCTGCGCCGTGAGCCCGCCGCCGTGCGGGAGTCGGCGCGCCGGCTCACGACGCTGTCAGACGAGCAGTCGTTCCGACTGATGGCCGCGACCGGCCGCTTCTGGGCGGCGTGGGCAGCCGCGGAAGAGGGCAATGCTCCGCTCGCGATCGAGCAGATGGAACAAGCCGCGGCCGCATGGTGGGCGACCGGCGCGCAGACCTACCGATCGTTCGCGGAGATGCTGATCGCCGAGGCGCGGCTTCGCGCCGGCGATGTCGACGGCGCCGAAGGTCTGCTGCAGGCAGCCTCGCAACGGATCGCCGAGTCCGACGAGCGCTGGGCGGAGGCGGAATTGCTGCGGGTCCGTGCCGACCTGGCCCTGGCGCGAGGCGCGACCACCGACGCGCGCGCGCTGTTCCAGTCGGCCGTGGCCTGC
Source organism: Vicinamibacterales bacterium (assembly GCA_035259385.1). GTDB lineage: Bacteria > Acidobacteriota > Vicinamibacteria > Vicinamibacterales > CAVVIG01 > QHWK01. The sequence goes on along the minus strand of DATFWL010000390.1, from coordinate 90,861 downwards.
GCCGAGGGCCAGCGCGCACGCATGTGGAGGATCCGGGCGGCAACGCGCCTCGCGCACTGCCTCATCGCCGACGGCAGTCCCACTGAAGCGCGCCGCCTTCTGGCGCCGCTGTTCTCGACAGTGACCGAGGGAGACGCCACGCGCGACGTCATCGATCTGCGGCGTGCGTTCGAGATCGCGGAACGCGACAGCGCGCGCACGTGATCGGGACGACGTGAAGGTCGTCCCCTACGAACTGACGCTCGGCTGAAGCCTTCGCGCTACATACTGGCGCGCATCTTCCAGCACACCGCGCTGCCAGAGCCAGCCGAGGATCTGCCGGCACACCGGTGGCGGCGCGTGTTGCATCCACTCGATCAGCAAGGCATCGCGATGCCTGGGAATCGACGCCGCGCGCACCAGCGGCGCCACAGGCACGCCGTTGAGGAACGCGACCGCGCGATCGAGGTTCGGATGCGCGATCACGGCACCCTCGCAGATTACCTCGCCGTCGAGAACCGGCGACGATTGGACGCGCGCCAGCGGCGACAGGACGACCGCATCGGCCACCGTGTCCGCGCGCAGCGCCGGAGCGGAACGCCCGCGAAGTTCCGCCGAGCGCGCGCTCCAGAATTCGTTCGCCTCGCTCGCGCCCGCTGCGGCGTAGGCACGACAGGTTAGCGTCGCGTGGTGCGCCGCCGCGTCGGCGATCCGCTCCCGATAGAACCGCCGCGCGAGCGCGGCGCGGTCCGGAAGATGCACAGACGTGTGCACGACGGCGGCTGCGTGCAACGCGGAGCGCATCGCGATCTGCACACCCTGCGACGACAGGGGATCGACCGCAAACGCGGCCTCGCCGACCTTGATCGTGCTGTCCGCGACCGGCCGCGCGTCGACGAACGGCGACGCGTCGCACGCCCGCACCGGACCGAGCAGTCGTCCGCGAACGCACGGCGCCAGCAGCGTCGATTCGCGGATCAGATCGTGGTAGAAGGCCTCGCGCGCGGGCCGCGTCAACCCGCGACAACGCCGGCCGTCGACGAACACGGTCGCGCAGAACACGCCGGACCGCAGCAGCGCGCCCCAGTACCACGCCGACTCGCCGGATTCGATCCGCGGTTCGCCTCCGTCGATCGCCGAGTCATCCCAGTACGCGTACAACGCCATCGTCGACAACGGCGTCAGCACGCGCCCCCGCGGCAACACGCCTGAGCGTCCGGCGGCATCGACCAGGAATCGCGCGCGGACGCGCGTGCCGTCGCGAAGGCACGCGCTGCTGCCGCCGTCGGACGATTCGACGCGGACGACCGTCGCAGGCTGCAGCACGCGAACGCCGGCGTCGCGCGCGGCGTCGAGCAGCACGGTATCGAACCGATCCCGATCGACGAGGAATCCGCACTCCGGGCTCGCGTCCTTCGCGAACGCGCCGCTCGCTCCCCAGCGGATGAGCGATCGGTCCGGCCGGCGGAATCCGGCGTCCTCGATCCTGTCGCGCAGGCCCAGCTGCCCGAGCAGCGGCAGGATCGAGGGCGGCAGCGACTGGGTGGCGTGACGTCGCTGGAACCGCCCGCGGTCCACGAGGCAGACGTCGTGGCCGTGCTGTGCAAGGCGCCGGGCCGCCGTCGTCCCCGCCGGACCGCCGCCGACGACGCAGACCGCGCAGGTGATCACGCCGGTGCTGCCGCCGGGCGTGCCGGCTCGCCGAAGTAGTCGGGCCGGCGATCGAGCAGGCGCACGTACGCCTCCAGGCAATAGTGGAGCCAGCCGCGGATGTACTCGCAAGCAGAGCGTCCGCGGTTGATCACCTCGTGATGGCAGCCGCCGCCGCACAGGTACCGCGCCCAGCAGACGTGGCACGGCTCCTGCCGATCCACGTGCCGCTCGCTGAGCCAGATCGTCCGGCGGCGATCGTCAGCGCCGCGTGCGACGCTGCCCATCGCGGCGCGTGCATCGTCGACGAACCGGTGACACGCGAACAGACCTCCGGCCGACGAGACACCGAGGTATCCGGCACCCGCGCCGCACGGATACGGCCGGTGCGTGCCGCGATGCAGCTGCTCCATGGCGCTCTCCATGTTCGAGAAGGGATAGCGCTCGCCGGCTGCGACCCGCCGCTCGAATTCGCGGCCGCACGCGATCATCGACGGGAGCAGCGCTTCGACCTCGCCGGCGGCGAGCTCGTCGCAGCCGCTCGGCGCCGCGAGCACCGGAGCGAACCCGACCGAGTGAAAGCCGAGCGCGATGAAATGATCGAGCGTGGCGGCCAGATCGCCGCTGCGGGGCGTGACCGTGACTCGCGCCGACACGTGCATGCGGCCGCGGCCTTCGAGCAGCGGCGCGATCCGCTTCAGGATCCGCTCGTAGCTGCCGCCGCCGCCGCGAAACGGGCGCTGCCGATCGTGCACCGCGCCGACGCCGTCGAGGCTGATCGTCACCGCGAACCGGTGCGCGTCGAAGAAGTCCGCGTCGGACGAGTCGAGAAGCGTCCCGTTCGTGGTGATCGAAAATCGAGGGGTTACGTTCCGTGCGGCGCTCTGCGCTTCCGCGTACAGCGTTGCGCGGCGGACGAGTGCACGGTTGACGAGTGGCTCGCCGCCGAGGAAGGCGATCGTCACCGCGGATCGCGGCTCCGCGGCGGCGAGCAGGCGATCGATCGCCTGCTGCGCCACGGCCCACTCCATCGGGCTCGCCGCTCCGCCGAACCCGCCCTGCTGCGCGTAGCAGTACGTGCAGGCGAGGTTGCACGAGGCGGAGACCGCGAGCGACAGGCCGCGGATCGGCGGCGGCGCGAGCGGCGCCGCGTCGACGTACGGTCGCGCCGGCTGCAGGCCGAGATCTGACAGCATCGCCCTGAGTGCGATCGGATCTTCCTCCGCGGCCTGCAGCGCAGACGCAGTCGACGGGTCGAGGTCATAGATGCGCGAACCGTCCACGACGAGCGCGTGGCGCCGGTCGGCGCCGCCAAACAGGTGGAGATCCGGCGTCATGTCGTGGCTGCGACCGCCGATTCCTGCCAGAACGGGATGCCGATGCCCTGCGCCGCGAGCCGCTCGCCCGCGGCCAGCAGGCGATCCATGGCCGCGCGCGCCTCGGCGATCGATGCCTGCGCGCGTTGCGGCGACTGCTCGCTCTCGGCGATGTACGCCGTTTGCAGCGCCTGAACGATCGCGGCGTACTCGTCGAGCGCCTCGCGCGCCTGCTCCGGGGTGCCGGGCCGTACCTCGCGCAGATACGGATCCGGCGGCACGGCGCCCTGGTAGGCCGCGATGACGCGCGCGACGTCGCTGAACTTGCTGTAGTGGTCGATCCCGTCCGAGTCGATCCGGACGGCCAGATCATAGAGGTACCGCGGGTAGTTCGGTTGCCGGAGCGTGGTGACGCAGCGCGCGTACGCGTTGTCGAGCGGCCCGTTCGGGCGCTCGCCGATGACGAAGCGCTGGATCGTCTGCGCGGTCAGCGGCGCCAGCATCCGGGGCCGCGACCCTTTTCGCGACGACGGCACCGTCAGCCCGGGCCGGATGATCGGCCGGTAGGATCGGCCCGGCGGGAAGAACCCGCCGCGGTACAGCTCCCAGAGCAGCTGGTTCACCCACCGCAGGTGCGTCATCTCGCCGACGGCGACGAGCGTGACGAACCGCCGGATGGATGTCACGTCGTCCCGCATCGTCGGCCAGCGATCGGCGGGCGTCTCCTCCGCGCGGCGCACGCTGAAGAGCGCGTAGAGGTACTCGAGCGCAAGCGTCAGCTCCAGCGGCGCGAGCACCTGCTCGAGATCGTCGATCATCTCCTCGGCCGACGCGTACGCGAGCGCAGGCGCCTCGAGGCCCCGGGTATAGGCGGCGTCGATCTCGCGGCCCTCGAGGACGAAACGCAGCCGCTCCCAGTGGCGGTTGATTTCGAAGTGATCGATCTCGTACGGCCGGTTCGCGAAGACGTTGTTCTCGGCCGCCGCCGCTCCGGCGCGCGACTGATCGTCTCGAATCCAGTCGAGCAGCGTGTTGGCGTGCTCGGGGTTGCTCGATTCGCCGCCGGGCAGCGCCTTCGCGGCCGCGACCTCACCGAAGACGACGTCGGGATGATTCGCCGCCCAATAGTGACAGCCGCAGTCGCGGAAGTCGTGCTGCCAGGGATTGCACATGCTCTCGGTCAGCTCGCCGGGCCGGTACGCGGCGTCGATGACGCCGGCGGCGTTCACGTACGGGCGGCGGAACCCGGTCAGAACGACCGGCATCACGCTGGTCGAGCCGGCGTCGCGGCGGACCAGCGTGATCGTCAGCGGCAGGTCCGGCGCGATGGCGCGCACGAAGAACCAGACACGCTCGCCGTCCCAGTACCCGCTCTGCGCATCGTGCATCTCGATGCGTTTGCCGCCCTGCTCGATGGCGTCGAGATACCACCGCCCGGTCGCAAGGACGCTGCTGCCGACGGTGCCGAGATAGGCCGCGAGCAGCGTCTGGACCCATGGCTCGTCGCTGGTGATCGGCAGCATCGGGTCCTGGAGGTAGTCGAGATACAGCAGTCGGAACCCTTGTTGATCCGGCGCCGTGCCCGGCTCGGCGCGAAGCGGCGCGGTCACGATCCGGAACAGCAGCCCGGGAAAGAACCGCGTGTCGAGCATGCGGACGTCGAACTCGAGTCCGGGAAAACAGTTGGCGACGCCCGACTCGAGCCGCGTGCTCGCGGGATTGCCCGCGACCACGGCAGCCGCGCGGGCGGTCAGGTTTCTCGGAAAGACCTTCATCGGCTGCCACCTGCCTGGAGCGCCTCGAGTTGGTCGAGCAGCGCCATCAACGTGCCGTACTGGCGCCGTGTCAGCGACAGCGGCGCGTAGTTGGCGTCGCGCATGTACGGCGGCATCCGCATGTCGTGCATCATGTCGCGGCCGATCCGCGGGTCGCGGAACGCGGGATTCGGTTCGGGCGCCGGCTGGACGGGCAGCTGCGCGAACGATCCGATCGGCGGCCGGATCAGCTGCCGCACGTGGTCCGGCCGCCGCTTCAGGAAGTCGATCAGCACGGCCTCGTCCATCAGCTGCGCGTGGACGAAGCGTGCCGCGGAGCTGTACGGCAGCCGGTCGTTGGCGACGGCGTTGGAATTGATCGATGGCGGCTGCGGCGCGACGAGCGCCGGCAACCGATCGACATAGGGCACATCCTCGGCGGTCATGCTGCGGCCGTCAACGGCAGGAAGCCCCGGCGGCTGCTGCGAGCTGCCGCCGGCGAGCGTGAGTCGGTTCTCGAACAGGCCGCGGAACCGCGCCCCGTCGACGTTGAACTGGCTCACCGCCTCGAACGCGCGCCTGAACAGATCGACGATCTCCGCGATCGTCTCGGCCTCGGTCGCCGCGGTCACCGGCGGCGGCGGCAGATCGCGGTCGGCGAGATCGTCGGCGACGCTGAAGAACGGACGGCGGTCCGGCGAGAAATCCGGCGGCCCGGTGAAGATCCGCGCCATGGCGTGGAACCGCTGGCCGTGCCAATTGAAGATCGCTTCGAGCACCGCGTCGCTGGTGTCGTCGACCGTCCCCCAGGCGCGGAACGTCCCGACGTCGGCGCCGTCGTAGCCGTCCTGCGGCTGGGGATCTTCGTAGCGCCCGGTACCCCACGCGTAGTCGTTGGAGTACGCCGTCTTGTCACTCAGGATCCGGTTGGCGGGGTCGACGATCGTGAAGACGTCGCCGTAATCGGACTGCGGTGCGTCCCACACGCCCGGCGGCACCGGCGACGCCGGTCCGGTGATGGCGGTGGCCGGGCCGTAGACCGACCCGGGCGGCGGCGTGAACCGCGCTCGCACCACGCTCAAGTCGATCGCGTTGCCGTCGATCGTGACCGTGTCCTCGACCGGACGAATCAGCTGCAGGCGTCCGATGTGAATCGGCGCGGCGTCGAGCACGAGCGGCGCCTCGCCGGGAGTGTGCCGGCTCGAGGCCGCCAGGTCGTGGACGGCGTAGTCGTCGCCGGCGACGGTGCACTGCGCCGTGAATCCACAGGCGGGCGTCTGCGCGCGCCTCGCCGACTTCTGATTGGTTGCAGTGATCCGGATCAGCAGGTCGCGGCGATCAGCACCGAGATCGCGGAGCGACGCCGTCGTCAGCGGACGCTCGCACTCGGTGCCGTCGGTCGCCGACTGGAAGCGTCCCCACAATTCGAAGAACGGCGCGACCGGCCGGATTCGGCCGTCGCCGTCCTTGAAGTGGATCGTGTCCGGCAGGTATGCGCGCAGGCTCCCGTCATCGAGCACTTCGAAGGTCGGCGCCGGCCGGACGATCGTCTGCGAGCCCCCGTGCGCGCTGCGATCGTCGGACCACTGATACGCTTCGACGGGTAGCTCGGCGCTGCCGACGCGTGCGATCGCCATCGGCGGCAGGAAGAAAATTTCGAGAAGGGCGTCCATCGCGGCGCTACGCGGAGACGACGGACGGGCGCGGAGTCGGGCTGTACGGTTCGTAGTCGATCGCCGCCGCGGCGGGCCCGGCGGCGAGCGCCAGCACCGCCGCCTTCTCGACGCCGGGCATCGTCAACGGGATCCCCTGTGGAAACCGGAACACCTGGGCCGGGTCGTAGATGTTCTTGCAGCCGACCAGCCGCTCGAGATTCGAGCCGAAATACTGGCGCAGGAAGTCCGGCAGCCCGCGGCGCGGGTAGTTCTGATAGCTCTCACCGTTGAAGTAGGGCTTCATCGTCGCGACGAAGTCGTCCAGGTAACGCTTCGCGCGTTCCTCCTCCGGCTCCTGGATCCAGAAGACGTCGAGGAACAGGTCCATGTCGACCTGCCGGTGGACGAAAGCGTTGAAGTCCGGCGCGCGCGCGCTGATCGCGCCGCCGTACGGCTCGATGCACACAACCGAGTACTGGTTCGGCGCGCGCAGGAACGCATCGATTACCCGCTGCCAGTCGGCCGGCGCGAGCGGCCGCGCGATGTATCCGGACTGCTTGTCTTCGCGGCCGATATCGGGGACGAGCGGAATCGCGTCCGGCTCTTCGAGGAGCGACTGGTTCAACTCGCGATAGTTCCCCGTCGCGTCGATCTGCAGCGACGCGCCCGGCGTCTTCATCAACGGCTCGAGGATGCTGAGACCCTCGCTCCGATCGCCGTGATACATGCCGCGCATCAGCAGGTACGGCTGCAGGTGTGGCGTGCCCGGCGTCTCGTGCTGGTAGACGAGAAAGGTCATGTAGCCGAGCGATGCGGGCGCGCCGGCGCGCATGTAGTCGCGCTGCATCAGCGCGAGCGGCTCGGCCGCCTGCGCGATTGGCCAGCGCAGGCCGAACCCCCACACCTGCCACAGATCGTGCAGTTCGTAGGTCACCTGCAGCACGATGCCGAAGTTGTTGCCGGTGCCGCCGCGGATCGCCCAGAACAGCGGCGCGTTCACCGCCTCCGACGCGTTCACGATGCCGCCGTCTGCGAGCATCACCAGCGCTTCGACCACGTTGTCGCAGTTCATCCCGTACTCGCGGGAGGTGAACCCGAAGCCGCCGCCCTGCACGTAGCCGCCGACGCAGACGTCCTCGCAGCCGCCGCTCGGCACGTGGAGCCGATAGTCGTCGAGCGTGGCGTTCAAATGGCCGAAATTCGTGCCGGCGCCGACCACGGCACGCCGCTTCCCGGGATCGACGACGACGTACGCGAGCCGGCTGACGTCGATCACCAGGCCGTCGTTGATCGAGAATCCGGCGGTGCTGTGGCCGCCCGATCGCGGCACCAGCGCGACGCTCCGCTTGCGCGCGAAGTCGAGACATGCGCGCACGTCGGCGAACGTCTCGCAGTAGGCGATGGCCTGGGGAAAGAGCTGAAAGGCGTTGTTGGACAGCTGGCGGGATGCGTCGTAGCTCGAGTCGCCGTACTGGACGACGTGGCCCGTCATCGCCTGCTGCAGCTCGGCGATCAGCGCCGTCGTGAGCGGATTGTCGAGATGCTGCGTGGCGGCCGCCATCGCCGCCATGTGACGCGCCTTTTCGACACGCTTGCGTGAACGCCTGAACATCGTGGGCACCTCGCTCGGAGGTCAGCCCGCGGCAGGCCGTCAATTCGCTGCGGCTGGACCGTCGTGAAGCGACGCGAATTGTCGCTCAGCGTCGTATGGTTGTCAACGCGCCGGATCAATAGTGTCGCGCGATTGACGCGCGCGTGCGGCGCTTTGACCTATGATGAATCGATGATGAAGACGGCCGTCCTGGTCTCCGCCGTAGCCACGGTGCTCTACTGCTCGGCCAGCGCCTCTTCGGTCACGACTTCGCGCGAGATCGTGAGTCTCGTCCGGGTTCCGCACGACGGCATCCAGCCGGAGGCCGTCGTCGACGCACGCGGCATGGTTCACGTTCTTTATTTCTCCGGCGAGCCCAGGGCCGGCGATCTCTTTTACGTTCGCTCGACCGATGGCGGATCGACGTTTTCGAATCCAGTCCGCGTCAACAGCCAGGCCGGCAGCGCGATCGCGACGGGGACGATCCGCGGGGGCCAGCTCGCGATCGGCCGGGGCGGTCGTGTCCACGTCACATGGAACGGCTCGGACACGGCAAGCCCACGCGGCCTCGTGAACCCGGCGAACGGCCAGCCGAGCGCGCCCTTTCTCTATTCGCGGTCGAACGCCGATGGGACCGCGTTCGAGGCGCAACGAAACCTGACGCGGCGCAGCTACGGCGTCGACGGTGGCGGCTCGATCGCGGCCGACGGCACCGGCCACGTCTACGCGGCGTGGCACTCGCTCGCCGCCGGCGGCCGCGACGGCGAAGATCATCGGCTGGTCTGGATCGCGCGCTCGACCGACGATGGCGCGACCTTCGGTGAGGAGGAGCCGGCCTGGCGCGAACCGACCGGGGCGTGCGGGTGCTGCGGGGTCCGGATGTTCGCCGGCCCGCTGAACGCCCTTTATCTTCTCTACCGGTCGGCGACAGCGGTCACGCATCGGGACATGTATCTGCTCCAGTCGAACGACGAGGGACGGTCGTTCCACGGCTCGCGAGTCCAGCCATGGGAAATCGGCGCATGCCCCATGACGAGCATGTCGATCGCCTCGACGCCGTCCAGCGTCTTCGCGGCGTGGGAGACTGCGGGCCAGGTCTTTTTCGGAAAAATCGACGCGAACGGCGCTCGCATCCCGACGCCGATCGCTGCACCGGGCGGCGCAGGGACGCGCAAACATCCACGTCTCGCGGTCGATGCGGCTGGCGACATCCTGCTCGTATGGACCGAGGGCACCGCGTGGGCACGAGGAGGCTCGCTGTCGTGGCAGCTGTTCGGCGCGTCCGGCGACGCCACGCCTGTGAAAGGCACCGCGGACGGCGTCCCCGTCTGGAGTTTCGGAGCACCTGTCCCGCGCGCTGACGGCCGCTTCGCGATTCTGTACTGACCCTGCCGGCGTTGCCGACTACTTTCTCGCACGCATATTCAAATGTGCCGACCGAGATTCCTCAATACAGCCTGAGTACGATCCTGCTGGTATGGGCAGCAGCGGCGATCCCGATGGCGATTCTTGGATGGATTGTCGGTCCTGCACTCACGCTTCGTTCAGATCCAGTGCTCGTACGACTTGCCGTGTTGACCGTCGGACTGGTCTGGCAGTTCGTCTTGGTCATGTTGCTGCTGTATCGAGAGACACGCACGTTGCAATGGCCGATACTCAAGGCGCGTCTCTGGCTCGGCACGCCCCGTTCTCCTCAAACAGGCGTGACGAGCGGCCGTCTCTGGTGGTGGTTGATTCCCTGCATCACTCTTACCGCCATATTCGATCTGCGAATAAAAGGGTTCGTCGATCATGCGTGGGTGTCCGTCCTTCCGTTTCTGGCAGAGCCTCCAGGCTGGTCGCTCGGCGCTGCCCTCGCGACACCGGAAGCCAGGTCTCAGCTGGTCGGCGCGTGGGGCACCGGAGGGCTGTTTCTGGTGAATGCGCTGTTCAATACGATCCTGGGAGAGGAACTGCTCTTTCGAGGCCTGTTATTGCCCCGCATGGGCGGCGTCTTCGCAAGAGGCGATTGGGTCGCTAACGGACTCCTGTTCGGTCTTTATCATCTCCACCAACCATGGGGCATATTCAGTTCAATAACCCACGGAGTCCTCTTGTTCGCTCTACCGAGCCGATACTTCCGAAGCGCGTGGTTCGGAATCGCGGCCCATTCCGGGCAGAGCATATTCTTTGCGGTCCTGATGCTCGGGCTTATACTCGGCCTGGCGTAGTCGACCACAATCCGAACGCGCTCCACCGTGGCGTCACGCTCGCCGTGTAATGCTCGATGAGTTGATGCCCGACCGCGATGTTTCGAGCAAGGTCACGCCGCATCGGTGCAGTGCTCGGGATCGTCGGAGGTCTCATGCGAGCAGCGGCCTCTTTTGCGCCGACCGCGGTCACCTCCACAGTCGCGCGCGAGTCGCTGTATTTCGCCGTCGACATCTGCCTCGGTGCGTGCCTGACGAGCTTCTACTTGGATCCGAAGCTGAAACGGACCGGCAGACTTGCGACGACGATCGCACTCATCGGGTTGCTCGGCGTGAGATTGGATCGAGCGCTGTGGCCCGGCGTCGTGTACGCAGGGGCGGCGTTCGCGACCGCTGTCGGCACGCTGACGCTGAGCGCGAGTCTCGGGCAAACTCACGCGATCGGGATCTGGGCGCCCGTCTTTCTCGCGTTCTCGATCGTGCTCGGCGCCATCGGAACGCTCGTCCCCGGTGCAAGCCTCGCATTCGTCGTGTCTGGCGTGCTCTTCGGCACGGCGTTCACCGGGCTGGCTCGCGCCGGGTGGCCAGCGAACGCTGCGCCGGCCGACACCGCATCACAGTCCCAACTTTGAATCTCCGTCGCCTGCAATGACGATACGGCCAGACGATGTCGGAGTCGCAACGTGTCCGCCTGGGGCGCAGCGCGGCAATGTCGTCGACGGTTCGATCCTTTCAACATCCGACGAGGTCGCGCGCCTCCGGCGGCAGCGCGATCACCGCTCGTCGCGTGGCACAACGGCCGATGGCGCCTGACGTGGTGTTTGGAGAACGGCGACCTCGCGTCGTGCGTCGATCAGCGGCTGGAGACTTGGATCCGCATCATTCCAGAAGGCCAGGAACTCTTCGTACGCCTGCCGGGCTCGGTCATCGCGTCCGGCCAGCCGCTCTGAACGAGCCAGCCCGAGAGCGGCGAGGGGATAGAGCGGCGCATCGGCGTTCTCACCACCACGATGATCGAGGATGCTCTGGAATTGCGCCGCTGCGTCCGCGCCATTCTTCATCTGCAGGTACGCCTGGCCTCGGATGTACGCGGGCCAGAACACTGCGAACGGCGAAGGTCGTACGGACGGACCGGCTCGAGCAGCATAATCGCGCCCTGCGCCTCCCCCCGTTGCAGCGCCAGCGTCGCGCGCGTGACCGGCAGCGCGACGCGAATCACCAGGGTTGCATCCGGAAATCGCTGCGCCAACTCCTCCATGAGGTGGTTGGCCTCGTCGGACGCCCGGCACAGCGCGAAGATACTGCTGCCGCGCGCCAGCGTGAAGCTGTCGCGGCTCAAGGCCAGCGCGGCGGCCACGTGCGTGCGTGCCTCCCGGCACTGACCGGCGACCGCATGCGATTCCGCGTCCTCGATCGTCCAGTCGCCGGCGATCGCCGTGAATCCGGCTTGGAGAACGGTCTCAATGGCGCGGCTGAACTGATCGTGGGCCGCGTGAAGGCGACCGGCAAACGCGGACGCCCGCGCCTCCCAGTCTGCCGTCGCGATTGCTTCCGGCATCTTGAGGGCGTCAGCCAGGTACCCGCTCATCGCCGCATGATCGCCCTCGACGAACGCCAGCAGGTACTGAAGGCGGCGGACGTCGATCAGCTGGTCGTGCATGCCCTCTGCCTGCCGAAGAACCTGTTTCGTCTCGCCGAAACGATTGAGTGAGAACAATGCGTTCGCCATGTTCAGCCGCGGCAGAGCGGCCTGCGGATCGAGACGTATCGCCTCTCGAAAAGCGTCGAGCGCCTGCTCGTGCTGACCCAGCTCGTTGGCAGCCACTCCCTCGCTGTTGAAGGCATCCATGTCCCTCGGGTACGTCGCCGCCCACGATCGCGCGAGCTCGAGTCCTTTGTCCCAGGCCTGCATGGAGTCCCGGTAGTATCGCCACGAGATGAAAAACCGCTCGCGTTCACTCACCCTGTCGCGAAGCTCGAATGCCCGCCGGGACAGCGCCGGAGCGAGCGCCGGCTTGCCGAGATTGGCGTAGAGGCCCGATAGCAGCGCCAGCGCCATCGCGAAGTCGGGATCGAGCTCGATAGCCCGTTTGAGATGCGGGATGGCTTCGAATCGTGGCGTCACTCGCCCCTGGCCTGTGCCGCAGGATGCGCCTTGACGTTCACCGGAGAGGTCGTCACATCCGGAACCCGAGATCGGCGGCACGATCGCCTGCGGCAGGAGCAGCACGAACACGTTGGTGGCGGTCGCGCGATTCTCCTGCCACACCATATCGAGCCGCGGCAGATACGCGGTGCGCGCGACGTCGACGCCTTCGGCCGCAGCCTGCGCGCGCGCACGGCGCTCCTTCAGCGCGGGATAGTTCTTGAGGGCGAGCTGGACGGCATCAGCGTCAGCGGCCCTGTCTCCGCCTGCGCGAACACCGGCGCGCGATGGCACAGACCGGCAACCGCGACAACTGTCCACACGCACAGGCAACAGGTCGCACGACGAAGTCGGCGCTCGTGCATCAAGTCGTCTCCTCGCGTAGTCGAACGGCTTACTTCCCGGCCGCGGTGGCCGTCTTCGAGCTGCCTCGTTTATTTTCGTTCGCCTTCGACAAAGCCTTCCTGACTTTTGTGTCAGGAGCAAACACACGCGGTCGGGCTTCGCATGAGGCGTCGGTTCCGGCGTCTTCTCACATCGATTGACACAGAGAAGGACCGGCGCGAGGATTGGCTCCTCTCAGACGCCTGAGGGGAGAGCCAATGCCTTCGGACCGACGCAGTCGAAGAAGATTCCTGAGGCGTGGCGCCGCACTCGCCGGCCTGGCCCTTGGAGGAGTGCCGTCCGCAGACGCCCAGACAACGGCGTCCTCTCCGTTTGAAACCACCTCGAAAAACCTGAAAGCGTTGATCGCCTACCGGGGGAGGAACTCATGACGAAGACGGTCGTGCGGGCGCTCGTGGTCGCCGTCGTGCTGAGCCCGGCGGTCGCGTCGACGCAATCGGGAAAATCGAAGCCGACCGCGGCCACCTACATCACCAAGGAAGAAATCGACACGGTGAACGCGAAAGGACCCGGCACCGACCGGGCGATCAAGGTCGTCGACATCGGCCACGAGAACTTCGCGTTGGGGATCGTGCATCGCGGAAAAACCGTCAACGGCGTCATGACTCCCACGCCGGGCGCCGCCGGCAACGCGGCCGCGGCGGGCGGCAGAAGCACGGCTCCGGCGGCGACGCCTGAGGCGTGCGGCCGGCAGATGCCAACTGCGCCGCCGGGCGGCACCGCAGGCGGCATCACGCACGATTCACAGACCGAGGGCTATTACATCGTCTCGGGCGGCGGAACCATGTTCACCGACGGCTACATCGTGAACGGTCGGCACAACCTCTCGCCGGACCTGAACGGGCCGACATGCGGCGGAATGGCTTACGACGTCGTGAAGAAGGTCGTGAAGCCGGGCGACATCATCATCATCCCCGCAGGCGTCGTGCACGGATGGCTCGACATCGGCGATCACGTCGACTATCTGAGCTTCCGGCCGTCGCCGGGAATCCTGACCGCCGGCTGGGTGAGCCCGGTCCTCAGGAAATAGATCTCGTCGATGAATCGACGGCGGTTCCTGCAGCAGGCGTCCTGCGCGCTGCTGACGATGACCGGCGGCGCGGCCGCGCGGGCTCAACGTGTGAAACCGCACGTCTACTCCGATCCCGTGATGCTCGGTCACGAACCGCCCGCCGATCATCCGGAGAGCCCGAAGCGCCTCGAGACAGTGATGGGCGCCATTCGCCGTCTCGAGCGCGACGGAGCTCTCTCGGTCGCCACGCCGAAGCCGGCCACCGACGACGACCTGCTGCTGGTTCACACGGCCGATTACGTGAAGACCGTTCGCGCTGAAATCGCGGCAGGCCGGCGGACGCTCAGCACGGGGGACACGGACCTCTCGCCGGGATCACTGGCGGCGGCGCTCGCCGCGGCGGGCACGGTCGTGTCGGCAGTTGACGCGGTCATGACCGGCGCCGCTCGAACGGCGTTCTGCGCGGTCCGGCCGCCGGGCCACCATGCCTCGCAAAGCCGCGGCATGGGCTTCTGCCTGTTCAACAACATCGCGATCGGCGCGCGGCGCGCGCGACGGCGCCACGCCGTCGATCGCATCCTCATCGCCGACTGGGACGTGCACCACGGCAACGGCACGCAGAACGTGTTCTACAGCGACGGCTCGGTGCTGTTCTTCGACATCCATCAGCACCCCTGGTATCCGGGCACCGGCAGTCCGGACGAGAGCGGCGATGGCCAGGCCCGCGGCCTCATCGTCAACAACCCGTTCCCGGCCGGATCGGGCCGCCGGGAGATCGTCGGCGTGTTCCGAGAGCGGCTCGTGCGCCTGGCGGACGCGTTCAAGCCGCAGCTCGTGATGATCTCGGCCGGCTTCGACTCGCGCGCCGGCGATCCGCTCGGCCGACTCACGCTCACCGATCAGGACTTCGCCGACCTCACCGACATCGTGATCGGCATCGCCCGACAGCACGCCGGCGGCCGGATCGTCTCTGTGCTCGAGGGGGGCTACTCGATCGAAGGGCTGCCGCGCGCGGTCACGTCGCATCTCACGCGTCTGGCTTCGTAGCGGGTCGCTATTTGCCGACCATGTGCTTGGTGGACTTCTCGTTTTCGACGCACATTTCGTCCACCAGCTCGGTGTTGAGCACGATGTTCTGCTTGAACGTCACCGTCCAGGGCTTCGTGTAAGCCTTCGGATCGTCGACGGTGACCTCGACGTCGAGATGTCCGAAGTCCGGCCGGCGGATGCGCTCGCGCACTCTGGCGGCGTCGGTCATCGGAGTGCCCGCCATGTCGAGCCATAGACCGTCGCGGAAACCAGCGGAGTCCACGAGGAGAGTATCGCCCTCCCACCGCCCGGTCGAATACCCCTGCCACGACGGCTGGGGATCGTCGGGCGCTGGCCGTCCGTCGATGAACACCTGGCGGTAGTTCGCGTTCAGCTCGTAGAGCATCACCAGCAGGCCGGGCGTCTGGATGAATTTCTGCATGTGCGGCAAGCCGTACAAGCGCACGAACGTGTCGGGCATGCAGCGGGCGTGCGGATCGTCCCTCGAGTGCTGCTCGATCTGTGTCTTCACCTGTTGCGCCGCCCATGGCTGGTACGGGAGGCCGCCGGGTACGCCCGCACTCATGTTGATGCCGTAGCGCGAGATCGGCAGCTCCGAACCGCAGACCTGGAACTGCTCGTTCCGCGCGTCGCAGGGCCTTCCGTCCGCGGTGAGCCACATCCCGGAGAAATCCGGTTTGCCGTCGGGAGTCCGGGGCGCCGGCGCGGTCAGGTTGGTCTTCCCATCGGGAGTGCGCGGAACGCCTGCGGTCGGGTAGTTGAACCACTGCGCGGTCGGAGTCGACGACCCGCAGAGCGTCAGGCCTGCGGCGACAAACGTGAGCGCGGCAGACGACGTCACGCGTGAAGGCATGGCTTCTCCAGGCTTCGTTCGACGCTCATTTTACTTGGCGCGGCCGCTGTAGCCCTGCGCGAGCGCTTGAATCGACCAGACCTGCGCCGCGTTGGCCACCTCGTTGCCCTCGGCATCCTGCGCGCCACGCGCCAGGACGAACAGCGTCTTCTTGTCCGTTCCGCCGAACGCGCAGCTGATGACCGCGCGGGGCGTCGGGATGACGCCGAGATGCGTGCCGTCCCGGCCGATCACCTCGACGCCGGCGCCGCTCGTCACGTAGATGCGTCCCTGCGAATCGATCGTGCTGCCGTCACCGCCGGCGGCAGCGAGCTTCACGAACTCGCGCTGGCCGGTCAGCGACCCATCCTGCTGCACGTCGAACGCTGCGAGCGTCGCGCCGTTGGTGACGTAGAGCGTCTTCTCGTCGGGGCTGAGGATGACGCCGTTGGTGACGAGGTTCTCGCCGTACCGCGTCACGACGCCCTTCGAGTCGGCATGGAACAGTCCGCCCATCGTGAAGTACACGCCGCCGCGGCTGTCGGCGGTCAGGTCGTTGATGACCGGCCCGACGCAGTCCAGCGGCTCGCCGTGATAGCTGTCCGCCAGCAGCCGTCGCCGCGGCGCGAGTTGCTCGACCTTCATCCGCAGACCGCGCTCGACGATGAACAGGCTGCCCTGTCGGCTCATCGACAGTGCGCCGCCGGTATGCGTGTCGGAGTACGCGACGGACGGCTTGCCGTTCCTATCCAGCTTCAGGACCGTGCTGCTGTCGTTCTGCGCCAGCAGCAGGCCGTCGTCACGTGTCCCGACGATGCCGTCGCCGTTGTTGCCAGCCTGCTGCCAGACGAACGACCATTTCCTGCCCGCGGCGACGACGCCGGGAATGTCTGTCACGGCATAGTCCCTGGCGCCCTGCGGGGCGGCGCCACGCGCGCCTCGAGCGCCGCCTGCCCCGCGGGCCCCGCCGGTCGCCGGCGGCGTCTTGCATGTCGCGAT
The DNA here is from genome assembly GCA_035259385.1 of Vicinamibacterales bacterium. Taxonomy (GTDB): domain Bacteria; phylum Acidobacteriota; class Vicinamibacteria; order Vicinamibacterales; family CAVVIG01; genus QHWK01. The sequence continues at coordinate 74,283 of DATFWL010000390.1, read as the reverse complement.
CAATTCCGCGTAGCCGGGATCGAGCGGAGCCTGCACCGACGGCGCAGGCGCATTGGTTGGCGGAGGCGGTAACCGGGGTGCTGCGGTCTGAGCAACCAGCAGGGCCACACTCAGCGGACCGACACCCGCTGAGAGCATGCCGATCACTCGCGAAGCGAACGTGCTACTCGGCGACTGCACCGCTGCGAGCGCTGGTCGAATTCGGCACGCCATTCTCGATCGCGCCCTCCATCGCCTCGACGAACGTGTCGATTTCTTGCAGCGTTGATGCAGACGTTCGGAGTGACGTCATCCGGCGGTGATCGCGGCCGCCGCGAGCGGCTACCCGCGATCAGCGCGTGCCCGCTCCGTTCCGGATCTCGACGACCGCGACGCGATTCACACCGCTGCAGGCCATCGCCAGATTCCCGTCCGGCGTTACAGACACGTTGCGCACCACGCCGCCACCAGACGGAATCGCCCAGGTCTGGAACTTTTCCGTCTTCGGATCGAACCGCACCACGGTGTTCGGCTTCACGCCCGACTCGCTGTACCAAATGACGTCGCGAATCGACGTGATCCCGTACGGCAGGGACTTCGGTCCGCCAGGTGACGGCCACTCCTTCACGTTCCCGGTTTTCGGATCGAGCCGTCCCAGGTAACCCCTCGCGTAGTCCGAATACCAGATGACGTCGTCGCTCGTGATGGCGATGCGCCGCGGTCGCGCGTCGGCCGCCGGCAGCGGGTACTCCTTCACAGCCATCGTGTCGGGATCGAGGCTCGCGACTTTGTTCGCGCCGAATTCGACGAGGAAGGGCACCCCCTTCGAGCTGACCACCATTCCGTACGGATTCGATCGCGCGGTTGGCGACGTCACCAGCTTCATCTCGCCGGTTTTCGGGTTCACTCGCCCGATCATGTTCGCGCCCTGCAGCGTGAACCAGAGCGTGCCCTTCTGGTCGAAGATCGGCGTATGCGGATCGCGCGCCGCCGGATCGACCGCGATCGACGAGTACTCGGTCACCTCGCCGGTCTTCGGATCGAGCTTGCCGACATAGCCCTTGAAATTACCGGTGAACCAGATGTTGCCGTCCTTGTCAGCGGTCAGCCCGTGCGGGCCCGATCCGGGCGTCTTCGTCTTGAATTCCTTCATCTCGCCGGTCTTCGGATTGAGGCGACCGATGACGCTCGCGAACTGTCCCGTCCACCAGATCATGCCGTCTGCCGTGGCGAGCGGATCGTGCGGGCGCGATCCGAGACTCGGCACGATCCATTCCTTGATGTTGACCTGCGCGGGCCCCGGAACGATGACCGCCTGCGGGCGCGGCTTCTCGGGGAAGTTCTTGGCGAGATACTCCGCGACGATGGCGGTCTGATCCTTGGGCAGCGCCACCATCGTCGTGAACAGGCTGATCCACTCGTCGTGCGAGTAGCCGGAATTCGTGATCAGGCCGAGGCTGTGGCACGAGGCACACTGCGCCTCCACGACTTCCCTGCCCGGCCCCTCCGGCAGCGAGACTGCGGCGCCGCCTCGGCCCCGACCGCGTTCCTGGCCGACCATCGGAATCGGCGCTGCCGCCATCGCGACGAACAGCACCAGCCCCCACTGAACGCTTCTCGACATGACAACCTCCCTGGTCGAGTCCGCTGCGACGGAAACGGCGGGCGATGCGACTCCGACAGTAGCTCACTCGCGGCACTCCCGACCAGTCCCATGAGCTCCGCCCAATCGAAGCGATATGGATGCGCTTAGGCGGCTGTATGGAATGGGCCGCCGAGCAGGCGAATCAATTCACGAGCCGGCGCGATCGCGCGAGCGCCGAGATCGTTGGAGGCGTGGACGCTAGACGGACGGGAGATTCTCTTCGCCAGACCTGAGGTGAGCTGGTGCGAATCGCGGGACGATCGAAGGGCGCTGGCCAGCCACGCCGACGGCTGGCCACCGCGACATCCTCGTCGCCGACAACTTCCGAGAGCGATGGACGTGAGTCCGTCTAGAACCTGACTCCGACCGCGACGCGGAACGTCCGACCGCCGGCCGGCGCCGTCGTGAACGCGAGTGGAAACGCGTTGATGGCGCTCGTGAACAGATTGCTGACCGTGTTGCCGGTCGCGGTGCCGAAACTGGCCGGGTTGGTCGGCACGTAGCCCGTTCGCAGTCCGAGCGCGTCACGCGTCGAGTTCGGATCCTGCCGGACGGTCGTGTTCCACGCGATCAACTTCTGGTTGTCGAACAGATTGTAGATGTCGAGCTTCACCCACGGCCGGAGCGTGCGGAACACCGGCACGTTGTAATTGATCGACGTGTCGAGCAGCCCGTAGCCGGCGAACTGCTCAGAGCCGAGCGGACCGAAGAACACGGCGTTGCCTGAAATCGGCCCGAGCGCCGCCAGGTTCGCGGCGTCGGGATAGCCTGCCGCGGTCATGATCGCGACCTGCGCCTGCGTGAGCGACTGATTCCGCGCGGCCAGACTGTAGCTGAGCGCCGAATCGACGCGCCACAGGCCGGACAGCGACAGGTCGCCGGCGCGGCCCATGTTCCACACGTACACGCTCCACACGCGCAGTCGGTTGCGCTCGAACGTCGGCAGCCGCCCGTCGGGGTAGTTGCGGTCGGCCGAGAACGCCTCGGGGAAGTTGCCGATGATCGACGGGCTGTTGCTGAACACGGTCGATCCCGGCGTGTTGCTCCCTTCGCCCTGGTAGTTGCCGTCGTTCTTCAGCTGCAGCGTGTAGTGGCCGTTGATCGACCAGTTGTTCGTCAACCGATACCGCGACTGCAGGACGACCGCGTCGTACTCGCGATGCGCGAGGTTCGTGTTCGAGTACAGGCGATTGGTGAAGGCCGGCGCGTTCGGATCGCTGCTGGGGCCGCCCGCGGCCGGATCGGTGATCGACACGAACACGTGGCTGGTTCCCTGCGCCGTCGTCTGAAAGTCCTCGATGAAGTCCCGCGTCTTCCGAAAAACGAAGCTGCCCTCCGCGTACCCTCGCCCATTCCGGAGGTTGACGCCGTAGGACGCGCTGACCTCATGCGTGAGCGGCGAGGTGAGGCCCGGATCCATGAACGTGTTCGCCAGCGGGGCGTTGAAGACGAACGCGGTGTCGAGCGGGTAGTTGGCGAGATTGAAGCCGGGCGCGAAGTCGCGTCCCTGGCCGGACGGACCGGTGTAGGTGAAGTTGATGTCGGGCGGGTTGCCGACGACGCTGTTGGCGCCGATCTGCGCTTCGTTGTAGCGGCCGGAATACTGACCGTAGGTGACGTGGACGACGTGATTGCCGTTGCCGCGCACGTCGTACGCCGCCGCGAGCCGCGGCACGATGCGGTTGCTGTCGATGCTGACGATGTCGCCGGGAGTCGACAGCGCCTTCACGTGCTCGAACCGGGCGCCGAGATCGACGGACCAGTGGCCGTTGACCGCCCAGTGGTCCTGCACGAACGCCGAGCTGTTGTCGATGTTCATCGTGCCGCCGCGCGTCGCCGGGAAGAAGTCGACCGACGACAACCCGGACACGAACTGCGGAATCGCGTAGCCGTTCGGATCGAGCAGCGGCGTGCCGCTCGCATCCGCGACGAAATCGGCGTTGAACACGTACGACGTGGACGATTGCGAGTTGCCGCCCGTCCGCTGGCTGCGGAACCACTCGACGCCGGCTTTCGTCTCGTGCCGGCCGTGGAGCGTCCAGTAGTCGGTCACGCTGCCGGTGATCTGACGGTTGTTGCGGTGCTCCGGATCGGTCGCGTCGAAATAGGGCGCGTTGTACAGGCACGAGCACTGGGTCACCGACAGGAACGGCGAATCGACGATGTTCCGGCTGGTTCCGCCGTCGCCCTCGAACTGGAACCGCCGCTCCGAGTACTGCGCCTCGACCAGCAGGTTGCCGCGGACGACGCCGCGATAGTTCGTGTAGTAGTACCAGTTCGGGTTGCTGCGGTCGACTTCGCTGTGCGGCTCGATGATGAACGTCTGCAGCCCGGAGTTGTTGGTGCGCGTCCTGGGATCGGTCAGGTAGCCGCCCTGAACCGTATGGTTCGGCGCGACGGTGCCGGTCAGCTTCACCTCGCCGCGCTTGTTGGTGTCGACCGAGGTCAACCCGATGCCGGTCAATTGCAGCGTCACCTGGTTGCTGGTGTCCGCGTAGCGTCCCGACGTGAAGAACCACAGGCGATCCTTGGCGATCGGGCCGCCGAACGTGCCTTCATAGGTTCTCGACAGGACATCGAGATGCGTGGTGCCTCTCGACACCTCGAACGGCGTCTCCGTCGTCCAGCTCGGGTTCAGGAAGTTGATGCGGCCGCTGCCCGAGAAGTTGTTGCCGCCGCTCTTGGTAATCGCGTTGACCACGCCGCCGCTGAAGCGGCCGTACTCGGCGGAGATGCCCGAGGTGAGGACCTGCGTCTCCTCGATCGCGTCCTCGACGAACAGGTTCTGCGGCTGCGCGAACAGGTTGTCGTTGATGTCGACGCCGTTCACCATGAACACGTTGTCGAACGAGAAGGCGCCGTTGATGACGACCGTCTGCGCGTTCGGCCCGTTCTCGTTGACGGCGGGCGCCAGCTGCGCGATCCCCTGGATGGTGCGCGGCGTCGCCAGCGACTCGATCTCGTCGTGCCTGAAGTCCCCGCCGACGACCGGCGAGGTGATGACCGGCGGCGTCTGTCCGACGACGCTGATCGATTCGGCGACGCCGGCGGCGGCGAGCGTGACGTTCTCGACCGCCGTCGAGCCGACCGGCACGGCGGCCTTGCGCGCGACCGTCGCGAACCCCGACAACTCGAATGTCATCGTGTAGTCCCCCGCCGGCAGCGCCGCGAGGCTGAACGCGCCCTCGCCGTCGGTCACCGCGACGCGGGGGCCTTGCAGCGACGGCGATGTCGCCGTGACCGTGACGCCGGGGACGAGAAGCCCCTGTGCGTCCTTCACGACGCCGCGGATCAGGCCGGTCTGTACCCCTTGTCCGAAACCGGTGCCGCTGATGACGAGTACCAGCAACGCTGTCATGGCCGCGATGCGCTTCATATTCGCTCCGTGCGCTTTCGAATTGGTGTTCGCGGCTCCATCGTAGAGGTGTCACAAGAGGCCTCCGTCACAAGATTGTTCGGGATCGCTCTTATTCCTCGCGCCGATCCAAATCTCGGCGCGGTCACTGTTCGGGAGTGACACCAAATCCGCCGTCCTGATCGATGTTTCCCACCAACGGACATCGGTCGCTCATGCAACGATCGGATGCTCGATGGCACACGACGCGCGGGACTGCCGGATCTCGAGGAGGGTCGCGAGAGCGGTTCCGTTCTACAATCCTCGCAGGAGGAGCGTCAGATGAAGCGCTTGCTCGCGCCGGTATTTGTCATCCTCGCGCTGGTCTCCGCCGCAGTTCCGCTGTCTGCGCATCATTCGTGGCCGGTGGACATGTCTCGCCTCGTGACGGTGAAGGGCACGGTGGTCGAGTTCACCTGGGAAAACCCACACCCGATGATCACGCTCGAGGTGCGGGCCGACGACGGCAAGGCCGAGAAGTGGTCCGTCGGAGGGCCCGCCATCAACCGCATGGAGGCGAACGGCTGGAGCAAGACAACGGTCAGGCCCGGCGACGTGATCACGGGCATCGGCTATCAGTACTCCAACGGTCAGAAGATCGTCAGGCTGGAGCGGGTCGTGCTGGCCAACGGCCGCGAACTGCGCGTCTACGGACGCTAGTCATCGAAACGACGCCGGCCACCTGCCGGGGAGCGGACGGCGACTCGTCGCGGTGGTGCGCACGAGCGGCGACCGCCGCACGTCCGCTGGCTGAGCTCAGCCGGTTACGGCCGGCGCCGCGAGCGTGCGCTCGGCCTGGGCGAGATGTTCGAGCATGTGGATGCCGATCGGCCTGCGTGTAAGACACAATCGACGGCGTCGACGGCGACGATTGAAAATCTGAACAAAATGCGGCGGCGCCTGATCCAGAATGGCAGCGACCAGGAGATGGTATGAAACGCTTGCTGTTCGCGCTGACGCTCGTCCTCGCTTCGGTCGCACTCCCGGCCGCACAAGCCGGGAAACGGCCGATCTCGCTCGACGACCTGGGCAGGCTGAAGGAGGTCCGCGATCCGCAGTGCGCGCCTGACGGAACGAGCGTCGCCTTTGTCGTGTCGCAGATCGACGTCAAGGAGGACAAGCCCGGCAGCGGACACATCTGGACGATTGACCTCGACGGCCAGCACGAGCGGCAGATCACATCGAGCACCGACAGCGAGTCCAACCCGCGGTTCAGTCCCGACGGCAAGTATCTGTCGTTCACCTCGTCGCGTCCCGGCAAGGCGAAGGGCAATCAGGTGTGGCTGCTCGATCGGCGCGGCGGCGAGGCGTTCCAGTTGACCGAGGTGAAGGGACGGCTGCAGGGCTATGAATGGTCGCCCGACTCGAAGCGCCTTGCGCTGACGATCGGCGATCCGGATCCTGATGCGGATGCGCCCGGCAATCCCGCGCCCGGCTCGGCGCCGGCGGCGGGCGACAGCGGCGGCGGGCGTGGCAAAGTCCCGAAGCCGATTGTCATCGACCGCTATAAGTACAAGCAGGATGTCCAGGGCTATCTGCTGTCGGGACGCCACACCTACGTCTATCTCTTCGATCTCGAATCGAAGAAGCTCGACCGCCTGACGAAGGGCACAGCCGATGAAGCGGCGCCGTCATGGTCTCCGGATGGCACGCGCATCGCGTTCATGAGCAACCGCGCGCCGGATCCGGATCGCGAGCCATCGTCCGAGCTCTTCGTCGTCGACGCGACGCCGGGAGCGACGGAGAAGGCGTTGTCGCCAGAGACGAGTCGCGGCGGCCGCGGCAAGCCGGAATGGAGTCCCGACGGCAAGCGGATCGCCTTCCTCGAGGGCGACGAGAAGAAGTACGGCGCGTACGGCATGGAGCATCTCACCATCGTCGCAGCCGATGGCTCCGCGCCGCCAAAGCGTGTGGCCTCGAGCGAGGCTCTCGACCGCGGCGTGTCACAGCCCCGATGGGGCGAGGATGGCCAGAACATCTATGCCATCGTGACCGACGATATGTCAGCCTACGGCGCGCGCATTCCGGTCGGTGGGGGAAGCGCCGTGCCGATCACGAACCGGCCGATCGTCCTCGGCCAGCGTCATAGCGCGGGATCGTGCGCGGTGGCGATCTCTGGTGATGACGCCCACTACAACGAGGTCTATTCCGCCAGGCCCGTCGGCGGCAGGTTGACGTTCCAGCAGCTGACGCATCAGAACGATTCGCTCTTCTCCGAGCTCGCGCTCGGGACGGTCGAGGAGATCACCGCGAAGAGCAAAGACGGCACGGACGTCCACGCCCTCCTGACGAAGCCGGCGAACTACGCGACCGGCACGAAGGTCCCGATGCTGCTGCGCATTCATGGCGGACCGAATTCGCAGGATCAGCACGCGTTCAGCTTCGAGCGTCAGTGGTTCGCCGCGAACGGCTACGCCGTCCTCGCGGTGAACTATCGCGGCAGCGCCGGACGCGGATCGAAGTTCTCGAAGGCGATCGCCGCTGACTGGGGGCACTACGAGGTTGACGATCTGCAGGCGGCGGCCGATCAGGTCGTGAAGATGGGGATCGCCGATCCCGGCAGGCTCGGCGTCGGCGGCTGGAGCTACGGCGGCATCCTCACCGACTACATGATCGCGAGCGACACCCGCTTCAAGGCGGCGACCAGCGGCGCCGGTACGGCGTTCACGGTCGCCTTCTACGGCACCGACCAGTACATCATCCAGTACGACTACGAGATTGGTCCGCCCTGGGATCCGAAGGCGTGGGAAACCTATCAGAAGATTTCGTATCCGTTCCTCCACGCGGATCACATCAAGACGCCGACGATCTTTCTCGGCGGCGAAAAGGACTTCAACGTCCCGGTCCAGGGCGGCCAGCAGATGTACCAGGCGCTCAGGAGCCTCGGGATCGACACGCAGCTCGTGATCTACCCGAACGAGTTCCACGGCATCACGCGTCCGAGCTACGTGCGCGATCGCTACGAACGGTACCTGGCGTGGTACGACAAATACATCATGGGCAAGAAGCCCGCGGCGACGACGACGGCGCAGCAGCAGTAATCTGCGCCGTACGAACTCAATTCGAACCTGCTCTAATTTGGCACCGGCCACCAGCCTTGCCAGACACCGCCGGAAGCATCGCGGTCCCAGGCCGAGGTCCACACAGCGTGATCGACTCCGACGACAAAGACATCGATCTTGGTTGGAGCTCGGGCGACCGCGCCGATTGACGTTCCCGAAACAGCTTGACCGTTCGCGACGAGCGCCCAATTGCCCCAGCCATTTGGCCTCGTCCCATGCGGCGGTCCCCGCAATGTGGGGCCGTCAACCCTGTGTGGGGGGATCGGCACAATAAAGTCGGCCAACATGGAGCGCGAGCACCAGGAACGGATCCTCGATCAGTTCGGCCAGCAGGCGGCGCCCTTTGCCGCGTCCCCACAGATCCGCAACGAGGAGGCGCTCAATCGGATCGTCGGGATGGCGGCGCCGACGCCAGACGACAACGTGCTCGATGTCGCGTGCGGACCCGGTCGGCTCGCCTGCGCATTTGCCCGCGTGACGCGTCACGTCACCGGCATCGACGTGACGCCGCAGATGCTCGAGCAGGCCAGGGCGCTGCAGCAGAAGGAAGGTCTCGAGAATCTGACCTGGCGCCAGGCCGCGGTGCCACCGCTGCCGTATGCGGATGCGAGCTTCTCGATCGTCTGCGCGCGGTTTGCGTTCCACCACTTTCTCGATCCGCTCGCGGTGCTGAAGGAAATGCGCCGCGTCTGCCGCAGCGGCGGCCGCGTCGTGGTGGCGGACGCGGCGCCGGAGTCGAACCGGGCGGATGCCTTCAATGAGATGGAACGGCTTCGCGATCCTTCGCACGTCCGCGCACTCTCGCCGGAAGAGCTCGTGGATCTGTTCGCGACCGCCGGTCTGCCGGAGCCTCGGCTGCAGCGCGATCTCCTGCCCTATGAGCTGGAGAGCCTACTCGCGCGCTCATTTCCGAAGGACGGCGATGCCGATCGCATCCGCCGGATGTTCGACGAGTCGTTGCAGGGCGACAGCCTTGGTGTCGGTGCGGTTCGAAAGGACGGAAAGATCTGGTTCTCGTTTCCGACGGCGATCGTGGCGTCCACGATAACCGGCTCGCATTTCGCAACCGGAAGATAGGTGCATGCGTGGCCCGTGAATACTCGACGTGCGATGTCTCGCAATTCCACAGCCAGTTCGTTCAAGACCGACATGACCCGCACGAGTAGAGTGGGAAGGTGTCGTGATTATCAGCGCCTTGCTCTCCGCCGTGCACCTTCTGACGCTGGCCCTGGGACTCGCCGCGATCCACGCGCGGGGACGGGCGCTCGCCGGTTCACTCGATGACCCAGGGTGGCAGCGACTGTTCCTTGCCGACAACTTGTGGGGCGCCGCCGCGGGCCTCTGGATCGTGTCCGGTCTGGCGCGCGTGTTCTTCGGCGGCAAGGAACCCGCGTTCTACTGGCACAACGGCTTCTTCTGGGTGAAGCTCGCGATGTTCGGACTCGTGTTCGCGCTCGAGCTGGCGCCGATGCGGACGTTCATTCGCGCGCGCGCCGCGCGCAGAAACGGTACGACGCTGCCGCGATTCTCAATCGAAACCTATCGGCGCATCAACGGGATCGAGGAGAGGCTGGTCGTAGCGATCGTGTTCGTCGCCGCTTTCATGGCGCGCGGCGCGTGGCTGTTCTGAATCAGCCCGGACGGCATTCACCGTGCGCGTCGACACCCTCCGAGTCCGCGCCTACGCCACGAACGCCGCCAGGCAATGGTGCGATTCCTCACACGAGAGTACGCACTCCCGTTCGCTCGGGATATCTGGAACTGGCGTTGAAACTCGGACATGAGAAGTCACCAGCTCGCGCGGCGTGATCCCGAACGCTCGACGAACCGTGCGCGCGAGGTGTGATGCGTCGGCGAATCCTGCGAGATGAGCGGCTTCCGTGACGGTGTGCCCGTGCACCAGGGCGTGTGTCGCCCGCTGCATACGGAGGCGCAGCAGAAAGGGCCGCAGGGGGACGCCGACCGACTCGGTGAAGATGTGCATCAGGCGCGACGGCGACAACTCCGCGACTTCCGCGAGTCGAACCAGCGACGTCTCGGCCCGCTCGGTGCCGTGCAGCTGGATGTGACGAATGACCCTGAACACCCGCGGATGAACTCGCCGATTCCGGTTGGCCGGTATCCGCATACGCACTCCTCACGTTAGTGATATAAGGACGTGTGGTTCGCATCAATAGCCGGATTTTCGAGATCCGACATGACCACCTTGTCCGCCGCGAAGGACGTGCTGCGCGGCGTCGCCACGCTCGTCGCGGTGGACACCCGAGCGGCGACGCCGATCTACAGCCAGATCTACCAGTCGTTCCGAGCGAGGATTCTGTCGGCTGAGCTACGCGCCGGCCAGTTGATCCCGTCGTCGCGGGAGCTCGCGCGATACCTGCGGGTCTCGCGATTCCCGGTGCTCAACGCCTATGCGCAACTGATCGCCGAGGGTTACTTCGAAGCCCGTGTCGGCACCGGCACATTCGTGGCGCGGTCGCTGCCGGTCACGGTGCGCGCGGACACCGCCACGCGCGCGACCGACACGCCATCGCCGCTCCGTTCGATTTCGGTCCGAACGGCGGCGCTTCCCCGGTACGCGGTGCCGTATTGGGTGAACCACGCGGGACCGTTCCAACTCGGCCAACCGGCATTGGACGAGTTCCCGCTGAAGATCTGGGCCGCTTTGACGTCGCGGTGCGCCCGTCGTCTCGACTGCACCGCGCTTCGATACGGAAACCCGTTCGGCCTCGACGACCTGCGGGAGGTCATCGCCGCGTACCTGAGGACCTCGCGTGGCGTCAGGTGCGCGGCGGAGCAGGTGATGATCGTCAGCGGGTCGCAGCAGGCGCTCGACATCGCGACCCGGGTCCTGCTGAATCCGCGGGATCGCGTCTGGATCGAGGAGCCCGGATATTGGCTGGTGCGCCACGTGCTGGACGGCGCCGGTTGTCGTGCCGTTCCAGTGCCCGTCGATGCCGAGGGCCTCGATGTCGAGCAAGGCATCGATCGTTGTCGCCAGGCCCGGGCCGCCTTCGTCGCGCCCTCGCATCAGTACCCGCTCGGTGTCACCATGAGCGCGACGCGGCGGCTGCAGCTGCTCGACTGGGCGCACAGCGCCGGCGCCTGGATCATCGAGGACGACTACGACAGCGAGTATCGGTACGACCGGATGCCGATCGGGTCGCTGCAGGGCCTCGATGCGGACGCGCGGGTGATCTACATCGGCACCTTCAGCAAAGTCCTGTTTCCCGCGCTCCGCATCGGCTACATCGTCATCCCCGTCGATCTCGTGGAGCGCTTTGCGGTGGTACGGCGGTCGATCGATATGTGTGCGCCGTACGAAAACCAGCGCGTTGTCGCCGACTTCATCCGCGGCGGTCATTTCGCGCGGCACATCCGCCGAATGCGCGGCATCTATGCCGACCGTTGTCGGACGCTGATCGACGCCATCCGCGAACAGTTGCCCGGCTGCTCGATCGCGGGCGCAGAGGCGGGCTTGCACGTCGCGCTGTTGCTGAGCCACGACGCAGCCGATCGAGAGATCGCGGCCGCGGCGCTGCAGCGCGGGGTCCTGCTCGCGCCGCTGTCGCCTTCGTACGCCGGAACCACCCGCCGGTCGGGATTCGTGCTCGGATTCGGCACGTCGGCGGCGGCGGAGATCGCCCCGGCCGTTCGCGTCGTGAAACAATGTCTCAGCGCGGCGCGCGCGCTCGAGGGGACCCGGCGCGCAACGACGCGACGCGGCTCATTCGACCGGATGAAGTCCAGATTCCTCGACGGGTGATCGTCAGGCGAGCGGCTCATGAGTCGCCGCCGCTTCTCGATCAAGCGAGCCTCCAGCGAAGCCGCCGTCAGTTGGCCGTGATCGTCCCCTCTGGTCATGGCCATCCGACACCAGCGGCCGGCGCGTCGAACATCAGCAACTGCCCGGTTCGCGCCTGCACCACCTCGGGGATTCTGTCCATACCGCGCCACTCGGTGGCGACGAGGAACAGCGTCTTCCTGTCGTGGCCGCCGAGCGAGCAGGCGAAGCAGCCTCGATCGAGATCGATCGTCTGCAGCACGTCGCCGCCTTCGCGCACACGGACGCAGCGCTTGTTCGGGACGTCGGCGTACCATACGGCGTTGTCGGCGTCGAGACAAATGCCGTCCGGAGCGCCGGCGCCGAGGTCCGCCCACACACGACGCCCCGACAGGCTTCCGTCTGTCGCGATATCGAACGCCGTGAGTCGCTTGCCGTGCGACTCGGCGACGATCAAGGATCGATTGTCGGGAGTAATCGCCATGCCGTTTGGGAAGGCGATGGCGTCGGCGACCGGTCGAACGACACGCTCAGGTGTCACCAGCGCGATGATCCCCGAACCGCCATTGACGTAGGTATTGCCGCCGCCGTCGACGACAACTTCATTCCACGGTTTGTCCGACAGATGTCCGAGGTCGGCATGTGTCACGAGCGCCCCGTCGAGTTCCCTTCGTACCAGACGACTCTCCCGGCCCGCGACAATCAGCAGGCGACCGTCCGGCAGCCAATCGATACAGAACGGCAGGCCGAACGGCGTCCGAACCATGACCTCGCGACGGCCTTCCACGTCGGTCGCGACGATCTCCTGAGCGCCCCAATCCGAGAACCAGAGCCGATTCTCGTGCCATCGTGGCGATTCGCCCATCGCAAGACCTGTCAACAAGGTGCGCGTGACCAGCATCGACGTCGCTCCTCGGCTTGCCGGCTAGGCTGATGTCCACTGCACGATCTTCAGATCCAGCACGAAGACGGCGTAAAACACCGGCACGAGCACCAGCGTGACGGCGGTCGCGAGCGTCAGGCCGCCGATCTGCGCGTAGCACAGCGCTTCCCACAGCGGGCCACCATGCAGTGCCAACGGGAACAAGGCGAGGACCGTGGCTCCGACCGTGATCAGGACGGGTCGAATGCGGCGAATGCCCGCGTCGATGAGCGCGTCGCGGAACGGGGCGCCGTGCTCGTGTTGTTCCTCGATGAAGTCGAACAGGACGATGACGTGGCTGACGATGACGCCGATCAGGCTGGTGATGCCGAGGATGGCGAGAAAGCCCATCGGCATCCGCGTCAGCCAGAGGCTGGCGAAGGCGCCGACGGCGCCGAAGGGAATGCCGGCGAACACGATGAGCGGCTTCACCGCGTTCTTGAACTGGAAGACGAGCGCCAGGTAGATCGCGATGACCGACGCGAGCACCACGATCAACGAACGTTGTTGTCCTTTCACCTGTTCTTTCAGCTCGCCGACGATTTCGAAGCGATAGCCTGGCGGCAGCTGCCGTTCGAACTCGTTGATCTTCGGCATCAGCGGCACGGTCACCTCGGCGGCCAACCGGCCGGGCGCCGGCAGCGCCGCAACGTCGATCGCGCGGTACTGGTTGACGCGGTGGATCACCGCCATTTCCGGGCTGTAGGTCAACCGCGCGATCTGACCGAGCGTCACCCTGACCGGACTCTGGGCTGAATACACGTACAGCTGGCCGAGGTCGGTCACCGTTTCGCGCTGCCCGTAATCCATCAACTGCACGATCGGAATGTTCTTCCGCCCTTCACGGAGGTAGCCGATCGGCGCGCCCACGACGCCGGAATACATCGACACCGCGATGTCGCCGCTCGAGACGCCGGCGAGCCCGGCGCGGTCTTGATCGATCTGGAGCCGGGTGCGAATCGCGTCGTTTCCCCAGTCGTCGCGCACGTTGATCGCGTACGGCGACGTCTTGAAAATCGCCGCGAGCTTGCCCGCCTCCTGACGAAGGACCCGGGCGTCGTCGCCGAAGATCCGCATCGACACCGGGATGATCGTGGGCGGACCGGTTTCGACGGTGCGCACGTCGATTCGCGCCCCGGCCACGCGCGTGGTGAGCGCATCCTGCAACGGCCCGATCAGGCGATTCGTGTCTTCGCTCTGGGTGAACTGGAGCAGGAGCTGCGCGTAGTTGGCTGCCGGCGGCTCCGGGCGCACGGAGAACCAGAAGCGCGGGCCGCCGGCGCCGACGAACGAGGTGATCGACGCGAGCGACGAGCCGCCCTCGTGCGCCCGATCGTATTCCGCCGCGACGTCACGAATCACCTGGTCCGCTTCGCGCGTGATGCGCGCCGTCTGCGCGAGCGGCGCGTCTTCCGGCAGCCGAATGTCGACGTAGGCGATGTAGAAGTTGTCCCGTGGAAAGAACTGCCGGTTCAGATGCGAGGCGAAGAAGCCGCCGGTGGCGAGGACCAGCGAGGATGCCGCCAGAAACCGCCAGCGATGGTCGATCGCGACGGTCACGAGCCGTTCGTACGCCCTGCCGAACCACGTGTCACGGGGCCGATCCACCGCGGCGTCGGGCGCCGGTTTCAGGATGTAGTAAGCCAGCAGCGGCAGAAACGTCATCGACATCACGCGCGACGCCACCAGCGAACAGGCGATCGTGACCGGGAGGCTGTAGATGTAGCGGCCGACGTCGCCGCTCAGGAGCAGGAACGGCAGGTACGCGGCGATGTTGGTGATCGTGGCGTACATGATGGCTTTCGACAGCTTCTCCGGTCCCAGCCAGGCGGCGACGGCGCGCGGTTTCCCGTGCGCCAGCTCCCGTTTGATCGCGTCGCCGGCAACGACCGGGTCGTCGACGAGCAGGCCGAGCGCGATGATCAACGACGCGATTGACATCTGCTGGATGTCGAGACCGACGAGCTGCATCAACCCGAAGGTCATCGCGAGCGTGATCGGAATCGACAGCGCCATCAGCAGCGCCGAACGCCACTCCCAGAACCCGACCAACGAGACCAGGACGACCAGCACCACCGCTTCCCAGAGGCTGCGATTGAACAGATCCAGCTTCTCGCGCACCTGGCGCTGCTGATCGGACGTCGTCCCGACGACCAGATCGGAGGGCAGCGAGCGTCGAACCTCTTCTACCCGTGCGTGGACGGCGGTCCCGAATCGATCGATCTGCTCGCCCTTCTTCATCTCGGTGGACAGCGTGATCGCGCGGCCTCTCAGCCACCGGCCGCTCTCGTCCCGCCACGTGTAGTACGAGAGCAGGCGGGCCGGATGCTGGTAACCGCGATGGACGCTTCCGATGTCGCGCAGGTACAGCGGCGTGCCGTTCGCCATCTGCGTGAACACCGCGGTGTCGATGTCGCTGAGCGTCCGGAACTCGCCGGTCTGCTCGAGCGCCAGCTCACGCCCCTCCGCGTTCACCGACCCTGCGGGCAGCGTCGT
Organism: Vicinamibacterales bacterium; assembly: GCA_035259385.1. GTDB lineage: Bacteria > Acidobacteriota > Vicinamibacteria > Vicinamibacterales > CAVVIG01 > QHWK01. Next base: position 59,001 of record DATFWL010000390.1, on the reverse strand, counting down.
GTTGCGGCTCTGCAGGATTCCACGGATCGCTGCCGGCACGATGCCGAGCGCCGCCAACCGGCTCTGCGAGTAGCGCGCCTCGATCTGCTCTTCGATGACGCCGACCCGCGTGACGCGCGACGCCTCGGGGGCGATCCTGATCGCCTTCTCGATGCGATCGCTGAAGTCGTCGAGATCGCGGTACGAGTACTTCGGTCCCGCTTCATGGGTTATCGCATCCACGACCGAGATACCCGGGACGATGACGATCGGATCCCACACGTCCGGATGAATGTCGGCGCGCTGCGGCAGCTCTTCCCATACCTTGTGCACCGCGCGAGCTGCCGTGCGGGCATCGGCAGCCGTCGAGAGCCGAACGATGACAAAGCTCGGCCCCTCGATGAGGCGCACGCCGGTTCCAACGCCTTGGCGGACGAGCGCGTCGCCCAGTAAGCCGGCAGCCTCACGGACGAACGACGGATCGGGCGAGCCGGTACTGCACAATGCGATGTCGAGCGCCGATGCGGCCGAGGCGGTCGCGGCCGCAATCTGGCTCGCGAGCAGGCGCACGTGCGGTCCGCTCGCCGGCGGGCTGGCCACCGCGAGCAGCAGCGCCGACGTTTCGCCGAATTCCTTGATGTATTGAATCGGTCCCGCGCCTTCCGGCAGATCGGTCAGCGCGTCGAGCTTGACCTTGATGTCGTCGAACTCCTTGCCGGTATCGATGCGGGCGTTCTCGTCGACCTCTGCATAGACGACAGAGAGTCCGGGGCGCGTGGTGGACGTAATCTCGGCGACTCTGATGTTCTGCGCAACGCGTTCCTCGACTTTGCGCGTCACCAGCTGCTCCACTCGCTCGGCGCTCTGCCCCGGCCACGGCGTGACGACAGCGACCTGGCGGACGGGGATGTCCGGATCCTTGCGCTTGGGCATCGCGGCATAGGCCCAGATCCCCCACGCGACGACGCCCGCCAGCAGCACCCACGACACGTGGCGGTTCTCGACGAAGAAGCGGGCGACGCTGTGACGGGGCGGATTCGTCTCGAGGTCGGTATGCATGGCTACCGGATTTCCGTCACCGCATCGCCCGGCCGCAGCAGGTTTGCGCCAGGCGAGACGATCCGCTGGCCCGCGCTCAGCCCTTCCAGCACGGAGACTTGATTGCCGACGAGCGGACCGGGGCGGATGGGAATCGCCTTCACCACGCTGCGGCCGTTCTTCTGCTCGAGGCCGTACACCAGATACTGCTCCCGGTCGGGATCGTGAACGAGCCCATCGATCGGAATTCGAAGCTGGCGCTCTGCCGTCGCCTCGCTGCCAACATGGACGGACGCGATCATGCCGGAGCGCAGCTTCAACGCCGGGTTGTCGATCGTCACGATGACTTCGAACGATCGCGATTTGAGGTCGGCCGCCGGCGCGATCGACAGAACGTGTCCCTCAAATCGGTCGCTCGGGAATGCGTCGACGGTCAACGGCAGCAGCTGACCGACGTGAAACCGATGCAGCGCCGTATCCGGCGCGTTGAACCGCGCCTTGATCTGCCGCAGATCGGCAATCGTAAAAGCGGGCACCGCCGGCGACACCAGCGTGCCGATGTCGATGCGGCGCTCGAGGAGAATTGCGTCGAAGGGCGCGCGAAGCTCGGTGTCGCTCCGCGCGATTTCGGCTTCGTGCGCCTGCCCGACGGCTGCCGCCGCCCGCTGCCGGGCCGCCGCCACGCCGGCGGCGGCGGCGTCCACTTTGGCGCGCGCCGCATCGAGCCTGGCCCTGGCGCCGTCGTAGGCCGGCTTCGTGATGCTCTCCTGCTGCCAGAGCGTAGAGATGCGACCGTAGTCGAATTCTGCCTGCGTCAAGCCGGCCTGCGCTTCGGCGAGTGTCGCCTCCGCCGCCGCGATGCCGGCGCCCGCTTCATCGCGCGCGCCGTGCGCCTTGTCCACCGCGGCGTCGTAGTCCGACGACCTCACGCGAGCCAGCGTCGTGCCGCTCGGCAGGAGGTCCCCCGGTTCCAGTTCGCGGCTCCGCCCGTCCGCGGTTTTCAAGCGGCGCACGTCGACGACGTACCCGGCGATGCGGAATGCGAGATCGACTTGCGCATTCGGCGCCAGCGTGACCGAGTACGTCGTCGTCTCCACACCGTCCGACGATTCGACGCTGACGAGGCGGACCGCCTTCGGGCTGCGCGCGTCGGCCTTGACGTCGCCGGCGCCGCAACCGCCGTGCGCGGCCGCCGCCACAAGCAGAAACGACTTCCATGGGAAAGACATGCGTGTCCTCACCGATCCCTGCCGAGCGCCTTCTCGAAGTCGGCCTGGGCGTTCGCCAGGTCCATCAGGGCCTGCACATAACGGTGGTCCGATTCCGCCAGGCTCGACTGCGACCTGACGACGTCGCTCAACAGCGCTTCGCGCTGAACGTAGCGGTTTCGAGCGAGCCGGAGCGATTCGCTGTTTGCGGCCTTCAGCGCCTCCGCGAGCTCGACCTGTTTTCGTGCCTCGGCAATCCGACGATACTGGTGCGCGACGTCCACCATGACGCGCGCCTCGGTGTCGCGCAGCTCGAGCGCGGCTTGCGTCTCGGCCGCCTGCTTCTTCTGAACCTCTTCTCGTTTCCGTCCCCAGTCGAAGACGTCCCAGTTGACCTGAACGCCGACACTGCTCACGCTGTTCGGAAAGACGCTGCTGTAGTGGATCGTCCGAAGCGCGGAGAACGCGAGGCTGACGTCCGGGATCCGCTCCGCACTCGCAGCCCGCCGTTCGAGCTCCGCCTTTCGCTGCTGCACTTTCGCCAGCCCGATCTCGGGCCGCGACGCGAGCGCCTCGGCGTACGCGTCGTGCAGCGAGAGAGAGTCCGAATCGGCGATGCTGGACGCGTCGATTTCGAGCGCGGTATCGACTGGTCGACCCATCAGCCGATTGAGTTGCTCTTTCTGCGTCGCGATCGGGTCCTCGGTCCTGAGCAGCTCGTATTCGGCCTGAACGAGTTGCGCCTTGACGTGCAGCTGGTCGTCGCGCAGCGCGGCGCGCTGGAGCACCTGCTGGCTGGTCTCGCGTTCGAGCTGCTTCAGGAAATCGACCGTCTCCGCGAGCGCCTTTCGACCGCTCTCAGCCTGCGCGATGCCGTAGTAGAGGTGACGCACTTCGTTGACGATCGCCTGCCGCTTCGCGCGCAGCTGTTCCTCGCTGGCCTCGACGCCGACTCCCGCGAGATCGATCCCGAGCCCGATCTTGATCTGTTGCGTGAGCGGCTGCGCCACGGACGCGTAACCGATAAAGCCGAATTGCAGCGGGCTCTCCAGGGTCGTCGTCTGGCCCGGAATCGGACCGTCGTGCGGGTACACACCCAGGCTGCCTCGTTCGAGCGTGATGCCGAGTTGCGTGAGCGGTTGCGATCCGAGTGCCGTGATCGAAAACGTGGGGAGACGACGCGTCTTCGCCTCATCGACGTCGCGGCGCGCCTTGTCGCGGTCGAGCTCCGCGATTTTGATCGTTCGATTCGACGCTTCCGCGGCTCGAACCGCCTCGCCCAGGGTCGTCACCTGAGCGCGCAGCCCGCCGGGCACCAGAAAAGCGATGAGAACGGCGCCGAACCGCGGTGCGATGCGCCTCACGGTACGTAAATCTGCCGCATGCACGGCCGCTGGTTCACCGGGGGTTCGCCGCGATTCTGTTACGTCGGCGCCTGGGATCGCGTGATGCGCTGCAACGCCGGGGCGTTCGCCCATGGACGGCTCCAGTCGTCCGACGTGAAAGGCAAACGATGATCCATCGCGCAGTCGGGCCTCGATTCGAAGACTTTCGGGCGAAGGGGCCGGGGCCGAGTGCGTATTCGCGCACAGGTGCTTGCGGATGCGCAAGCAACCTGCGGATTCGCCAGCGGCCAGCGCAGGATTCGCGTTCGCTCGCGCTGGCGCGCGGATTGCCACGGCGACCACTGATGTCGCACAAGACGGTTCAACTGGTGATCGGGTGGTTGCTGACCGACGAGGATCTGCGTCGCCGCTTTACCGCGCGCCCCCGCGAGACGCTGACGGCGCTGCGCGAGGTCGGATACGAGTTGACATCCGATGAATTCGACGCGCTTCTGCTGTGCGATCCGTCGTTGTGGACAGCGTCGGCGGAAAAGATCCATCCGCGGCTGCGGCGGGCCAGTCTTTCCTAGTACGAGTTCGCGCGCGGCTGGGGTTGGCTCACACTTCTCTTGATTCGCTGCGCCAGGTGATCGTCACGAAGCGATCATCTGTTTCCGCCAGGCGGCTGTTCGAGCGAATATTTCCGCAACCGGACGTACAACTGGGTTCGACTGAGGCCCAGCCGTCGCGCGGCAAGGGACTTGTTCCACCCGACATCCTGCAAGACCTGGGCGATCGTCGTCCGTTCCATGGCGTTGAGGTCGGTGACCGAGGCGCGCGAGGATTGCGGCGCCAACGCCGCCAGGGATCGCGGCGCCGTATCCAATGTCAGGTGATCGGCCGTGATCAATCCGCCCTGGCACAGAATCGCCGCGCGCTCGAGGACGTTGTGCAGCTCACGCACGTTCCCCGGCCACGCATACGCAAGCAAGGCGTCACGCGCGTCGTGAGTCAGTCCCGCGGGTGGACGACCGAATGCCTGGCCGATGTCCTGCAGGAACGCGTCGCTGAGCGGCAGGATGTCGCTCCGCCGTTCGCGCAACGGCGTCAGCGTGATCTCGAACACCTGGAGCCGGTAGAAGAGATCCTCGCGAAAATCGCCACGCGAGACGGCTTGACGAAGGTCGCGGTTGGTTGCGGCGATCACCCGAACGTCCGCCGTCAATTTTTTCGTGCCGCCCAGCCGTTGAAACTCACGCTCCTGCAGCACACGCAGGAACTTCGCCTGCGCGGACGGGCTCATCTCGGTGACTTCGTCGAGAAACAACACGCCCCGGGCCGCCAGCTCGATCTGGCCCGGCTTGGCCTGCTGTGCGCCGGTGAACGCGCCGCGCTCGTACCCGAAGAGCTCGGACTCCAGGAGCTGCTCCGGCAGTGCCGCGCAGTTCAATGCGATGAATGGCCCGTTGGCGCGCGACGACGCGCGATGGATGAATCGCGCAACCACCTCCTTGCCGGTACCGGATTCCCCCGCCAGCAGCACCGTCGTGTTGGTGGCCGCCACCTGCGTGGCCTTCCTCAGCACCTCCAGCCATTCAGCGGAGTGGCCGACGACTCGACCCGGCCCGGACTGGCGCGCCAGCTCGGAGGTGAGCGCGTGCACCCGCGCTTCCAGGCGCTCGGCGCGCGCCTGCGCCTCCGCGACCGAGCGCGCCGCGGTCGCCAGTCGTTCATGTGACACCGCCAGGGTGACATGATCGGAGATGCGCCGGGCGATCGGCACGTCACGCAAGGAGAATGCCGACGGCCTCCTCGACCAGAATCCCAGGCCCACTTCCTGCGCGCCGGCGTCGGCCTGAACGGTGAGCAGCGAGCGAAATCCCGCTTTCAGGACGAGCTCCTGGAATCCCCGCGGTTCCACGATCGGTATGGACTTCACGGCGAAATCGTCAACGATCAGAAACCGTTCGGGAGGATGCGACCCGTTCGGCTTGACGATTCGTCTCAGTTGAAATTCGTCGCTCGACGCGGCCTCGATCTTGATCGTCCCATCGCGATCGTGAAAGGACATCGTGAGAAAGTCGTGCGCCAGCATCTTGTTCGCGACTTCCGATATCTGCGGAAACACGGTGCGGATGTCCAGCACGCCGGAGATCGTCCGCAACAGCTCCATCGAGCCTTCGATCGTCGCGACGCGCTCGTGCTCGACCGCTGCCTGACGCGTGGATTCGGACAATCGCTGATGCGCGAGCGCGATGGCGAGATAATCGGCCAGCCATTGAACGACAGCGAGATCGTCACACGAATAGCGCCTGGGTTGGTAAGCGAGCAGCGCGAGGACGCCAAGCGGCTGGTCCTGCACGCGAACCGGCGCGCTGATTCCTGCCCGGAAGGGACCGTCCCCCGGAATGTCATTGACCAGTTGCGGCTCGTCAAGATTACGCAACGGGCAACAGGTCGCACGACGCGTCATGCGGGGACCTGCATTGTTGCCGGTGACGTACTCCCGGAACTGGACGCCGTCTTCGGTGAGGAGAGCGAGATTGGCTTCGTCGTGAGGAATGACCCTGGTCGCGACGCGAGTGAGGTGCCGGAAGATCTCACCAACGTCGAGCGTGCTCGCGAGCGCCGGTAACAGGTCGTGGAAAGCCCCGAGAGCCTCAGAGTTGCCCTGAATCTTCATCGTCATGGTTGGGCCGCCTTCCTCCAAGGATCACCGGATGCTAGCAACAGAGCCTTGGTTCGTCTTGAACGAATTGGCTGACGTGGGGAGGCTGCCGCACATTGTTTGCAACTTCGCCGGCCGACCTTGAACAAACTGGCTGCTTACGATCCTTCGGGACATCGCCGGTGTATTCTGACAAGGCACTTGCATGACCGCCGCGCTGGTGACCGGCGCGTCGTCAGCAATCGGCTGCGTGTGTGATCGATCTCGTGAAGTCGTGAGACCAGCCAGTTCGTTCAAGACTCGACGTGTGCGAGCCGTTACGATCGCGTCGCACCATGCAAGTGCTCCTGATCCTGTTGGGATCGACCTTGCTGTTTCGTCTGCTCGGCGCGGCGGGCGTCACGCGATTCGGCACGTGGCTGGTGAGCGCACGCGCCGGCCTGGCGATCATGTTCCTCTTCACGGCCGCGTCACACTTCGGACCGATGAAGAGGGAACTCATCGCGATGGTCCCGCCTTCCCTGCCGCGGCCTGACCTGCTCGTGCTCCTGACCGGCATCGCCGAGGCGGTCGGCGCGCTCGGCTTGCTCGTTCCGGAGATACGATTCTGGGCGGCGTGCGGGCTGATCGTTCTCCTCGTCGCGATGCTTCCCGCCAACATCAGCGCCGTGCGCCGGAATCTCACCCTGCGAGGTCGTCCAGCGACTGCGCTCGTGCTTCGCATTCCGATGCAAATGCTGTTCGTCGGATGGGCGTGGTCGGTACGATGACCACTCGCACCAACGCCGCGGAGGCCATCACGATCTCGAATGAAGTTGCGGGATGGCGACCGGCGACGACGCCAATAGACCCCGCCTGAAGGCGATCAGAACGGCGTCTCCGCGATTCGCGGCGCCGAGCCTCGCGAACAGCTCCGCGAGGTCCAGGGGCAGTTCGCCCGCATCGCCGCCGATAGAAGCCAGGACGTCGGTTGCGGACATGCCTCGCGCCAGTAACTGAAGGGCCTGCAGTTCGGAAGGCGTAATTTGCAGCACACATGCTCCTTTTCATGACGGTTCGTTCGCGTCGCGACTGCCTGCGCAAAAGAACAGCCATTCGCGTTCCACCGAGTCGTCCTGCTGTTATCCGGAAATCGAGGACGATGGAGCCTGAACGAGTGCGCATTCACAATCAGCGTTCACCGATGCGCATTCGCGAGACGACGAGGCTTCGGCGTTTTCGGGGCTAGGATCGAAGGGCCGGATCGCCGCTTCCTGACGCGTCACTCGACCGCGTTGGCCCGGCGATCCCGGCAGCGACTGACAGCCATGCTGATCGGCGCACGTGGTGACGAGTCCTCTGGCGCGACGCTGTGGCCCGCCGCGCTGTTCGTGTGGGGACCCGGCGGTATCTCATCGTCACATGCCCATCACTCGATTCAGTTGATTCTTGCTCTCGATGGCAGAATGCGAACGCGGGCCCGGCGGGGCGCTCGCTGGCGGCGATGTTCCGGTGTGTTCGTCCCGGCCGGCGCGACGCACGAGGTGGACGCCCGCGGCGTTCCCGTCCTGATCGGCTTCATGGACGCCGAAAGCGAGCTCGCCCTGCCGCTCGTTCAGCGGTTCGGGTCTGGCGTGACTGCCGTGTCCGATGCCGTCGTGGCGCGATGGCGGCGGGCGCTCGGCGCGCCGGATCCGCTCGAGTCACGCCTCGTCGAGACCTGGGTTCGCACGGAACTCCTGAACGAGACCCGTCCGCGCCGCATCGAGCCCCGCGTTCGACGCGTCCTTCGATACCTTCGACGAGAGGGGCTCGAGCGCAACCGCGTCTCGCTGTCGCGTCTTGCGGAGATCGCACAGCTGTCGCCGTCGCGCTTGATGCACGTATTCACCCAGTCGCTGGGGATTCCATTGAGGCCGTATCTCCTGTGGCTCCGAGTGCAGGTGTCCGCCGGCGCGCTCGTCTCGGGCCACTCAGTGACGGAGGCGGCGCACCTCGCCGGTTTCGCCGATGCCGCGCATCTGACACGGACCTTTCGCCGTACGCTTGGCACGACTCCGCGAGAGCTGGTCCGCAGGACGCCAGCCGCTCGCGAGCTGCGGCTGGCGTCGACACAAAACAGCTAGTGAATCACCCGATTTGCCGCGGCCCGCGTCAGCTCGATGCCGCGGCCACGAAGCGCTGCGCGCGCCGGATCACTGAACGTGGTGATGGTCGTCGCCGCCCTGCCCGTGATCGTCCCCGTTGTCGTGCCGGATCTGGCCACGAATCTCACCGCTCTGATATTTGGTCGTGTGCACGTTCGCGTACGCGTAGCCGGTGCGGATCGCGCGAACGAGCTCTTCGAACTGTCCGGCGTCGATGCCCTGACCGGTGGGCCCGACGATGTCCGCGGGAACGATCGTTCCGTGCACCATGCCCGACGGCGTCGGGCACGCGCCCTTCGAGCCGCCGCCGCACAGGAACGCGGAGACACCGCCGGTGGTCCGGCGCTGTCCGAAGTGGATGTGGGAGAAGAGAACCACGCCACCGGGGACCGTCGGCGCCACACCCTCGAGACCATCGTACGACAGCTCGTACTCGATCGCCTCCGAGCCAGTGTCGATGTGCAGGTCGAGCCGGCCATGGCCGTTGGTCGAAATCGACAACGGCGTTTCTTCGGGTCCAACCAGCGTGGCATGGAAGTCGTTGCGGCCCCGGTGATCGTCGGCGCTCGCGAACACGCCGAGCGAGAGCATCACGGCCGCGATCGTTCCCCTGAACAGCCGTTCCTTCATGCGTCCTCCTTTAAATGTGCCGATGTCAGGGACCGCGCAAATCGTCGTCGTGACCACACGCGAAATCTCTCTTCGCGACTCGCCGCGGGCGCCGTCCGCCTCGAGTGCCGTACGGTCGATGTCGCCGCGGGACGGCACAGCCTAGCACACCGTTTCACGTTCGATGTAACGGCGTTGTTCCAACGCAGAGTTACCAAGGAAGCCGTGATCCGCAAAGGCTTCCGCGCGAAGAGGGCGACGCATCGCTCCGTAACCACCTGGCGGTTCCAGCATCGAACGAAGTCGTACGGACTCGACGACCAACTATTCATGGTGGAGACCACATGCCATGACGCACGAACAGCACCATCTCTCTCGTGGAGGTCCCGTTCTGCCGCTCGCCGCTTCGCTGTTGTTGCTGGCGAACGGAATCGCGGCGGCCCAAGGCAACAGTCCCGCGCAGCTGCGCCGGTTCATCGACCAGCAGGTCGGAGGAATCGAGAAATTGATCGTGCCGGCACGCGACGCCGATCTTCCTCAGCCGCGGCTCGCGGATGGTCGCCCGGACCCGTTCTTCCAAATCACCGAAGCCAAGCGCTACCTTGGCAAGCAGCTTTTCCACGACCCGGTTCGAATGGTGAGGATTCGGCCGGAGTTCGGAGGAGTCGTCGCAACCCGTCAGACGGCGACGTGCGCGAGCTGCCACATGGGCGAGGCCGCGTCAAAGGCGGGCACCTTGCTGAATTTCGCCGCCGGCGGTGAGGGCCGGCACTACACCGATGCAAATGGGAACTTCATTCCGCGCCGGCGGCCACGGACGGACATCCTGCCGCGTCTGCGAGCCACGCCGCTGTTTCCCGGTGACGCTCTGGTCGACGAATTGCCGACGCTCACCGACGTCTTCGAATTTGCAGTGGGCAGCCCGGCCCGAGGCCGCAAGCTGCCCGATCCCGGCCGGCTGCTGCGAACCGGCCGCCTCGACGCGCTGGACAGCGTCGCGCGGAATGCGCCGGGGGTGATCGGCGCGGGATTCAACAATCGGCTGCTGCTGGGCGGTTTCGCGGGCGAGCCGGACGACGCGCCCGGCGGTCTGAACCCGTTCGGACACCCTGCGCAGGAAAATGTCGCGCTACTGCTGCTCGACGCTCACCGGATGCTGGAAGACCAGTCCGCTGAACTGCAGAAATACGATCGGTACGTGAAACTGTTTCGTGAAGCGTTCCCCGAAGAAGCAAAGCAGGCAGACGCCGCTGGCGGCAACCTGGATCTCCTCATCAACGACCTCACGGTGGTGCGAGCGACGGCGACATTTCTGCGCACGACCGTCACGCGCGACACGCCATGGGACCGGTTCCTGGCCGGCGACAACGCCGCGCTCGCGGCCGCGCAGCGGCGTGGCGCGCGGCTGTTCTTCACCTCCGCCAGAAACGGCGGGGCCGGATGCTACACGTGCCACAGCGGCCCGATGCTCAACAAACAGGTGAACGATCCAGACGTCGCCGGCGTCGGCCGGCTCGTCGACGAAAACTTCTACAACCTCGGCCTGTCCGATCATCCGCTGCAGGCGTTGAACGTCGTGGGAAGGCACGATCCAAACTTCCGCGATGACGGCAGGAGGGAAATCACCGCGCGCGATAGCGATGCGTTCACGTTCCGGGTGCTGACGCTGCGGCAGTTGAAAGACGCGAGGTTTTTCTTCCACAACGGTGCGTTCACACGCGTGAAGGACGTCGTTCAATACTTCAACGCCGGCATTCCGCAAGACGCGCAGGCGGCCGCGGCCGGTACGCTGACGATGCGGTTCACGCATCCGCGTGGTCCTGGCTCGACTCAGGGTCTCGGGCTGAACGACCAGCAGGTCGATGATCTGACCGACTTCCTCGAAAACGGGCTCTACGATCCAGCGTTCGTCCGCTTCGATCCACACTCACCGACGCAGATGTTCGAACTGAGTCCGCCGGACTTCCTCTACTCGGTCTATCGCCCGGACCTCGCGGCGATGGGTGCGACCGACGGCCGCCCGCTCAGCGGACTGCCGCAGGACAACAACGATGCGTTGTCCCGCCGAGACATGGGCCTGGAGTTCCTCGATGTGACGAACCGCCTGACCATCGAGGTCGTGAACTCTGTCCGAGAGGACGACGAGCGTCGGGGAGCCACCGATTTCGGCGATGGAGGAGCCGGGAACCGGCACGACGGTGAGGAGCAGCGAGTGTTCCGGATCACGAACAACGGGACGCGTCCCGTGGACACGCACCTGCTCGTGGTTGCAGGCGGACTATCCTTCCAGATCGAGATGACGAACGCGACCGGCCGGACGACCGCCGGTGATCCTTATCGGCGCGTGTTCTTGCCGGATGGCGTTCTGGCGCCCGGACAGAGCATCGATGTGAGCTTGCAGTTCAGACGTCACCGGCCGTCACCGCCGGTCAGCTTCACGTTGCAGCTGCTCTCTGGACAGGGAAACCCGTAGACGATGATCAGCATGGTGGGCAGAAGCCTCGCGATCAGCCGAGGTTTCTACCTGTGCTCGTCTCGAATCGCCACCGCCGGCGCGTGAAAGAGGCGCCGGCGGTGGTCCGAATTGTCATCCTTCGTTGTGGTCCTCGACGGGGATCGTCATTCAGTTGTTGTAGCGCACCAACGTGAAGTCGCCGAGTCCGCTCACGACCACGACGACCTTCCCATCAAGCTGCACGGCAACAGACGAGAATTGGTCGTAGTCATACGGGCCCTGGAAATCGGCGGTCACCTTCCCGCCTGTGCCGAAGCTGGCGTCGAGCGTACCGTCGCTGAGGTATCGTGCCAGCCCGGAGTGGAAACCTCCGTTGATATAAGCCCGCCCGGCCGCGACTAACCGACCGTCCGGCTGTACGGCAAGGGACGCCGCGTACGCAACGGAGAAGCCCTGGTCAGCGAGTCCGAAATCTGTCGTCACGATGCCACCTGCACCGAAGCTGTCGTCGAGCGTGCCATCGCCGTTGTAACGTGCCAGCGCGAACCCGTAACCTCTGACGACATTGGCCTGTCCGGCCACGATGATGTTCCCGTCCGGCTGGACGGCAACGGCAAACGCCCCGTCATTGCGGCCTCCGAAATCCGTGATCACTTTGCCGCCTGTGCCGAAGCTGGCGTCGAGCGTGCCATCGCTCTCGTAGCGCGCCAGCGCGACGTCGAAGCCAGCGTCAATGTAGGCCTGTCCCGCGACGACGATCTTCCCGTCCAGCTGGACGGCAAGCGAATTCCCGAACGCATAGGAGAAGCCCTGCTCGAGGTGCCCGAAATCAGTGATCACCTTACCGCCAGCCCCGAACGTGGCGTCGAGCGTGCCGTCGTCGTTGTAGCGCACCAGCGCGAAGTCCTCTTCTCCCTCGATGTTGGCGACGCCCGCTACGACAATCTTTCCGTCCGGCTGCACGCCAACGGAATACGCCTGGGCACTCACCTCCCCAGGGGCAATCCCGTCGGCACTATTTTCGAATTTGGTGATCACTTTGCCACCGGTACCGAAACTGGTGTCGAGCGTGCCATCGCTGTTGTAGCGCACTACGGCGAAGTCGTTGAAGAGGTCGCCCTCGGATCCGCCCGCCACGACGATCTTCCCGTCCCACTGGAAGGCAAGCGAACTTGCCCCCTCAGAGCGGCCCCCGAGATCGGTGGTCACTCGGCCACCTGCGCCGAAGCTGGTGTCGAGCGTGCCATCGCTGTTGTAGCGCGCCACTGCGAAGTCGACCTGTCCATCGACGACTGCCGCTCCGGCTGCCACAGGCTTTCCGTCAGGCTGTATGGCGACAGCACCCGCCCCAGAGGGGCCTGCGAACGTGGTGGTCACCTTCCCGTCTGTGCCGAAGCTGGCGTCGAGCGTGCCACTTCGCGTTTGAGCGTGACTGAGTGTTGGGGCAAGCGTTATCGCCAACGCCACCAGTGCGTGCATCGATTTGAATAGGTTTTGCCGAGACGTCTTCTTTTCCTGCTGCATCTGTCTGCTCCGTACGCGTACCCCGTGTTAGAGAAAGTGGCGAGAACCGGACGAGTGGTACGAACCGGTCCGGCACCACGAGAGTACGGGCGCAACGACCGGCACTGCGTGACGTGCCCGTCCTTTTTTCGTGACGTGCGGGTAACGCCGTCCTGTCGATTGACGGGAACGCTGCATCGCGAGAGGTTCTGAGAAGCATCGGCCGCAACCGGACCACCCGCGAATGCTGGCCGCGCGTAGGCCGGACGATTTATTCGCGGATCACAGCTTGGTGGAGGCGGCGGGGAACGCTGGCGTGCCGTGTTTCGTGTGGACCGGGGTCAGTCCCGGCGAGCGGTGTCCGCCATGGCAGCGGACACCTCTACCGGTCAGCAATGCTTCGCGCTGCGGGTGCCGCGCGCTGCGACGGGCCCCATCCATTGCAGCTTGAAAAAGGATTGGCCTACTGGGTGCGAACGAGTTGTCCGCGCGCGACGCCGCCGGGGTTCAGCGTCGAATGAACGTTGAAGTAGAAGCCGGCCGGATTCGCAAGCAACTGGCTGGCGATGTCCGGCGTCACTGCGATGCCGCTTCGGGTGAACGAGCCGCTCCCGTTGGTCAGCATCACCTCGCCCGCCGCCACGTTCGTGCTCACCACGACGTTGCCCGACTGTCCTGACGGCGCCTGGTGGATATGCGCCATGATGATCGCCGTGCTAGCCGGAAATCCGCTGAGATTTGCGGCAAACGTCGCCGTTGCCGCCGTCACGTTTCCAGACGTGTCTTTTGTGGCGTTGAGCGTAATCGTCACCGTGCCGGTGCCGGAGGCCTCCGGCCCTGTGACGGACGGAACTTCTTCCGACGGCCTCAGCGTGGCCGTGAATGTCTGGGTGCCGGTGCCCGAAGGCGCACTCGGCGAATCGTTACTGCCGCACGCCGCCATGGTCGCGAGAGACACCATGAGCGACACCATCTTCATGTACTTCATCGTTACAACTCCTCTGATCGCATTCGATCGCCAACGAATTTTCCGACTGCCGAGGACCGCCCATTCGTGCGGTTCGCTCCATGCGACTCGCATCAGCAAGCGGACGACCATCGCAAGTCGTTGAAACCAAACGGCCGCAGCGCGTCAACACCTTCCGCGATGCGTAACGCGTTACGCGACAGGTCGCTCCGCACACGCCCTGACCGCGCGCCTGCCGCTGGCCGTCATGCGACGACTGAGGCGACGTCGTTACGAAAACTGGACCGCAATCGTCACTCGGACAGCCACCGCCAGCGGCTTCGGTGGTCCTAACTTCAAGTCGACACGCAATCGGAGGAGGAGCCGTGGAGATTGTGCGAGCCGGCTGTCGACCGCTGACGAGGAGCCTCGACGAGGAACGGCATCAGCAGCGCCATGGAATCGTGGGACGCAGCCACGCAATCGCGAGCGTCATCGGTCAGATCGAACTCATCGCGAGGACCAAGAGCACGGTCCTCATCACCGGCGAAACCGGCACCGGCAAAGAACTGGTCGCGCGGGCCGTGCACGATCGAAGCGCGCAGCGCGACATGCCGTTCATCACGGTCAATTGTGCCGCCATCCCGGATACGTTGCTGGAGTCAGAGCTGTTCGGACACGTACGAGGCGCGTTCACCGGCGCGACCGGCGCGAGACGCGGCAAGTTCGCCTTGGCCAATCGCAGCTCCATCTTTCTGGATGAGATCGGAACGATGAACGTCGGTCTCCAGGCGAAACTGCTGCGCGTGCTCCAGGAACGCGAGATTGAGCCGCTCGGCTCCGAGCACACCGAGCGCGTAGACGTTCGCGTGATTGCGGCGACCAACAAAGACCTGGTCAGGATGGTTCACGAAGGTCGCTTCCAGGAAGACCTGTTCTATCGACTGGATGTCATCCGAATCGAGCTGCCGCCGCTGCGCGATCGTCCCGAGGACATTCCGATGCTCGCCGCACACTTTGTCGAGAAGTACGCACACCGAATCGGAAAATCGATCGCCGGACTCGATGAGCAGGCGATGTCACGATTGGTTCAGCACCCATGGCCGGGCAACATTCGCGAGCTCGAGAACACCATCGAGCGCGCGGTGGTCCTGAGTACGGGCAGCTGGATCACCGGAGAGGCGATTGTGCCGCGAAGCATCCGACAGCGCGCAACGACCATTCCGTCGCTGAACCTGCGGCAAAACGTCGAATGGGTCGAACGCGAAACGATTCGTCGGGCGCTGGAAACGTCGGAAGTGAAAAGGCAGGCTGCCCAGGCGATGGGGATCACGCCTCGCGCGCTCACGTATTACCTGAACAAGTATCCAGCCCTCAACGCGGCGCCCCGATTCGGTCGCCCGCAAATCTCCGAATCAGCATTCGAGCCGCATGACGAGCCGGAGGAGACCCGTTGGAACAGCTCCGACGGGCTCGCACGATATCCATCCGATCACAGCCCAATCGAGTGAACGGCGCGATGAAATCCGGCGCGCCACCGTCGTTCGCTACCCGGCTCAAAGCGTTACGTGAGGCGGCAGGCTTCACGCAAGAGGAGCTCGCGACAATTGCGGGCCTTTCAGTGCATGCGGTTAGTGCGCTGGAGCGTGGCCAGCGGCGGCGGCCGCACCCCGAGACGGTGCGCGCGCTATCGGCGGCGCTCGATTTGACCGGAACGGCGCGCGACACGTTCCTTGCGAGTCCGCGAGCTCCGTCGCCGGACGCGGCCATCGATGAATCGAACCGCGACGCGCTGCCGATCGCGCCGACTCCGCTACTTGGCCGCGAGGCCGACGTTCGGACGTTACGCGCTTGGTTCGCCGATACCGCCGCACGTCTCGTCACACTCACTGGTCCAGGAGGAGTCGGGAAGAGCCGCCTGGCCCTGGAAGTCGCTCGCGCGATCGCCGACGAGGATTGCGTGCGCGTGCTGTTCGTGTCTCTGGCCTCCATTCGCGAACCCAGGTTGGTAGCGTCAGCGATCGTCGAGGCGTTTGGGTTCGCTGACGTCAGCGCATCGGATTTGCCACAGCGCGCTCGTCTTGCTTGTGAAAATCAGCCGACACTGCTGGTCCTGGATACGTTCGAGCAGGTCCTGGACGCAGCGCCGCTGGTCGCACACCTCCTCACCGCGGCCAGGCCGCTCCGCATGCTGGTTACCAGTCGCGCTCCCCTCCGCGTCCGCGGAGAGCGCGAGTACCCCGTTGTGCCTCTTGAACTGGAATCGGGCTCGGATGCGCTGTCACCCGCGGATCTCGCCCGCATGCCGGCCGTGCGACTCTTCCTCGAGCGCGTACGCGACGTGCACCCCCATTTTCGCCTGACATCCGCCACTGGTCCGACCGTGACGGCAATCTGTCAGCGCCTCGACCGATTGCCGCTTGCCCTCGAGCTCGCAGCCCGTTGGACCAAAGTGTTGACCGTTGAGGATCTGCTCCGCAGACTCGAGCACGACGTCCTGCTCTCGCCGATCGAAGCCCGCGATGCACCAGAACGCCAACAGACGATCAGTGCGACGGTCGCGTGGAGCTATCAACTCCTTGGCCCGAGCGAGCAGCGCGCCTTTCGCCGCCTCGGTGCGCTGCCAGGCCCTTTCTCGATCGAGGCGGCAGCTGTGCTTGCGGCTGATGACGGGGTTGCCGCCGACAGCGACGGAGCACTTGGCGTCGTGGCCCGGTTGATTGACAAGAGTCTCCTGCTTCGCGCGGAGTCCGCGTTCGCGACGCGTCCCATGTACGTGATGCTTGCAACGGTGCGGGCGTACGCGGTTCGGGAGCTCACGATGGCAGGTGAGCACGACGCTGCGCTCGCGGCGCTGGCCGGCTACTGCCTCAGTGAATGCGGGCGCGCCGCAGAGGGGCTGGTCGGACCTGCGCACGCCGAATGGCTGGATCACGTTCATGACGACCTCGAGACGTACCGTTGGGCGCTGACGTGGCTCCTCGCGAGAGGCCGTGCCGTCGACGCGGCAGACATTGCCTTCGGGCTGATGCGCTTCTGGTTGATCCGGGGACATGCGACCGAAGGCCTCCATTGGTACGAACAAATCCTGAACGCACCGCCTCTTCCGCCCGCGGCGATGGCGAGAGCGCTGATCGGCGCAGCGCTGATGACCTCCACGCAGGGAGCGTCGGGAAGCGCACGCGCCATGCTCGATCAGGGTCTGGCGCTCGCGCGAGCTGCCAATCACATGGATCTGGCCGCGCTGGCCGAAACGTTGTTCGGGCGCATCGCCGGCGACGACGGCGACGTGAACGCGGTGCCAGCTCCGTCCATACACGCAGTCGAAGCATTCCAGGCGATGGCGATCTCGTGGCGCGGTGGAACCACGCTGACCGAAAGTGCGGACCGCGCCCTCGCAACCGGCGACCGGCGTGGACGGCTCGCTCGATCGGGCCTCATCGCTCCTTTATCGCGCCAGCGCCTGGTTTCTGACGCAGGTACGGTATTTCCGCCCGCTGATCTCCTTCCTGAGCTGAACATCGATCGCGCGCAAGTTTAGAGCGCGCTTCAGGATTGCGCGCGATCTCAGGCAGCGCAGGCCTTTTTGGAGTGCGTTTCAAAATCTGTCGGTGCGGCCTTTCAGGCCGCACTTTGGCCACCCTGAAAACGGCAGCCCCGCATCGATTTCGAAATGCGCTCTCTTACCCACCAGAAAACCGAACGCTCAACGTCCGCACGACTGCTGTAGGAGCGATGTACGGGCATCGTCCGTGGTGAGTGGTCGATTGCAGCGCCAGACTGCGGTCATCGAAGCGAGCACGCGGTCGCGTTCCACTCCGACGCGTGTGCCGTGATCAAAGGAGGCGCGCGTATGAGCTGGAAGGAACAGGTGTTCGTCACGACCGCGGTCACCATGGCAGCCTCGACCCTCGCCGTCACATCGCATCTCGCGCAGGAACCGCAACCGCTGACCGCCAGCGAGTTGCGTGCGATGGCCCGATCGCACACTGATTCGCTGAAGACCATCGCCATCGTCGACGCGCCGAATATGACGCGGTTTGTCGTCAATCGATCGGCGCTGCTGATTCTTGGCAAGGCGTTGTTCTGGGATCAGCAGGTCGGCAGCGACGGTCAGGCGTGCGCCAGCTGCCACTTTCACGCCGGCGCCGACAACCGTGTGATCAACCAATTGAATCCGGGCAGCCAGAGTGTCCCGCCGGACCCGTTCTTTTCCTCAGGGGCGGATTTCGGGTTCCGTGCAAATTACCTGCTGGAGGTCAAGGATTTCCCGTTCCACGATCTCACCCGCGACACCAACGATGTTGCCTCGTCGCAGGGTGTGTTCAACGCGAACTTTGCCGGCTTGAGCGGCACGCCGCTGGCGGATCAAGGCACCCGCGATCCAACGGGACTCGGTGCGATCTTCAACGTCGCGACGGGCGAAACTGGTCAGGTGCGCAACGTCGAACCGCGCAATACGCCGACGACGATCGGTGCCGCCCTCAACCATCGAAACTTCTGGGATGCGCGCGCGCGGTTCGAATTCAACGGCGTCAACACCATCGGCCGTCTCGACCCGACGGCGCGCGTCGTCAGGATGCCGCAGGGCCGACATCCCAGGCCCGCGCACCCGCAGCTCGTCAGCGTGACCATTCCCGCTTCGTCGGCAGCATCGCAGGCCGACGGACCGCCGCTCAGCAACCGCGAGATGTCATTCGCTGGACGCCGGTTCCCGGACCTCGGGCGCAAGATGCTCGACGCGGGGACCGTCGCATTGGCGCTGCAGGTCGTCGATCCCGAGGATAGCGTTCTTGGTCCGTACGCCGGATCTCTGGGCCTCGACAGGGACGTGCTTGGCTGCAGCGTGGCGACCGAAAACGCGTACACGTGTCTCATCGAACGAGCGTTCGATCCGCGCTGGTGGAACGCGCCAGGGTGGGTCGTCGATCTGAGCGGCCCCACTCCGAGGTTCGTTCAGGCGGCGTCTCCGACCCGTCCGAATCAATTCACGGCGATGGAGTTCAACTTCTCGCTCTTCATGGGACTCGCGGTTCAGGAATACGAGAAGACGCTCATCCCGAACGAAACTCCGTTCGATCAGTTCATGGAAGGCGACGACGCGCGACTGACCGCGTCGCAGCAGAACGGGCTGACCCTGTTCCTGACGCGCGGCAAGTGCATCAACTGCCACGGTGGCCCGGAGTTCACGAACGCGTCGCTGACCAACGTGCAGCAGTTCGAGATCCTCGAGCGGATGATCATGGGGGACGACCGCGTCGCGGTGTACGACAACGGCCACTACAACACCGCTGTCCGCCGTACCAGCGACGACGTCGGGCTCGGTGCGACAATCGGACCACGCCAGCGACCGCTCTCGAATTCGCGATACTTCCAGACGGTGCTCGCGCGCGCCTGCCCGACAGCAGACGACGCGTGCTTGCGATCGAAGGGCATTCCCCGCATTCTGGCGCGTCCGGACGAGGCGGCGACCCTGTTGTCACGCGCCGCAGCCCTCCTGCCTGACGGCGATCCGACGCGCGCCGCGGCAGAAGGGCTGATCGCGGACGCCCGGACGCTTCTGCGGACGGTGCCCAGTGACGAAGAGTTGGCGTCATGCAAAATGGCGAAGAACCCCGCGCTGTCGTGTCCAGCCAGCTTCGATCCGGCGACCGAGACCTTCGTCCAGGACGACGGTGCTCTTGACGTGCTGGCTCTGGCCCCTTCGCCGCCTGCCGATCTGACCCTCATGCTGGCGGGCGCCGCCAGCCTGCTGCCCGATTCAAAAGATCCGGGCGAGGCGCCAAAGCTGCTGGCCCCACCACTCCAGCCCAACGAGCGCGTCGCGGTCGATGGCGCCTTCAAGACACCCGGATTGCGCAACGTCGAGTTCACGGCGCCGTATTTTCACAACGGCGGCACGCTCACGCTGGAAGGCGTGATCGCGTTCTACAACCGCGGCGGGGATTTTCCGCTGGAGAACATCGCAAATCTCGACGTCGACGTCCAGCCGCTCGGACTGACGGACACCGAGATGACGGATCTGACGAACTTCCTGATCGCACTCAGCGACCCGCGAGTCGCGAACGAGAGCGCGCCGTTCGATCATCCGAGCCTGCAAGTGTCGAACGGCTCGCGTCACGGAGCGACGACGCAGCCGACGACCGATGACACGCTGTGTATTCCGGCCAACGGCAAGTTTGGCCATTCGACCCCGCTCGGCACGCCGGGCACGCCTTACGCAAACTTCACCCAGCCGATCATCGCGACGTGCCCCTGATCTGACCGCCACCACCGAAGCGAAACCTGGCGCAGACAGAGCCCGATCGTCGATCGACGATCGGGCTCCGTCTCGCGTGATCCGACCAGAATCGGCCGGTCCCACCTTGAAGACCTGACGGAAACGTGCGGGGCGAGTCTTGCTTTCGTGACGACATGTGGCGCGGACTACAATAGGTAGCGTCAAGCGGACGCGCCCGGTCAGCAAGTCCCTCCACGATGAAGCAGTTCCACGCCTTCAGGCTCGACACGATCAACCACTGCCTGTGGCGCGGGGACGAGCGCGTGTCGCTCACGCCGAAAGCCTTCGACCTGCTGCGCTACCTCGTCGACCACCACGACCGGCTCGTCACGCATGAAGAGATCCTCGAAGCCCTCTGGGCCGACACCTTCGTGAATCAAGAGGTCGTCAAGAAGTACATCCTGGGCATCCGCAAGGTCCTCGGCGACCGGCGCGACAACCCGGAGTTCATTCGCACGTTTCCGAAGCGGGGGTATCAGTTCGTCGCACCCGTCACGGACGAGCACCGCGCGTCAGCCGCCAGACCCACGGCCGCCACGAGACCGTTCGTCGATCGCCAGGCGGCGCGCAGCCGTCTCGACGACTCTCTGGAACGCGCGATGCGAGGCGAGCGGCAGGTCGTGTTCGTGACCGGGGAGGCAGGGATCGGCAAGACCACGTTCGTCGACCTGTTCGTCCAGCGCGCCGGCCGGCTGCGGGATCTGCAGATCGCGCGCGGCCAATGCATCGAGGGATTCGGCGGCCAGGAAGCGTATTACCCCATGCTCGAGGCGATCGACCAGTTGATCCGAGCGTCCGACGCCGGGCGTTTCGTCCAGACGCTCGCGACGCGGGCGCCGACCTGGATGTTGCAGTTTCCCTCGCTGGTGAAAGCCGAACAGCGGCAGGCACTGCAACGTGATACAGCCGGTGCGACACGCGAGCGCATGGTCCGCGAAGTCTGTGACACGCTCGAAGCTATCACCGCCGATCGCGCACTCATCCTGGTACTCGAGGACCTCCACTGGGCGGATCTCTCGACGCTCGACATCATTTCGACGTTGGCTCGGCGTCAGGCACCGGCGCAGGTGCTTCTGATCGGCACTCTGCGACCCCCATCCACCGCATCTCAGCCCGCAGTGAACCGCCTGCGGCAGGACCTCGCCATTCGCAACCTTGCCAGCGAGATCCATCTGGAGCCGTTCGAGGCCGCTGAAGTGTCCGAGTACATCTCACTGCACTTCGGTGACGCCAGCGTCGCTGCCGATCTTGCTGGCCCCATCCATCGACACTCAGGCGGAAATCCGCTGTTCGTGGCGGCACTCGTTCGCGACCTGGTGGCTGGCGGGGTCGTCACCCGCGACCGCGAGACGTGGAGACTGGCGGTGCCGGTCGACCGGATCGAGCCAGGCGTACCGCAGTCGCTCCAGGAGATGCTCAATGAGCAGTTCGATCGCCTGACGGAGGCCGAGCAGCATGTGCTGAGGCGGGCCAGCGCGATCGGCGAACGCTTCCCGGCATGGGCGGTGGCGGCCGCGCCGACCGAGTTGGACGACATCGAGCAGGTTTGCGAGCGGCTCGCCGAACGGCGCTTGTTCATTCGTACGGCGGGAATGGCAGAACTGGCCGATGGGACAGTGTCGGCGTACTACGAATTCCACCATTCGCTGTATCGCCAGGCCGTCTACCGTCGGCTGTCAGATGTAAGCCGTTCGAAGCTTCATCGTCTGATTGGGGAACGCCTCGAGACTGTGTTCGGTCCCCGCACGCTGGCGTTGGCGCCGGAGCTCGCGCTGCACTTCGAGAAGGCACATCAATACGAGCAGGCGATCCGGTACTTGATGGAAGCGGCCGGGAATGCGGCCCGTCGTTTCGCGATTCGCGATTCGCTCGACGTGCTCCAGCACGCCCTCGATCTCGTGTCCCGACTTCCTGCCGATCGCCGGACGCCAGTCGAGATTCAGATTCTCGAGCGGATCGGCGACGCGCAGTACGCGCTCGGGGCGATGGTGGAATCAGCCTCGGTGTTCGAGGCCGCATCGGCGCGCGCCAGGCAGGCCGGTGTCACCGCCGCTCAGGTCGAAGCGCAGTGTTGCCTCGCGCGTCCCCTGGGGTTGCTGGATCCCGACCGCGCCATCGCGGTCTTGCGGGAGGCCGCGAAGGAGAGTGCCGGACTCGACGATCCGATGATCCACGCGCGCGTCAACCTCCTCGCGACCGGCACGCGGCTTCTGTACGACACGTGGCGCGCAGAGGACGCTCACGCCTGCCACGCCGCTCACCAGATCGTTCATCCGGCCAGCGACAGGCGTACGCCCGGGTACGACCGCATCATCTACGCGCATTTGCAGGCGCTGCAGGGCGAATCCACGGCGGCGCTCGAGGCGGCCGAGGCCGCCGAGGCCGGAATCGCCACGTTGACCGACCCGACCAGCGCAATCGTGCATCTGCTCGCGCTGAGCGCGCAGGTGCTGGCCCTGATTCAACTCGGTCGATTCGGGCAGGTGCTGCGCATCGTTCGAACCAACGAGGAGATGGCCGAGAGGAATGGCAGCGATCCATGGCTCTTCATGTATCGCGAGGCGTGGCTGCGGACGCTGGCCATGGACTTCGCGGGCGCGCAGCGGGTCTGCGATGAACTCATGCGCCGCAGCGTCTACCCGACCGGGCAGGCGGAGACCATCGGTCGGCTCGCGGCCGGCTTCGAAGCCATCGATCAGGGCCGCCACGACGAGGCGCGGCGGTGTTTCGAGCACGTCAGGGATCCAACGCAGACGCCGAAGTTCTTCCTGCACTGGTATTGGCGGCTGCA
Organism: Vicinamibacterales bacterium; assembly: GCA_035259385.1. Classification (GTDB taxonomy): domain Bacteria; phylum Acidobacteriota; class Vicinamibacteria; order Vicinamibacterales; family CAVVIG01; genus QHWK01. The sequence continues at coordinate 36,073 of DATFWL010000390.1, read as the reverse complement.
CGCCCACGTCGGACTCACTCGCGCCTGGTTGCAATCCGGACACCTGACGAACGCGCGTCGCGAAGCGGACCGCTTGACCGAAGCCGCGCGCGCAACGGCCGATCCGAACCTCCAGGCGCTCGCATGGGAAACGCGCGCGCAAGTGGCGATCGCCGAGTCGAACTGGAGCGACGGCAAGCAGGCCATCGATCATGCTCTGACCGCGCACGGAGGCACCGACCCGCCGACGTCCGCCTGGCGGGTCCACGGCACGGCGTGGGATCTCTACCGGAGGGCGGGCCAGCCCGACCTGGCGGCGGCTCACCGAGCGAGGGCTCGCGCCCACATCGCCGCGCTCGCCGAGTCCCTGCAACCCGGCGAGCCGTTGCGCCACGCGTTGCTCGACGCCGCCGCGGTCCGTCGGCTTCGCGAGGAGGAACTGGAGGTCGGCTGAAACGCGAACAGACGCGCAGGCGCGACGCAGCCGCCTGCGCGCCACGCGGCGAAAGGAGCTTCGATGAAACCGCAGACGATCCTCTACACCTGTGTGATCGTCCTGAGCGCGGCGCTCGCGCGCCCGGGTGCCACGATCTCCGAGGGACGCGACGCGTCGCCTCTCCTGCTCATCGTTCCCGGCTTCCAGACGCCGGAATCGGTGATCCACGACCGCGACGCCGACGTTTACCTCGTGTCGAACGTCGGGGCAGGAAATCCCGGCGCGATCGATCACAACGGGTTCATCTCGATCGTCAGTCCGCGGGGTGAGATCGTCACGCTCAAGTGGATCGCCGACGGCGTGAACGGTGCCACGCTGAACGGTCCGAAGGGCCTCTGGATACGCGGCGATGCGCTGTATGTGACCGATGTCGACACGCTGCGGATCTTCGATCGCGTGACCGGCCTGCCGATCCGGAGCATCCCGTTCCCGGATCCGTTCAGCAATCCACTCTTCCTGAACGACGTCGTCGTCGCCGACAACGGCGTGGCATACGTGACCGATACCGCAAACAGCGCGATCTTCCGGGTCGATCGCAACGACCACGTGACGGTGCTGGCATCCGGACCGCAGCTGCAGACGCCGAACGGCATTCTCGTCAAGGGTGAACGAGTCAGCTGGGTCACCTTCTTCGGGCATCAGGTGCTCTCGCTCAATCCCACGACCGGCGTGTCGGTCGACGCGACGTTGCCGGCCGTGGACGTATCCGCGGTGGGCCTGCCGCCGGGCACGCTGTTGCTGGATGGCTACGCGCGGCTGCCGGACGGTTCGACGCTGGTCACGAGTTGGGTGACCGGCAAGGTGTATCGCATCAGTGCGTCCCGTCGGGAGATCACCACGATTGCCAAGTTCGTGTCCCTGCTCGAGAATCCAGCGAACCCGAACGGGCCGGCGGACATCAATGTGGACGTCGCACGCCACCGCCTGCTGGTGCCGCTCTTCAACATGAATCAGCTCGTCATCCTCAGGCTCGACGGCGATACTGGGGACGCGCAGTGAATCCGTCTGTGCTGTCCACGCCGAAATCGTCGTAGGTGTTGAAGCGGTTGAACAATTTCCGTTCTGGCGAGGCTCGACAGAGTACTGCGGTCACAGCGGATCTCAGCGTCCCACAACGATCAATCCAAGGGATCGACCAGCAATCGCGACAGGCCGGTGGCGCGCAGCAATTCGCTGATTCGCCTGCCGGCGTCTGCAATCTGCAGCACGCCGCCGGCGGCCATCGCCAAGTTGGCAACGTGGGCCAGCTCGCCCAGGCCGGCGGCGTCAATATCCGACAACCGTTTCACGCGAAGGATGACTCGCCGCTCGCCTCGCTGGAGCAACCGCGCGACACACTCGCGCAATCTGGTATCGATCGGCGCACGAAGAGCGCCTTCGAGCTCAAGGACTGAAGAGTGCACGGGTCGTTCGAAAGTTGGCGGCATGGAAAGGTCCTGATTCCTCAGCGTCGTCGTCACCGTCGCCGCCCGGCGAGTCGGCGATCTCGGCGACGAGCGCCCTGGTCGCCCCGCCTTCGATCAGCGTGTCGCCACGCCTGTGCGCCCAGGCCAAAAACATCCGGCCCTCGTGATCGACAGACATGAGGTGCGTCAAGTCGAGCGACACGTGTCGGTAGCGCGCGAGTCTTCGCGACATCCGATATCTGGCCAGCTCACGGACCTCCCCGCTGCCAAGGTGACCCTCGAGCCGGAGTGTGATCGAATCGGCGCAGGCGTCAACCGTGATCAGAAGCATCGTCGTCCCCTCCGAGATCGTATGGTGGAATCGCGTCGACGGTGCGGACTGACGTTTCGACGCGCGCCGGCGCAATTACTGAAATGACGTCGCTGTGCGTTCGAGGCGTTGCAGACGGGATGCCAGGACGCGGTCCGGGACAACTGGCTCAGGCGGATTCGAGGTCGTGGCGCTCCTGAACGGAGAGATGAACGGATGCCGCGCCCACCACTTCGTCCACTTGATGTGCGTGACGCACTCCGACACTGGTCGCCGTGATATTGCGGTTATGCAGCGTCCAGGCAATTGCCACCTCGCCTGGCGTGCAACGCTGCCGGGACCCGATCGTGCGGAGTCGCTCTGCCACCGCGAGCGCACGCGTCAACATGGGTTCCCGAAAGTACGGGCTGCGCCGTCGCCAGTCGTTGTGCGGCAGCGCATCGATACGCTCGCGCGTCATCTTCCCCGAGAGGAGGCCCCACTGCATCGAGGAGTCGGCAATCACTCCGATCGTGTGGCCCGCGCAGAACGGCAGCGTGCCGTCCTCCACGCCGCGTCGCAGCAACGAGTACGGCACCTGCAGGCTCGTGACGGGGGCAATCTCTCGAAGCCGCTCGAGCTGGCCGACGTCGCAGTTCGATACGCCGATGAACCGCGTTTTCCCTTCGCGTTGAAGCGCAGCCATCGTGCTCCAGGCCTCCTCGAGCGACCGCGTGTCGGCGCGTGACGAGGTGTTGGGCTCGACCGGCCAGCCGAGCTGATAGAGATCGAAGCAGTCAATCTCCAGGCGTCGGAGGCTCGACTCGGCTTCCTGCCGGATGGAGCGCGCCTCGAGGCTCGGCGAGACGTTCCCGAGCTCGTCCCAGACCAGACTGCACTCCGTGAAGATATAGGGCCGTTCGCGACGCGGCACGGCGCGCAACGCGCGTGCGACCATTGATTCCGAACGACCCAGCCCGTACGCGGCGGCGGTGTCGATCCAGTTCACGCCGTTGTCGATCGCGCGTCGGATGGTCTCGATCGATTCCGAATCCTTCTGCGGCCCCCACCCGAAGATCCAGTCGCCTCCGCCGATCGCCCACGTACCCAGTCCGATTGGTGTGATGGACAAATCAGATGTCCCGAGCATCCGACGTTCCACAACCCGGTCAGAAGCAATCCGCTCTCCGCGCGCTTTGGTACGACGTCAAGCAAGGATTGAGGCGGCGCTGCCGAACTCCCTGCCGGCCGGTGGGCACCGAGCCGCTCCTTCGGCACGGCCCGTCGTCACACCCGGCGCGCGGGCCGTTCGATGCCGAGCTTCGCCATTTTTGATTGCAGCGTCGTCCGCTTCATGCCAAGCCGCGCCGCGGCGCCCGACGCACCACCGACCATCCAATTCGACTGCTCCAGCGCCTGGCGGATGTGCTCTCGCTCCGCTTCCTCGAGTGTCGCCAGCTGCTGCGATGCCTCTGCGGACATGACCCTGGCCTGCTCTTTCAACTCCGCGAGCGGGACATCGAGCCTCGCGCCGCGGGACAGGATCACCGCCCGCTCCATGAAGTTTTCGAGCTCGCGGATGTTGCCCGGCCAGTGGTACCGAACCAGGGCCGCCGTGGTCTCGGTGGGAATCGTCGTGATGTGCTTGTTCATTCGCCGCGCGAACTTCTGCGTGAAGTAGCGGACGAGCGGCGCAATATCTTCGCGTCGCTCGCGGAGCGGCGGGCTGACGATCGGAAAGACGTTGAGACGGTAATAGAGATCGCTGCGGAACTGTTTGCCGGCCACCATCGCCGGAAGATCGCGGTTCGTGGCGGCGACGAGACGGATATCCACTCGGATCGTCCGAGTGCCTCCCAGCCTCTCGAATTCCTGCTCCTGCAGGACGCGCAGAAACTTCGACTGCAGCTCCAGCGGAATGTCGCCTACTTCGTCGAGAAACAGCGTGCCTCCGTGGGCCAGCTCGAAGCGCCCGACCTTCTGCGCGATCGCGCCCGTGAACGCCCCTTTTTCGTGGCCGAACAACTCACTCTCGAGCAGACCGGTCGGAATCGCGGCACAGTTCAACTTCACGAACGTGCGGGCGCGGCGTTCGCTGACGTTGTGAATGGCGCGTGCAATCAGCTCCTTGCCGGTGCCGGTTTCACCCTGAATCAGGACGGTCGAATCGGTCGGCGCCACGATTTCCACTTGCTGGAGCACGTGTCTGAGCGCGGCGCTGTTACCGACGATCTCCTCGAAATTTCGATCGGTTCGAATTTCATCTTCGAGATACAGCTTCTCTGAGTTGAGTTGCTCCTTGAGCTCCGCAATCTTTCGGTACGCCATGCCGTTTTCCACGGCAATGGCAAACTGCGGAGCGACCTGCCCCAGCAGCTCGACATCGTCCTGCGAGAACGCATTCGGCCGCTTGCTGCCCACGTTCAGCGATCCGACCGCGCGCTCATGTGACAGCAGCGGCACGCAGCACATTGATTTCACGCCATCGGCGAGGATTCGCGCCGCGGCATTCGATTGGACGGCGAGGTCCTCGAGGTCCTGTTCACCAAAGAGTACCGTGTGCCGCCTGGCGATTCCGATCACGGCCGGAGAGTGACGGTCGTGCAGATTGGTGATACGTCCCTCTTCGCTGAAGCTGTCGTTCCTCCCGAAGCGACGGACGTGGACTCGAAACTGACCCGTGTCCGGATCGAACGCCAGCAGGCTGGCGCCGTCATGGGGAACGACGCGCCGCAGGCATTCGCTGACCGCTGCGAACACGTCATCGAGATTCAGATGCGACACGACGGCGTTGTTCACGTCGAGGAGCAGCCGCAGCCGATCGCGCTCGCGCGTCAGGAGCTGCTGCGCGGATTGTGCGGTCTCGTCGTGCAACACGTTGTCGACGGCGACGGCGACCTGGTTTGCGACCTGCTGGAGGAAGTTCAAGTCCGCTGTCTGATACCGGCGGGCGGTCGCACTGCCGAATCCCATGGAGCCGAGACGCCGCAGGGCGGTGGTGAGGGGGACGGCGCACCAGGACTGCACGAAATTTTCGCGGAGCAACCGCGCCATATGCGGAAAGCGCGTGTCGACGTCGATGTCCTCGATCATCACTGGCTGCTGGGTTCTCCAGGCGTTGCCCGACGGCGAATCCATCGGCAGCGCGAAGCCCGGGCGTACCGTCGACTTGTCGAGCGGCGCCACGACCAGGTAGACGCGCATCATGTTCTCCGTCGGATCGTGCATCGTGAGATTGATGTAATCGAACGGCACGACGCAGGGCAGCCGCTGCGCGAGATCGTGGACGAGCTCGTCCAGGTTGTGATGGGAAGCGATGGATTCGGACACCTCCAGAAGAAGCCGCAGCCGATCGCGCTCCTGACTCAACTGCGCCTGCACCGCGGCGGCGCTTTCGTCGTGGAGGACGTTGTCGACGGCGACCGCGACCTGCTTGACGACCAGCTGCAGGAATTCAACGTCGGCCTCGTCGAAGGCACGAGGCCGTGCAGTCGCGAACGCCATGGCGCCGAGCCGCCGCACGCTGGTCGTCAACGGAAGCATGCAAAACGATTCCGCGCCGATTTTTTCCATCAGGAAGGACGCGGTTGGAAAGCGATGGGTCTCCTCGCGAGTTCCTACGATCACCGGCCGCTGAGTCGTGAGCACGAGGCCGCTGTACGACTCGGTGACGGGTATCTCCAACCCCGGCGGAATGCTGTCGGCGTCAGCCGTCCCGAGCATGTCGACTCGCATGACCTTTCGTTCGGGATCGTTGAGGCAGATCGAGATGAACTCGAACGGCACGATCGCGGGCAAGCGCTTCGCGAGATCGCGACACAGCGCAGGCAGGTCGCGATGCGTCGCAATCGCCTCCGATACCTGCATGAGAAGACGCAGTTGGTCGGCGCTGCTTGCCAAACCCATACGAGAACATCCGGAGAGTGGCGATCGATGGACACCGCCCGCGGGCGCAGGTCGGGTTCGTACTCCGAGCTTTCAAGAATACCGCAGCCGGCGGAATCGAGGCGCTTTTTTATGACCGATGTCACAGCTTGCCTGCCGGCTCCTTCGCGCGCACCTACGATTCGTGCGTGCCTTCAGGCTGCGCGGTCGGCGACGGTCTGGCGCGGCGCGGTCGCGCCGGCCCGCTGCCGCGCGAGATACCGGTTCAACAGAAACATCGGCACGCCGTACCCGAGAGCGAATCCGGTGACGATTTCAATCATTGCGGTCTTCCTTTCCAGCCATCGTGCGGTCACCACTCCGTGCACCTCGAAGATAGGGCTTCCCGGCCAGGAGATCACCGCTTGCGCAAGTAGAAAGCTGTCGCCTTGACTTCGCGCGAGGGGCCGCGTAGTTTTTCGCGCTGAAAGCGCGGATCCGTGGTGCCCCTTCGGTTGCGTGACACGAATGTAACGGTCAGCTCGGCCGTGCTGATCGTACTGGCGCTGGCGGGCGTCGCGGCCGCGGCGCGCGATGCCGCCGCCGAGCAGCTCGCCATCAAGACCTTCAACACCGAAGCAGGCCTCGCGCACAACCGCGTCAAGCGCATCGTGCAGGATTCGCACGGCTTCATGTGGTTCTGCACGGCGGACGGCTTGAGCCGCTTCGACGGCACGCAATTCGTCAATTACAGATTCGAAGACGGGCTGCTGGCGCCGTCGATCAACGACGTGCTCGAGGCGAGCGACAGCGTGTACTGGATCGCCACCAACAGCATCGGCGTGGTCCGCTTCGACCTGACCGGCACGCCGCACGACAAGGCCGATCTCCGGTCGCGCTTTCAGACGTTCCCGATCAGCCGCGACGGCGTGAGCAATCGCGTCAACGTGCTCTATCGCGACGGCGCCGGCACGCTATGGGCGGGCACCGACGGCGGACTCTTTCGGCTGGTCGCGGGCGAACCGGCCTTTCGGCCGGTCGCGCTCCAGATTCCAGCCCACCCGGACATCGAGGTGCAGGTGTGGGCGCTCGCCGAAGACGCGGAGCACCAGTTGTGGATCGGCACGCGGTTCGGCATCGTCCGTCGAACGGCGGACGGGCACCTGAGGCACTACCAGATCAATCCGGCTGGCGGCGACGACAACGTCGCGGCGCTCGTCTTCGAGCCCGGCGGCCGTCTCTGGATCGGACATCGGTCAGGGTTGATGACGTTCGTTCCGCGGCCACCATCCGCAACCGGCGACGGGCCGGGTGATTCGGAGCGGCTGCCGGCCGATGCCAGGCGTTATACCACCAGAGACGGGCTGGACAGCGATCACGTGGTCGCGCTCCACCGATCGCGCACTGGAGCGATCTGGATACGAACGTTCGGTGCCGGCCTGTCGCGCTACGACGGGAGTTCGTTCCACACCTACCTGGTAGGGCCGCGCGCCGGAGAGGACGTCTTGTCGCTGATGGAAGATCGCGACGGCAACCTGTGGACGGGCACGCGAACAGTGGGCGCGTTGAGGGTCACGACGCAGCCATGGACGACCTACAACACGGCCGATGGCCTCGGAGAATCGGTCAACGCCGTGATTGAGAACCGCGCCGGCGAAATCTACGTCACGAGCAGCGCCTGGCGCGTCAGTCGTTTCGACGGCAGAAGCTTCGCGACGGTCAGGCTGCCGCTGCCGCGAGCCATCCACGACGAGACGTGGCGCGGAGTGACGACCGTGATCCAGGACCACGTCGGCGAGTGGTGGGCCGGCACCCGGCAGGGCCTCTTCCGCTTCGAACGCGTCGACCGGTTCGAGGACCTCGCGCAGACGCGATTCACCGCGTACACCACGAGAGACGGGCTGGCGAGCGATGACGTGACGCGGTTGTTCGAGGACCCGACCGGGGATCTCTGGATTGCATCGTGGGCACCGGTGCGCGACGTCCTCGTCCGATGGGAGCGGGCGACCGCAACCTTTCACCGCTACGGAGCGCGCGACGGGCTCCGCTCGTTCACGAGCGCGCAGTCATTCGCCGCCGACGCGGCGGGCAACGTGTGGATCGGATTCCGCGAAGGCGGCCTGGCGAGGTACCGACATGGCCGCTTCACGCTGCTCGGCGCCGACGACGGCCTGCTCGATGGCGCCAACAATGGGCTGTACCTCGACCTGCGCGGACGACTGTGGGCGACGTTCAGCGGCGGCGGCGTCGGACGGATCGATGCACCCGACGCCGAGCGCCCGCACGTCGTCCCGTTCACGACCGCCGACGGTCTGACGACCGACCTCGTGCTCAACATCACCGGCGACGCAAGCGGCCACATTTACGTGACCGGCGCGCGCGGCATCGATCGGCTGGACCCGAGTGCGGGAACGGTCACGCACTATTCGACGGCGGACGGCCTGGCTGGCGGGGAGTTCCTGGCGGCCATGCGCGATCGGACCGGCGCGCTCTGGTTCGCGACCACGACGGGGCTGTCGCGGCTGCGGCCGGACCGCGACGAAGCTGTCACGCCGCCGCCGGTTCTCATCGGCGGCCTGCGCATTGCCGGCGCCGTGCATCCACTCTCGGCATTGGGCCAGCCCGCGGTGCCGCATCTCGAGCTCGACGCGCGGCAGAACCACATCCAGATCGCGTTCTTCGCCATGGGATTCCGATCCGGTGACGTGCTTCGCTACGAATACCGACTGGACGGCGCCGGCGGCGAGTGGAGCATTCCGGGTCCGCAGCGGACCGTCGACTTCGCGAACCTCTCGCCGGGCTCGTACACCTTCGCCGTGCGGGCCGTAACCACCGACGGTATCAGGAGCCCGTCACCCGCCACCGCCTCCTTCACGATTCTCCCGCCGGTCTGGCGTCGATGGTGGTTCCTCGCGTCGCTCACGACGGCTGTGGCGGCCGCCGCCGCGTTGTTCGCGCGGTCCCGATACGAGCGGATCAGGTCGCTCCGCGAGAGCGAGAACCGGTTCCGCACGCTGGCGGAAACGGCATCCGACGCGATCATCACCATCGACGAAGACAGCCGCATCGTGCTCGTCAACCAGGCCGCGCAGACAATCTTCGGCTACACCAGTGAGGAGATGATCGGCGCCGAGTTGACGCTGCTGATGCCGGCGCATCTGCGGGACCGGCACCATGCCGGCCTCGGCCGCTACAAGCGGACGCGGCTGCGTCAGATCTCGTGGGACGGGATGGAGCTTCCGGGCCTGCACAAAGATGGCCACGAGATACCGCTCGAGATCTCGTTCGGCGAGTTCACGCGAAACGACCGCGTCTACTTCACCGGCATCGCGCGCGACATCACCGAACGCAAGCGAGCCGAGGAGGCGCTGCGCAGGAGCCGCGAAGAGCGCTTCGCCGAGCTCGAGCGCGTGCGCAAGCGCATCGCCACTGATCTGCACGACGACATCGGATCGAGCCTGACGCGTATTTCCCTCCTCAGCGAGGTGGCGAAGCAGCGGATCGACGGCGAGAACCGGGCGCTGTCGGAGCCGCTCACGTCGATCGCCGGCCTCTCCCGTCAGCTCGTCGACTCGATGAGCGACATCGTGTGGGCGATCAACCCCGAGCGCGATCATCTCAGCGACATGTCGCGCCGCATGCGTCATTTCGTCAGCGACGTCTGCACGGCGCGACAGATCACCTTCCGGTTCGACACGCCGCCATCGGAGCGCGACGTCGCGGTCGGCGCGAACGTCCGGCGCGAACTGTTCCTCCTGTTCAAGGAAGCGGTCACCAACCTGGCGCGGCATTCCGGCTGCTCCGAGGCCGACCTGGAATTCCAGGAGGACGAGCGGGGCCTCTTTCTGCAGATCGCCGACAACGGCCGCGGATTCGACGTCGGCGCCGTGAGCGACGGCCACGGCCTGCTCAGCATGCGCCGCCGGACCGAGGCGCTCGGCGGCCGCCTGGACATCGTGTCGGCCCCGGGACGCGGCACCATCCTGACCTTCACGATTCCGCTCAAGGAGCGGGCCGCGGACCAGAGGGAACATGCCTACATGACTATGCGGTGACGAACCGGCCGCTTCGACGTACTGTAAGGACAGGACAATTATTCCAATGTTGCCAGGCCAACAGCCGCCCGCAGCCGGATCGTCGACTCCTCCCGCGCAGACCCTCACCGTCGCCATCGTCGAAGACGAGCGCGACATCCGCGAGTGCCTCTCCGTGCTCGTCAACGGCACGCCCGGCTATGCCTGCACCGGCAGCTACCGGACGATGGAAGAGGCGCTCGAGAAGATTCCGCATCATCTGCCGGACGTCGTCCTGTCCGACATCGGTCTGCCCGGCATGAGCGGAATCGAGGGCGTGCGAATCCTGAAGCAACGGCACCCGCAGTTGCTCGTGCTGATGCTCACGGTCTACGACGACGACGAGCGCATCTTCGACGCGATGTGCGCCGGGGCGTGCGGATATCTGTTGAAGAAGACGCCGCCAGCCCGCCTCCTGGAAAGCCTGAGAGAAGCGGTGCAGGGCGGCGCCCCGATGTCGCCGGAAGTGGCGAGGCGGGTGATCGCCCTGTTCCGCGATATCCGGCCGCCCGATCGGGCCGATTACCAGCTCACGCCGCACGAAACGCGCCTGCTGAAGCTGTTCGTCGAGGGGCACAATTACAAGACGGCGGCCGCGGAGCTGCGCGTCTCCGTCAACACGATCAACTTCCACGTCCGGAGCATCTACGAGAAGCTGCAGGTGCACTCGCGATCCGAAGCGGTCGCGAAAGCCCTGCTCAATCGCCTCGTCTGACTGCGCGGCACCGCCCCGCGCGCGGGCGGAGGCAGCCAGTAATCGCGGAACGCGTCCGGATTGCCGGAGGCGCCGTCCTCCGCAGCGCGCACGATGTTGGCCATCTCCCGCGCCGTCACGTAGTGCAGGTGCATGCCGCGCCGGCGCAGCTGGTTCTGCATTGCGACATGGAACTGCCGCATCGCCGGGCCGAGCAGCACGGCGGCGTTCGGTTCCGGCGCGCCGTGCGTGTGCACTTTCACGAAGATCCAGTCAGGACGTCCTTCGACCGTCACCGACGCGGCCAGCCAGCGCGCGACTCGCGCGCCGTGGGGACGATGCGCCGGTGAGTGATCGAGGGTTCCTGACTCGACGCCTGGAAGCACGCCGTGCACGCGCCGCGACCAGTCGAGGCCGAGCGGCCCCTGCACCATCAACAGGCCGTTGGCTGGAGGGCGGCGGCCGACAGCGGCGCGTGTCCCACGATCGTGCGATTTCGGCCGGAGCGGATCATCGACGGCGTAGTAAATCGAATTGACGGTGCTGGTCTGCGACGCATCGGGCACGCCGGGCATCGTGAAGTCCGCATAGCATCCGGTCTCTTGCAGGATCGTCAACTCGTCGTCCACGCCGCAGTACCGGCCGTCCGGGCGTGCGTTGTCGAGCGCCCAGTTGCCATGGATGAACCCGTACGCCGTCGCGCCGTCCGCGTGGCGGCTGAGCAGGCCATGCCGCTCGCGCAGCGCCGTCGTGAAGCCGTCCAGTGTGCGGCGCAGGTTCACGGAGCTGTCGCGGTCGTGATGCAGATGGACCTCGATTTCGCCGCAGCCGCGCTCCACGAGATCGGCGAGCCGCTCGACATGGCCGGCGTCGTACTGCTCGGCGGGATAGAAGAACGAGTGCTGCGGCGGCCGGCCGGCCGCATCGCGCAGCCCTTCCACGCTTCTCGCGTACTCAATCCACCACCGTTCGACGCGCCGGTCGGCTTGGGCCTGAGAGACGCCGCCGTTGAACGGCTCGTAGTGATCGGCCACCGCGAACATCACGTGCGCGCCGCGCGGCTGGCGTCGGCGCCCGGATGCGCGCGCGCATTGCCGCAGCAGCCCGGGCAGCCAGAGATGCGCGTTTCTCGGCAGCGCGATCATGCGGTCATCCGTCGCCGGTCCGCCTCGGGCCGGCGCGCCGACGCGACCGGCAACCGATCCTGGCGCATCGGGCCGGGCGGCGCGATGCCGAGCTCGGCGAGCAGTGTCGGCGCGACGAGGTCGAGCGCGACCGGTTCCTCGACGCGGCAGTGCCCGGCAGTCGGGCGTCGAATCCAGAACAGGCCGTCCGGGTGATGCATGCCGCTCTTGATTCCGTCCACCTTGAAGAAGATGGAAAAAAAGCCGTCGGCGCGGGAGACCTCGTCAGCGTCAGTCGTGAGGCGCGCCGACCAATCGACGGCGGTCGTGATCGGGCACCACGCGAACACCTGACTGCCGTTCGATTCCGCGACGACCGCCGCGCGTCCTTCGACGCGCAGTTCCCGGAGGCGCGCCGCGCCGGCGCGCGCGGCATCGGCCGACTCGAACTCGATCTGGAACTGGTGCGCCATGACCGGCGCCACGCTCGCATGTCCGCGCACCCCTGCCAGCGCGAACAGCCGCTCGAAGTTCCGCGGCCGGTAGAAGGCCTTTCCCCCCTGGTGCTCGTAGGCGAGGCACGGCTGCTGACTGAGCGCCGACGCCAGCACGACCGTCGTGTCGCCGTCGATCATCGTCAGCACGCGGCCGAGCAGGAGATCCATCTGCTGATAGCCGAAGAGAATCGCCTCCCGGTATTCGACGACTTCCTCGGGCGTCGGCTGCACGTCGAACAGGTGCGGCTCCATGTCGCGCCAGTGCAGGTGCTGAAAATGCGCCGTGCTGTTCAGGAACAAGCTGCTGAAGGTCGGTCGCTCGCGCCTCCAGTGCGCGCGGAACATGTCGAACTGCAATCGATCGAGCAGAACCGCGCGCTTCCAGCGGTCGCGTCCGCGGCGTTCGGCGAGCAGCTGTCGCACGATGGCGGCGACCGTTCCCGCCGACAGGCCGTGCGTCGCCATGAACCGGGCGAATCGGGCCGCGTCACGCCTGGACATCGCGGCGCGCTCGTCGCTCGAGTCGACGACGCTGCGCTGGACGAAGGTGAAGTAGGGCTGCAGCGAGGCCGGCGTCGGCTGCACCTTGGTCGTCCACGGATCGGGAACGAGCGCGCCTCTGAAGCCAGGACGGTACGACGCGCTCATGCTGCCGCACACCCAGGCGCTCCCGCCGTTCTCGGAGACGACGTCCCAGATCCGCTTCGCGTCGCAGGTATGTCCTTCGTTCAACCGCTCGACGCGATGCTGATCGTGATTCAGTCCGGTGTGGACAGTAAGCCACTGAATCCACGGATCGAGGTACGGCGCGCGCTCGCGCGCCCGCGTGGTGTAGACGACGCTTTCGTCGTGCAGCCGCCGGAATGCAGGGAGCTGACCTGCATTCATGAAGCGATCGATGAGCGAGGGCGACAGCTCGTTGAACTCCAGGAGTATCATTCGCGTCTTGACCATCGGAGTACCTCGGTTACTCGCCGCTGCGCTCGGCCTCACGCTCTTTGCCGCACCCGCTCGCGGTCTGGACTACCACGTCGGACCGGACCAGCGGTACGCCACGATTGGTGCGGTGCCGTGGTACACGCTCGCGCCCGGAGATACCGTCTTCATCCATTACCGGCCGGCGCCGTATTACGAGAAGTTCCTGATCTCCACTCGAGGCACGGCGGCGAAATGGATTCGCGTGGTCGGCGTGGCGGGCCCGGCCGGCGAGCTGCCAGTCGTCTCCGGAAAAAATGCGACGACGAGCTCGAACATGCATTATCACTGGCCGGCCGCGAGCGGCAGCAGCGCGATCCAGAACCTCGGCGTCGTGCAGATTGCCGCCGGCGCCGGCGAGAAGGCGCCCCTTCCCGGCTACGTCGAAATCGCCAACCTGCGCATCGAGGATGGATCGAACCGCTTCCAATTCACGGCGGAGGACGGGAGCCGCGCGTCGTACGACGGCTTCGCGGCGTGCATCTACGCGCGATCGGTGCGGCACCTGATCGTCCGCGACAACGTCCTGACCGGCTGCGGACAAGGCTTCTACAACTGGACCGGCAGCGGCGACGTGTGGTGGGACGGCCTGCAGGTCGACACTGTCGTGCGCGGCAACTACTTTCATGACAACGGCAATCCGGGAAGCTACCGCGAGCATCAGAGCTACACCGAGTCCGACGGCGTCATCTACGAGTACAACCACTTCGGCGCGATGCGCGCCGGCGCAATGGGCAGTCAGCTGAAGGATCGTTCCGCCGGTACGGTGATTCGCTACAACTACATCGAGCGATCGCCGTCGGGCTGGATGATGGATCTCGTGGAGCCGGAGAATGGCTACGCGGCCCTTGGATCGAAAGCTACCTACACACACACGTTCGTCTACGGGAACGTGTTGATCAGCAGCGGAACCTCGAAGGTCGCTCCCAACCTGGTGCACTGGAACGAAGATCACCAGGCGGGGCTTGGGCGCGCCGTTCAACCAGCGAATCGTCTGTTCTTCTACCACAACACCGTCCTGGTCCTGGCCGATCAGTCGGAGTTCCGCGAGTTCCACGTCTTCAACACGACCTGGGGCGGATACGACTGCGCGCCCAAGGCGCCGGCGGGCGTCATCGACATCCGGAACAACATCTTTGCTGCGATCCCGCGGACCTCGTCGGGCCGTCCGGCGGCGTTACGGTTCGCGTACTGCAACCACACCAGCCTGGCGTTCGGATCGAACTGGGTGTCCGCCGGCTGGGCCACTGGCAGCTCGGCAACCGTCACCGGCACGTCCAATCTCGCCTCCGCCAGCTCGCCCGGGTTCGTCAGCGCGACCGATCTCCATCTGACCAAGAGCTCGGCGGCGGCCGGCATCGGCGGGGTGCTGGCTCCAGAGGTGTTGAACAACAACCTGCGGCAGCTGCTCGTCCCATCGCTGCAGTACGTGCCGCACCAGCGGGTCACGACTCGCGCCACGAGCGGTGCCGGTTCCGATGCAGGGGCGTTCGAAGCGGTCGCGGCGCCGATCGGACCGCCGCTGCGACGCTGACGCTCCGCCTGCCGCGAGCCGCCGCCAACATCTCCACGAGCCGCTCTGCCATCCCGTCCCATCCGCCCGCGCTGCACGTCGCGACGCCACCGTGTTCGCCGCGGCGACGCAGACTCCGTGCAATGGCCGCCGCAAGCTGTCGGCGATCGCCGGGCGCGACCAGCTCGTCGACTCCGCGATTCGCGAGCTGAGGAATCGCGCCAACCGCCGATGCGACGAACGGTGTTCCGCACGCGTGCGATTCGATCAGCGTGTTCGGCATGCCTTCCCACTCGCTCGGGAGGAGCGTCACGTCCGCTGCCCTGTAGTAGTCCGGCAGGTCACGATGTGCAACACGTCCTCTGAAGTGGACCTGCAGTCCCAGACCATGCCGGGCGACTCTCGACTCGAGCGCGCGGCGCAGCGGCCCGTCCCCGACCAGATACAGACGGAGTCGCGGCTCGCCGGGCGCGAGCTGCCCAATCGCGTCGATCAGCACGTCCAGCGCCTTCACCGCCACCATCCGCCCGATCCACACGAGAATCTGCGCATCAACGGGCATGCTCAGACGACGGCGTGCGTCCTGTCGTGAAGTTGGGAAAAAGATCTCGTGGTCGACTGCGGCGGGCAACACGGCGATCTTCCCGCGAGGGATGCCGAGCGTGCTGATATGGTCGCGGATGCTGTCGCTCACCGCCGCAATGCCGTCCACGGACTGAAGGGTGCGACGTACTCGGCGTCCGGCTGCGCCCGGTGCCGCCGGATCGATCGACAGCACATCGGAGCCGCCGACGATGGCGACGCAGGGGACGTCGGCGAGCGTCGCGAGCCTTGCAGCGACTGCCGTGTCCGGATACGTCCAGTAACTCAGGACAGCGTCGGGCCTGAACGCGGCCAGCGTCCGCGACGCAGCGCGTCGAATCCCCTGCCACATCCACCACGCGTGAGTACCCCGCAACACGCCGGGTGGATAGAAGAAACCTGGACGACTCACTGGGAGCCCTCGCAGGTACGACTCGCGCGTGTCGGCGCGCGACCAGAGGCGGAGCCACGTGTACGGCGAGACGACGTGAACCGCGTGGTGCTGTGCCAGCGCGACACATCGTTCCAGGTTGTCAGGGTTCCGCGACGGCTCGTACGGCTGAGGGAACGCGGTGGAGAAAAACAGAATGCGCATGTCAGTGTGCGATGCAACCGGTTGCCTGCCGAGCCTCCACGGTCCGCCGCACGCCCTCCTCGAAGGTGACGATCGGCTGCCATCCGAGCCGTGTCTTGGCCAGCTCGTTGCTGAACCGCAGTCGCTTCCACAGCGCCGCTGCCTTGTACGGCGTCAGCACGGGCGGGAACATTCCCGACGACCGCGTCGAACACCACGCACACGCCCGTGCGAACCCGCCGATCGCGAACCCGGGCACCCTGATTCGCCGGATGTCCGCGACGTGCATTCGATGCAGGCGCAGCACCTCGTCGCCGGAGGGCAGATCGTCGTCGACGAGGTTGAAGCTCATGCCGTCGATCGACGGTGCCTCGACAGCGATTGCCACTGCCCGAGCGCAATTGCCGACGAAGCAGTACGGAACCTGTTGACGTCCGCCCATCTGAATCAGCACGCCGCCGACGGTGAGGCCGACCCGATGTGTCAGCAACGGGCGGCCTGGGCCGTACAGCACACCGGGACGGACGACCACGAGGGGCAGGCCGCGTTCGTTGTGTGCGTCCCAGCACACCTGTTCCTGCGCGACCTTGCTGTAGGTGTACGCGTCGCGAAGGTGCGGCTGTCGATCGATCGGGCAGCTTTCATCCAGGACGGCGCCGGGCCGGAGATCCTGCGTGCCGTACACGGCGAGCGAGCTGACCAACACGAAGCGCCCGATCGCGCGATCGGCGGCGTCCGCGAGCACGCGCGTCGGGATCACACCGTTCGCGAAGAGCACAGGCACCGAACCGGTCAATGGCGCGGCGAGGTGAACGACGGCATCACAGTTCCGGAGAAGCTCGCGGCAGAAGTCGCCGCGATCGAGCGCACCGACGCTCAGCTGCAGCCGGCCGCGCTGTTCCTGCGGGAACCGCCTCAAAAGCTCCGCGCCCCTCGCGACGGAGCGGATTGCACACCGCACGTGATGGCCGCGGTCCATCAGCTCGGAGACGACGTGGGCGCCGAGGAACCCGGTTCCGCCGGTCACGCACACGGTCACGAGGTACTCTCCTTCATACCGCCTTCAGGTTCCCAGCAACGCCGGCGGCCGAGCGGCGGCACGACTGGAACACGACATCCATGACCCGTGTCGCTCGGAGCGCGTCTTCGTGAAGCACTGGCATCGGCCCGCCGGTCAGGATCGCCTCATAGAATCGTCCGAAGAGCGTGTGCATGCCCTCGAAGTAATGGAGGTCACCTCGCGCCATCCGCGCCAGATTCGCCGCGACGTGGCGTCGCGCCTGCGTGAGCCGCCGCCACGTCGTCTCCACGGTCGCCAGCGCACCCGGCAGTGCGGCGGTTCGATCGACCGTCACGGTTCTGGCATCCAGGTCGACCGCCAGGGCGCCGCGCGTGCCGAACACCCAGGTCATGCGGTGAAGCGGACGCACGCGTGTCGAAAATGTGAGAGCGCCGGTGCATGACTCTCCGACCAGCAGAACACGCAGCTCGGTCGGAAACGCGGATCCGCCGACGGTGAAGCAGTGCGCCGATACCTCTGGCAATTGATCGGGAATGAACGCGAGGATCCTCGCCAGCGCGTGAGAGATGACGTTCTGAAACAGGCCGCCAGGCAACCGGTGAACCCAGTGGGCGGCGTCGTCCTGCAGCTGCCGCCCGAACGGACCGGCGAGATCGTAGGCCTGCAGCGCCTCGACGTGGACGACCCTTCCCGCTTCTCCGACGGCGACCCGCTGCGCGCACTCCTGCCATGCCGGGTCGAACAGCTGGTCGTGGCCGAGGCACACGCGCAGGCCGCGACCCTCGGCCGCGGCGATCACCTCGGCCGCTTCCAGCGCGTCCACGGTGAACGGTTTTTCCACGTAAACATGCGCGCCGGCCGAGAGGCATTGCATCGCCAGTGCGCGATGCGAGTGCGGCGGCGTCGTGATGTGAACGACGTCCGGCCGCGTCTCCGCCAGCATCTTCGAGACATCGTCGAACGATCGCGGCACGTCGAAGCGCGTCGCCGCCTGACGCGCCAGATCGATGTGGAGGTCGCAGACTGCGACGACTGTCGCGCGCGGGACCCGGCGGAGCTCCTGCAGGTGCGCATCTGCAATCTGCCCACACCCGATCAGAGCCGTTCGCAGGCAATTCGAAGTCATCGCACGCAACCTCTCAGGTGCTCCAGTGTCCGAAGACACGAACCACGCTGTACGTGCACACGACGCCAGCGACCATTATCGCGGCGATTCTCACCAGATGTACCGACGCATTGCGGGGCGGCGCCGCCGTACGCATCGCCATCAGGCGGACGTAGCCGCTGCTGAGCGCGAGCCACACGAACAGCAGCACGCTGTATTGACGAGACAGGAACATGGCGCAGACGCCGAGGGCGGCGCCGCTCTGCCACAGGTCTTCACCCCACGGGCCCTCGCCGGCGAGCGGCGGCCGGCTCGTGCTGTGAAAGAACCAGTAGCCCATCCCGACGAAAAAAAATGATCCGATCAGGCCAAGCTCACCCAGCGTGTGGACGAACGAGTTGTGCGCGACCAGTTCGTTGAATTCCGTGTAGCGGCCGAAGCCGACGCCGAACAGCGGATGAGTCTCGAGCATATGCAGCCCTTCCGCCCACGACTGCACACGGTCCTGCGCCGAGCTCTCGGACGCGTCGAGGTTGGCCATCCGCGATGGACCGAGAGCGATGAGGAACGTGAGGAGCGCTGTGGTGGCCAGGGCGCCGGCGACCCTGCCGAAGCGCCGGTATCCGTATGGCGCCAGGGCGGCGCCAAGGCCCAGCATGCCGCCGCGGGAGTTCGTGTAATAAAGTGCGACGCCGATCGGAATCAGCAGAAGGAACGCAACAACTCTGACGGGCGTCGATGTCGCACGGCGCAAAAGCGGGCCCGTCAAAAACGGTACGGCGACGACGAGCGCGAGCGCGAGGTCGTTGGGGTCGTTGAAGATGCCGGTCGCGCGAATCCGCCGGGTGTCGAGCGCTCCGCCCTCGTCAGCGACGAACGAGTCGCCCTCGATCGGCACGATGCCGCCGAGTCCGACGCCGGTGTGGAATTGAACGACGCCGTTGGCCGCATGCCACAGCGTCAGCGCCACCAGCGTATATCCGATCGTCCGCAACTGCCGGGGCGTCTCGGCGGCGATCCGAAGCAGGAAATACGCAAAGATTGCCGGCGCCATCGCAACAAGTCCCTGCAGCGCTCCGCCGATCCAGCCCCAGGCGGCATTCGAGGCGACGACGGCGAACAGGAAACCGAGAACGAACCAGTCCTGCGGCAGATCCCAGAAGCGGCGGGGCCGCAGGACGAGCGACACCGCCACGCAGACAGCCGAGACGGCCGCGACTATCGCAGCGAACGGGATTGCTTCCCACCCGGCGACGATTTCGGCAGGCCGGATGTAGATGCAGGCGAGATACGCGAGAGCGAGCAGGTACGCCATGGCTCACGTCTCGAGATGAACCGCGGGCCGACCCGGCGCTGGCGCGATCAGGCGCAGGAAGGTCGTGATCGAGAACACGCCCGATGCAAGCAGCGCCAGTGCGTACGTGACGGCACCCGCCGCCGCGTACACGAGCGCGATCCACACGCGCCCGCGCTCCCCGGCGAGACACACGCCGACCAGCGCTGTGGCAGCCAGGGAAATGCGCCAGACGGGAACTTTCGCGAGCGCGTGCGGGAACGCGCGCCGGAATGGCGCCGACAGACCGATGATGAGGATCAGAGGACGTGCTACGACCGCCCAACTGGCGCCCTCGATGCCGGCCGCGCCGATCGACGCACAGGACAGAGCGGCACTGACAGCGGTCGCGCGCAGCCCCGACCGCGCAACGACGTCGTGACGGCCTGTTGCCTGGAGAGCGAACGTCATTCCGGAACTGACGGCCAGCAGAGGAACGGACCAGACGCTCACCTGGATAACCCTGCGACACGCCTCGTGAGCGCCCGGAAGCAGGATGCCCGAGAGGCTCTCCGCCAGATGCATGCCGACGATCGCGAACGGCAGCGATGCCGCCAGACCGACCGACAGCATCCGTGCGACGGTTTGCTCGGGCGGCACGCCAAACGCCGCTTGCGCCGCACGGCTGATGCGGGGATAGAACGCCGTGCAGATGGCATCCGGCACATTGGCGAGCCGATCTGCGATCATCGCGCCGGCGCTGAAGATCCCGAACGCCTCGAGGCCGACGAGGCGCGGGACGACGAGCGGTTCGGTCCGATCCCGCACGGCGGTTGCCAGCTGATTGAGGCCGACGAGCCGCGCTTCGCGCAGCCGCGCCCACGCGCGCGCGGCGTCCCATTCCAACCGCACCTCGACGTGTTTCCGCACCGCGCGCCAACAAAGAAGCGCGCTCACGGCGGGCGCGGTGAGATAGGCGATCGACAGACCGATCGGCCCGCAGCCCAGGCACACGGCGGCGACCGAGCTTGCGGTGACCGCAACGCCAGCGGCGAACGCCGTCGCCGAGTAGCTGCCGAACTGCTCGAGAGACTGCAGGACATCGCCGTACGTCGACGCGATCACCGAGATCACGATCCAGACGCAGCCGACGGCGGTGCAGGCGACGACGACTGGCGGGTAACGAAGCAGCACGGACACGGCAATCGCCGAACCGGCGGCGACACCGGCCAGCGCGATGCGCAGCGAGAGCTGCGTGGCCAGCAGTTCAGGCGCAAGCTCCCACCGCTGCGCCAGGTCGCGGACGAAGACGGTGCGGAGCCCGGCGCTCGTCATCAGCAGGTGCGCTGACGCCAGCGCCGCGGCGGTCGCCCATTGCCCGTATTGCAGAGGGCCGAGCCGCCGGATGATGAACGCGGTGGCGAACAACCCGACCGCGTTCAGCGCCAGCAACTGCGAGGCGACGAACGCGCCTCCGAGCACCGGGCTGCCCGTGCTCCTGCCCTCGATCGGTGCGCGACGGGCAACGGCGTCAGGTGATCGCGACATGAGGGTGTAACGCAATCGATTCGGCCGGAACGGACCGGAGATGGTGTCGGCCGGCGAAACCGCGGCCGATGCACAGCCCCGGCCGTTCGACGAGCCTGTACGACACCGCCGCCGCCGCAATCGCGAGCGCGACGTTGAGCGGAAACGCTGATGTCAGGGATGCCGATTGACGATTCAGGAACGGCTGCTGCCACAGGTAGAGCGAGTAGCTGCATGCGCCGAACCCGGCGACCGCTCTCGTGTTGAGCAGCCGCGCGAGCGACCGTTCGGGGAACATGATCAGCCGGTGAATCGTCAGCGCGATGAGGAGATTGATCGCCGTTTCGCCGACCGTATAGGAGAACGCCACGTGCGGCATCGCCGCGTTCAGCACGAGCACGGCCAGCGGCAGCGCCGCGCCGGCCGTGATCGACCGGAGCCAGCGCGTGTAACCTGCGCTGCCGGCAAGCCGCTGGTGCAGCATCGCGAGCAGCGCTCCCGACGCCAGCGCATCGACGATCGTCGGCAGCGCTTCTCCGATCGTCGATCGCCATCCGGGTGCGAACAGGTGAATGGCAACCCGCGCCGCCGGCGCTGCGACCAGCCCGCCCGCCGCAGCGGCGAGCGAGCGCGAGCGGCCGGCCAGGGTTCTGAGGACCGCCCAGCCCGCGTAGAACTGCGCTTCGACCGACAACGACCAGAGGTGACCGACGTACCACGCTCGCGAGCCCGCGTAGTTCATCGTGAACGTAGCCGACATGAGCAGGTCGCGGCCCGACAGAGCGATGACTCCCGCGGCGGCCATCGCCGCCATCGCACCGAGGTAGACGCCGAACGCCGGCAGGATTCTGAGCGCGCGGCGCCTGAGGAAGTCCGACAGCGAGATCCGTCCGGTGCGGTCGAACTCGCGCTCGAGCATCACCGCGATCAGGAAGCCGGAGATCACGAAAAAGATCCTGACCCCGAGAATGCCGACATCTCCCGCCGCGCGCAGCGACGTGAGAGTCGGCGCGTGCCGCGTGCCGGCGACATGCGCCAGGAGCACGAGGACGATCGCGACGGCGCGGAGCCCGTCGAGTGATGGAATGCGCACGGCGACCTACCAGACGACGACCGTGTCGCCGGGACTGAGCGCGACGTCGGGCGTCTTGCCTCGGACGATCGCCTTGTAGCTGAGCCGGCGCCGCGGTCGCTGCGTGCTGGCGGAGCCGATGATCTCGATGCGATCCTTGTCGGCAGCCTCATTGAACCCACCTGCCAGCGCCACCGCCTGAAGTACCGTCATCGGACCGTTCAACCGGAAACCGCCCGACTGGACGATCTGGCCGACGATGAAGACCTTGCGACTGTTGATTTCGTTGACCATCACCGCGGCGCTGACGTCGGCGAAGAACGGCTTGGCCAGGGTCTCGAGCTCCTGCTTCAATCGGTCTGGCGTGAGGCCGGCGGCGCTCACGTCGCCCAGCAGCGGCAATGAAATCTTCCCGTCCGGACGCACGCGAACGCGGCCCGACGAGATGTCCGGCTCCTTCCAGAACACCACCGCGAGCACGTCGTCCGCGCCGATGATGTAATCGGGCGGTGCCACCACTGCCGCACTCGCGGTGACGGCGGCCGGCGCCGGCAGTCGAGGCACCGAACCGGTCTGCGCGACCGCTGATGAGACTGGCAGCGTGGCGAACATCGCGATCGACAGGAAGCGACCGAGACAGAATCGATGGCGAACGACGTTTTGTGACATAACCTCTCCGTACCAGCCGCGGACGACTGCTTCAGACGGCCGCGATTTCATCGACACGAACGAACAACGAGCGCCCGGCCGGTCGGTTCACCACCCGCGCGGGCACGCCGACTGCGGTCGCGTAGTCGGGGACGTCGGCGACGACCACGGCGTTGGCGCCGATCCGCGTGTGTGAGCCGACGACGACAGGGCCGACGATCTTCGCCCCGGCACCGATGAAGACGTCGTCGCCCAGACGTGGGCTGCGGCGGCGTTCGGCGCCAATCGTGACCTGATGCTCGATGTGAATTCCGGAACCGCCCCGCACCTGCCCGTTGATGACGACACCGGTGGCGTGGATCAGAACGAACCGCGGGCCGAATTCCGCCCCGCGGCCGATGATGCAGCCCTGAGTCGAGGCGTTCAGCTTGTTGCAGAACCATTCCAGGGGAGCGAGGCCGCGGGCGCGCGCCCATTGCATGACGCGGTACACGAGCATCGCGCCGGTGCCGTCGGTCAGCAGCACTTTGATCAGCGCCGCCGGCGAGTCCTCCTGGTAGCACCAGATCGCTTTCGCACGAAGGTCCGACAACATCAAACGGAACATCAGGCGGCCTCCCGATCGACGCGGCGCCGGCCTCGGGGCTTCGCAGCGACGAGCGCATCGAGCAATGACGCCAGCCGTTCCGCCTGATATCGACGGTTGTACGCCCGCGTGTCGGCTTCGGTCGCCGCAACCGCGCCAACCCCGCCGTCGATCGCGCGAGCAAGCCATTCGCTGATGCCGCGCACGTCTCGGGGCGTGCGCGTGAACGCGGACGGATGCGCCTGCAGCAGGTCCCACACGTCGCCTGGCGGCGCGATCGTGAGAATCGGCCGGCGGCTGGCGATGTACTCGAACAGCTTGGCGGGAATCACCCGATCCGCCCCCGGCAGATCGCTGAGCAGCAGGCACAGCGCATCGGCGGACCGCATCATCGCGATCGCTTCCCCGTGCGAAACGTATTCGTGGGTTTCCAGCCGACAGAGGCCGGCGATGCGCTCGAGCCGTCGCGCCTGCTCGGCGGCGCGGCGGCCTGCGAATACGAGATCGATCTGTGCGGCGAGGTCGGGACGCGACGCGGCCAGCATCTCTACCGCCTGGACGAGCGGCTCGGGAGACATCAGGTTGTAGAGCGTGCCCGTGTAGACCAGCCGCCATCGTCTGCTCGACGACCGTGGCCGCGGGTACGCCGGATCGCCGGGGAAGTCCTCGGGATCGAAGCCGTTGAAGATGTGCGTGACCGGCGCCGAGGCTCCGGCCTCCTGGATCAACGCCTTCAGCTCCAAGGCGCTCCGCGGCGACGTCGCCACGACTGCGTCCGCGCGCCTGAGCGCGCTTTTCTCCATGGCGCGCTGAAGCGCCATTGACTCACCGCGAAGCTGCCGGTTCTCCCAATGCATGTTGCTGACGCCCCACTCATCGCGATAGTCCAGCACGAGCGGGACGTTCGAGACGCGGCTGAGCGCCGCACCGAGGAGCAGCGACGAGAACGGCGGCGCGGTCGCAACGATCGCGTCGTGCCGGGTACGGCGCAGGGCGCGCATGCCGGCGACAAAGGCCGGCACGCTCCACAGAATCTGTGGATCGGGCTGCAGCAGTGCGACGACCGCGCGATGCAGGGCATGTTTGAGCCTGCGGCTGCCGGGGCTGCCGCTGCCGCCATTCATGAGTGCCGTCTTGGTCGCGTAGGAAGGTTCGAAGGTGCGCGCCCGCACGACTGTCGTCGATGACGGCACATCACCGCAGAGACTCACGTCTCGAACCGGCACCGACGGATTGCTGACCGTAAGCACCGAAGCGTCCCACCCGGCATACGGCAGGTACTTGACGAACTTCGTCGTGCGCTGCACTCCTGCCCCGCCGACCGGCGGAAAGGTGTACGCGACGAAGAGCGCTCGCGGCCGGGGTGATCTGCTCGTTACCATCGCTTCACGCAGCCCGCACTCGGCGTGCGACCGCTGCCTCGTACAACGCCTCGTACGACGCCGTCATGTGGCGAACACTGAAATACCGCTCCGCCCGCGCGCGGGCCGCGGCGCCCATGCGCTGCGCCAGCGAGCGATCGTTCAGAACGGTCAGCATCGCGGCAGCGAGCGCAGCCGGGTGCCCCGGCGGGACGAGCAGCCCGGTCACGCCGTGATCGACCACTTCCGGCGTGCCGCCGACACGGGTTGCCACGATCGGTACACCGGCGGCCATCGCCTCCAGCAGCGTCAGCGAGATTCCCTCGCTCAGCGACGACTGCACGAACAACGTCGCCTCGGAGAGGACAGGTCGGACGTCGTCGCGCGCACCGAGAAATCTGACGTGCGGCTCGAGGCGCAGCTCGCGTCGTTGCCGCTCGAGCGACGGCCGCGACGGTCCGTCACCCACGACGTCGAGCTGGAAAGACCAGTCGACATTGGCGGCAATTTGTGCAGCGCGCAGCAGCGTCGGGAGATCCTTGACCGGCGTCAGACGGCCGATCGCCACCACGCGCGGCTGTCGGAAATCGACCTGCTCCAGTCGGCGAACCCGCCCGAGGTCGATGCCGTTTCGAATCACGCGGACGCGTTCGGACGGCGCGCCCTCCGCGCGTGAAATGGCGCTCGCCTGCTCCGAGACGCTGATGAGGAATCCCGAGCGCCACACCGCCAGACGATTGGCGAGCGCGGCGAGTCCCGTCGCCCGCGACTCACCGTGCCGCGTGTGCACGAGCGCGGGCGGCCGACGCATGCCGAGCGTTGCGAGCGCGCCGCGGATGTGCGCCTTTTCGTTGTGCGTGTGCATCACGTCGGGACAAAGCGTCTTCAGTCGCTGGCGGAGCCTGAGCGTGCTGCGGATGATCGACGTCTCCGGACGACCGATGCGTTCGACGGCGACGCCGGCATGCTCGACTCGCGAAGCGATCGGGCCCAGCCCCTCGAGGCAGATCACATGCAGCTCGAAGCTGCGTCCGATCTGCTGTGCGAGGCTCGCCACCACCATCTCGAGTCCTCCAACCTCGAGGGCGATGACGACGTGCACGACGCGAATCGGGCGGTCCGCGGGGCGACCGTTCGCAAGTGCCCGGCTTCCGGGTCCGACGGTCCGTGCGGTGCGTTCCCAGGTGCCGCCGCCGGCGCCTGCCACGAACTGCCAGAAACCGGCAAGCAGCGCGGCATTCATGCTGATGAACATCGCCGCGAGGCGCAGCAGCCGGACGGCGACGTTCGATCCTGGCGCGAACGCGCCGATGCAGGCGCCGATGTAGAAAAGCACCTGTAGCCACAGCGTCGAGCGGTACAGCGGGTGAGCGGCGAGCGCCAGGTTGAGCGCGAGCGCGCCGAGCAGCAGGAAAGGACAGAGCCAGCGGACCACCTTGTGCGACGCGAACGTAAACGCGATCCAGCCGCGCGCCGGCGACAACAGCGGCCACAGGACGCGCAGGCTCTGAAACCCGCCGGCACCGATGCGACGCCGGCGCTTGAATTCGCTCGCGACGTCCGCCGCCGTCTCCTCGAACGCCAGGACGGACTGGTC
This sequence comes from Vicinamibacterales bacterium, assembly GCA_035259385.1. Taxonomy (GTDB): domain Bacteria; phylum Acidobacteriota; class Vicinamibacteria; order Vicinamibacterales; family CAVVIG01; genus QHWK01. The sequence continues at coordinate 9,817 of DATFWL010000390.1, read as the reverse complement.
GTAGACGATGTCGCATCCCGTGCTCAGCCGCATCGACAGCGGCAGCACCAGGTCGTCGACCAACGTGTCGCGTGGAATCGGAACGGCCTGCGAACGGCGCACCGCATAGATCGCGCCGTTGGCGCCAACCAGCGCGTCGAGCCGGGCGTCCATTTGCTTCAGGAAGGTCTCGTACTTCCAGTAGACTCCGTCGACGTTGTGGCCGGTTTCTGGATCGCTCAGGAGGAGCCGTCCCACCACGACGCCGACACGCGGATCGCGAAACCACCGGACCAGCCGGCGAACCGCGTTCGTCTCCATGAGCGTGTTCGCATCCGACAGCACGACGATGTCGGCGGTCAGCTCGGGAAGCACGTCGTTCAGCACCGCCGCCTTGCCACGGCGCGACCGGAACTCGAGGAGGCGCACGCGTGGATCGCAGCTGCCCGCGACGATCTCGGCGGTGCGATCGGCGCTGCCGTCCGACGCGACGACCACCTGGAGCCGGTCGGCCGGATAGTCGACCGCGAGCGCATTGGCCAGCCGTTCGCCGATGGACGCCTCTTCGTCGTGAGCGGCGATGAGGACGGTCACCGAGGGCTCGTGATCGACGATCGGCGGCGGCTCGCGACGCCGGCGGCCGAATGCCGCTGCGAACGTCCACACCAGGAGCGGGTATCCAAGGTACGCGTACGCGACGCCGCCACCGCACAGCCAGAACATTCCGCCAATGACGAGCTCGGTCGCAGTCATCACGGCTCCTAACATCCGGTTCCCGACCAGACCGTCTTCAGCGTCGCGAGCATGATGAACAGGTCGAGCGCGATCGACATGTGCTTCAGGTAATACAGGTCGTACTGGAGCTTCTGCAGGGCGTCATGGATCGACGACCCGTAGGGATAGGAGACCTGCGCCCACCCGGTGAGCCCAGGTTTCACCAGATGCCGCTGACCGTAGAAGTCGATCTGCTGCTCGAGTGCGTTCACGAACTCGGGGCGCTCGGGCCGCGGCCCGACCAGGCTCATGTCGTCCATCAGGACGTTCCAGAGCTGCGGGAGCTCGTCGAGGCGCGTCCGTCTCAGCATGCCGCCAATCGGAGTCAACCGTGGATCGTTCGCTACCGCCCAGACCGCTCCGGTGGCCGTCTCCGCGTCGACGCGCATCGAGCGGAATTTGCGGATCGTGAAGATCCGGCCATGCTGGCCGACACGCCGCTGCGAGTAGAGAACCGGGCCCGGCGTGGTGAGCTTCACCGCCGCGGCAATCACGACCATCAATGGCGCCGTCAGCAGCAGGCCGACGGTAGCTGCGGCGATGTCCAGCAGTCGCTTCGCCGACGCAAGGCGGCGTGTATGACGGAACCCGGGCGAGAAGATCAGCCAGCTCGGACGCAGATTCTCGAGGGCGATCTTTCCCGTGTACCGCTCGTACACCGATGCCAGGTGATCGATCGGGATGCCGCGTAAGCGCAGGTCCAGCAGCTTGTCCATCGGCAGGCGGCCGCGCGCGTCCTTCAGGCTGACGACGACGCGGTCGACGCCGCGCTGCTGCACGATGTCGGGGACGTCGTCAATCGTGCCGATGACGCCAGGATGGTCGACTGCCGGCCGCGCTGTCGTCGGCGCGACGTCGACGAAGCCGACGATGTCGATTCCGAGCTGAAGACGCCGGTCGATCAGTTCTCGCGCCAGCGTCAGGCTGGCCTCGGTCGATCCGATGACGAGCAGGCGCTCGCGCGGGCCGAGCCGCCGCATCAACCAGGTGAAGATGGCGCGCGAGCCGGCGACCGCCGCCGCCGCCAGCGCGCCGGCGACGACGCCGACCGCATGGTTGCCGGTCATGATGTGTGCGCCGGCACGCGTGCCGGCGGACGCGGCGATCGCCATCGCGACGGCGATGCATGCGCTCTGCACCGCGGCGAGCCCGATCGTGCGTCGATTCAACTGAAGAAGGACGGCTGACATCATGCACCCGGCTTCGCTAACTCGCGTCGATCGCGCTGTAGTACTGGTCGTATCCGTATCGCGCCTCGCGCGCGTACCTCGTCGCGGCGTTGAGTACGACGCCGAGCCGCTTCGCAGGAGCGATCGCCTCGACCGCACGCCTGACCAGCTCCAGCGGCGTCGATCCCGCCTTGACGACGATGACCGCGCCGTCGACCGCCGAGATCAGCAGGCTGGCATCGGGCAGCAGCGCGATCGGAGGCGTGTCGACGACGATCCAGTCGACGGCCGTCCGCGCTTCTTGAATGAGCTGCCGCATCCGGCCGGAGGTCAGGTCGGCCATCGGCGCCGAACTGGGCCGCTCGCGCGTCAGGATGGCGAGGCGCGGCGTCACCTCCCGGACGTGCTGCGCCCAGGTCCACGATCCGGCGGTAGCGGCGCTCGGCAGAGGACCGCCGGTCGAGAACAGGCGGTGCAGCGACGGCCGCCGCAGGTCGGCGTCGACGAGAAGGACGCTGCGCTCGTAGGCTTCGGCGAACGTCAATGCGAGGTTGGCGGCGGTCAGCGTCTTCCCTTCGCCGGCCACCGCGCTGGCGATCATGATTGCCTTCAGGCCGCTCGCCGTCTGGGCGTTGTGCAGCGTCGCAGCGAGCTGCCGGTACTGTTCGCGAGACGCGAGCGACAGCTGCGGATCGCTCGGGGATTTGCACAGGAGCCGATCGCCGGACGCCGTCCGCACGGCCGGATTGCCACGCACGTTCAGGACAGGTTCGTACATCGCGACCTCAGTGCAGCAGTGAATACACGACGACCGGAACGCATGCCGAGACGAGGGCGCCAGTCAGAAACCTGGTCACGAGACGCCGCCTCCCTGAGTGGCGCTGCTCCTCGTCGGACTCCATCAGCGGGACGACGGCGAGCACGGGCAGCGTGAGCTCGCTCCGGACGTCGGCGTCGGTGTTGAATGTGCGATCGCGGTACTCGAGGAAGGCGACGAGGGCGAGGCCGCACGCAAGCCCCGCTGCCGTTCCCACGAGATCGATCAGCCAGCGGCGAGGGCTGAACGGCTTCTGCGCCACTCGTGCCGGATCGAGCAGTTTGAACTGCGCGCCGATCTGGCGACGTTCCAGATTGGCGGCGATCTTCGATTCCTCCTGCTTCGCGAGCAGTGTCTGATACAGCGTCTGGAGCGTCGAGTAGTCGCGCGTCAGCTCCGCCAGCTCCGACTCGCGCGCCGGCACTCGTTCGACGCGCTGCTGGTAGTCGCGGCCGATGGCGCGCAGCCGCTGCTCTTCTTCGTTCTTGAGCGCGATCTGGCGGTCGATCTGCTCGAGCTCGAAGCGCAGGTCGGCGGCGCGCGAGCGGTGCATCGTGTCGGCCGGCGGCCTCGACGGCGGACCGGCCGCGCGCCGCTCGGGAGCGTCGCGCGCCTCGAGCGCCGCCCGGGCCTCGAGCTCGCCGACGAGGCGCTGCATCCGCTGCAGGTCGGGGTGCGCCGGACGCAGGTGACGCTCCATCTCGGCCAGCCGTGACCGTGCCGCCGTGAGCTGCTGCGCGGCGCCCGCCGGCGCGGCTGCGTTCGCCTCGTCGTTGGCCGGCGTCGGCGCCGCGGCCGCAGCCATGTCGATCTCGCGCTCCGTCTCACGCAGCTGTCGCTCGATCAGGGCGCGGCGATCGCCGTCGCGATTCAGTGAATCGGTGAGCGACTGGATCTGCATCTGGACGTTCTGGATCACCTGCAGGTTCGGGGCGACCTGCGACGGCAGCTCGCCGGAATAGCGGCTGCGATATCGCTCGAGCTTCTGCTCGTGTTCGATGAGCCGCCGGCGCGCGTCGGCAAGCTGCGCCTCGAGAAAGTGATTCGTTCCTTCCGCCAGCTCCTCGCGGTCGCGCAGGTTCTCCTCGATGAACAGCGAAGCCAGACGATTGGTGACCTGCATCACCGTCGCCGCATCGGCGCCGACGTAAGCGACGCGGAACGCGTCGCCTTTCACCACCTTGACGTCGATGTCCCTGCGCATCGCGTCGACGATCGTCTCCATCGGGCGCGCGCGCTGTTCTGCCGCATACAGATTGAAGTCGCGGATGATCCGCTCGAGTCGCGTGCGGCTGAGGATCTCCTGGGTGATCGACTGGAGGCGATCCTCGATCCGGGCGGTGACCGTCGACTTGACGTAGGTCTCAGGAACGCGCTGCGGCACGACCAGAATCAACGTCTCGGAGCGATAGCGGTTCGGCAGCAGCAGCGAGACGGTTGCCGTCGCCGCCGACATCAGCGCGACGGTCGCGAGAACCAGGCCGATTCGACGGCGGAGAATCAGCAGCACGTCTGCGGCAGTCAGCTTCGTGCTCGGCAGCATCGGGTCCTTCCCGGAATCGAGCGCGCCGTGTGACGGATGACGCGCTGAACACGCAGCACGATACGGCGCCGCGCCGATGGCGTCACCGCTTGCCCAAGTAGGAGCGCGCGCGAACGCTGAAGAAGCGAAATGCGCCGGCGCACGCCGGCGCCGCGAGCGAATGCGGTCCTGGCGCGACGGTGTTCCTACTTGGCCAAGCGGCGACGCAGAATGCCAGCCCGCGTACGCTCCGGCCGTGCGATCAATGTCCCGGCTGCTCGCGATCGGCACCGTCGCCGCCGCCTGCCTCTCGGCCGCACCCCCCGGCGCGGACGAGCGCGTTCGAACGCTCTTCGTCGCTGCCGATTCGGTCGGCGCCGCCGACGGGTCCGCCGACCGACCGTTTCGGACGATTCAGGAGGCGGTGCGTGCGGCGAACGACGGCGACACGATCGCGGTGGCGGAGGGACGGTACGACGAGGGCAGCGTCGATGTACGGCACAAGGCGCTGACGCTGCTGGGCGGCTTCAGGCGCCAGCCTGGCGGTCGCTTTGCGACGCGTGACTGGCTGGCTGCGCCGAGCACCGTCGTCGGCAGACACGAGACGGGTGATGGCGGGCAGGATCCGTCAGCCGTGTTCATCGTCGGCGACTCCGCCGGCGCGCGCATCGACGGCTTCACGATTACCGGCGGCCGGCATGGGATCTTCGCGCAGTACTCCGCGTCGACCGCGCCGCTGGTCATCGCGAACAACGTGATCGAGGACAACGGAACCGATGCGCCGCTCTATTACGAATACGGCGGCGGCATTCACTCCGAGTACAAGTCGCTCGTGGTGGAGAACAACCTCATTCGCCGCAACGCGAGTGGCCGCGGCGCCGGCATCGCGGCGCTCGGCGCCGGCAGCGCGCGAATCGAGGCCAACGTGATCGAAGGCAACGTCGCCCTCGGCGATCACGGAGGAGGCATCTACGTCCAGCAGCCGAGCGTGGTGCGCGGCAACATCATCCGCGCAAATTCCGTCACCGCCGAGATCGTGAACTGGATGGGCGGCGTCGGCGGAGGGATCACGATCGTCGCCGCCGACGCCCGCCTCTCCGAAAACGTCATCGTCGACAACTACGCGAAGAAGTGCGGCGCCGGAGTGTTCGTCGACGAAGGCGCGACCGCGACGCTGGAGCGCGACCTCGTGGTCCGGAATCGCGCCGTGCACCCCGACGGATGGGGCGGATCCGGAATCTACGTCGACGGCGGGTCGGAGAAGACGACCACCGTTCGGATCGATCGGTCGGTCGTCATCGACAACGCGAGGGACGGGCCGGGCGTGGGCAACGGCGTCTTCGTCGCCAGCCGCTCCGTGGTCACCATCGAGCATTCGATCATCGGGAACAACGGCACCAGGACCGATCTCGAGATAGTCGACGACAGCGGCACCTCCGCGCTCGCCGCGTCGCGCTCGATTGTCGGCGCCGGGAGGACACCGCGTGGACGCCACTGAGTTCCTGGAACGTGTCGACGCAGGCAGCGACTCGAGCGACCCGTTCGACGCAACCTGCTTCCATTACCTGTTCGAAGACCAGGCGACGCTCACGCCGCACCGGCCCGCGGTCGCCTGCGGCGGCGAGGTGCTGACCTATGCCGAACTGAATGCGCTCGCCAACCGGGTGGCGTGGTTCATCCGCCGCCGCGGCAGCGCCGGCCGCTGCGTGGCGCTGCTCCTCGAGCGATCGACGACGATGATCGTCGGCCTGCTCGGAATCCTGAAGGCTGGCAGTCCATACGTCCCTCTTCTGCCGGGGACTCCACGCGCGCGTCTGCTGCACCAGTTGACGGAAACCGCCGCGCCGATCGTGCTGACCGAGACCTCGCTCGAAAGGGCCATCGGTGCGCTCGAGGGAGTCACTCTGCTCCGCGTCGACGGCGATCGCGCGATCCTCGCAGCCGAGCCGACGGCCAATCCGCCGCGGCTCGGCGCTCCCGACGATCTCGCGTATGTGATTTACACCTCGGGTTCGACCGGAACGCCGAAAGGGGTTGCGGTCAGACACGACAATCTCGTCAACTACACGCGCTTCCTCGCGCGGACGGTCGGCCTCGAGTTGGTCAGCGACGGTCCGGCGCTTTCGTTCGCCACCGTCTCGACGCTCGCGGCAGATCTCGGCAATACCAGCATCTTTCCGTGCCTTGCCGCCGGCGGCTGCCTGCACGTCATCGACTACCCCACCAGCCTCGATGGCCGTGCATTCGCCGCCTACGCGGAGGCGCATCCGATCGACGTGCTGAAGATCACGCCGACGCACCTGTCCGCGCTGATGGCGTTCAAGGACTCCGAGAAAATTCTGCCTTGCCGGTTCCTGATCACCGGGGGCGAGACCGCGTCGTGGCACCTGCTCGATGCCGTGCGGCGCAAGCCGGGACTCGTCTGGATCAACCACTACGGACCCACGGAAACAACCATCGGATCGCTTACATTCGATGTCGACGCCGGCCTCGACTCCCGCCGCTGGGCGGCGAGCGTCCCGATCGGACGGCCAATCACCAACACGCGCGCCTACGTGCTCGACGAGTTCGGCGTGCCGGTTCCTCCGGGGCGCGAGGGCGAGCTATTCATCGGCGGACGCGGCGTCGCGGCCGGATATCTGAACCAGCCGGAGCTCACGAACGAGCGTTTCCTCGACGACCCGTTCTCGATCACCGGCGGAGCAAAGATGTACCGAACGGGCGACTGCGTGCGGCAACTGCCCGACGGCGCTATCGAGTTCCTGGGCCGCGTCGATCATCAGGTGAAGATCCGCGGTTTCCGCATCGAGCTCGGCGAGATCGAGGCCGTGCTGCGCCGTCAGCGCGAAGTCTCGCAGGCCGTCGTCGTGGCGCGTGCGGATCGACACGGCGACATGCGCGTCGTTGCCTACGCCGTGCCGGTACGGCCCGCATCAGGCCTGGAGCGGAAGCTGTGGAACGCGCTCGCGGCGGCGCTGCCTCCGTTCATGCTGCCGTCGGCGATCGTCATGCTCGAACGACTGCCGCTGACGGCCAACGGCAAGGTCGATCGCGGAGCGCTTCCGGCGCCTGAGCCGCCCGCTCGCACGGAGGCCGCGCTGATTCGGGAGAGCCGTGCGGCGGCGCTCGAACGGCGGATTGCGGCGATCTGGAAGGATGTCCTCGGTCTTACCGAGATCGGGTTGCACGACGACTTCTTCACGCTCGGAGGCGACTCGCTCAAAGCTGTTCACGTCGTCGCGCGAATCGAGCGCGAGATCGGCAAGCGGCTGATGCATGCGGCGTTCATCGAACGCCCCTCGATCGCCGCCCTGGCTGCCGCGCTGGATGACGACTGCGAGTCACAACCGTTCGCGTCGCTCGTGCCGCTGCAGCGCGCCGGAACCAGGCCGCCGCTGTTCTGCATCCACGGCGGCGGAGGCCATTGCTACTACTTCCGCGATCTCGCACGGAGGCTCGGACCCGACCAGCCGTTCTGGGGCGTGCAGGCTCGACATCTCGACGGACGTCTGCCGCGGCAGACGAGCGTCGAAGACATGGCCGGCTACTACCTGGAAGAAATCAAGCGGATCGCTCCGGAGGGTCCCTACTACCTGGCCGGCGTCTCGTTCGGCGGCAAAGTGGCGTTCGAGATGGCGCAGATCCTCCGTCGACGTGGGGAACGCGTCGGGCTCGTCGCGATGTTCGACACCTGGGGGCCCGAGTACCCGCGCTTCCGTGTCGGCCGCGTGCAGCGGACTGCGGGCTGGCTGTACCGCCGCGTGGAGCATCATGTCTCGAGCCTGTTCCTGCTTCAGCGTGGTGAGCGCGCAGCCTACTTGCGCGCCAGGGCCGCGAAGACCGCTCGCGAGATCATCGACGCCGTCAAGCTGACGCTCGCTCGCGTGCACGCCGGGCCGCGGCCGGACGGCGCGACCGTCGACGTCGTCGACGAAGGGTTCATCGCGCTTGCCAGCCGTGCGTATCGACCGCGCTTCTATCCGGGGAAGGTGATCCTGTTTCGATCGAAACAGCAGCCGCTCGGGATCGCCAGCGATCCGACGCTGGGATGGGCGGGGCTCGCCGCGGATCTCGAGATCCACGACGTCGTCGGATTGCATGCGGCGATCGTCGCGGAGCCGCGCGTCAGATACCTCGTGGACCAGTTCCGGCCGTGTCTGGAACACGCGCAGGCGACGAACCGTCGCGCAGCATCCGAAACGACGCAGTGACGTCGATCACCCGCGACGGCCCGCTCGGCCTCACGCCATAACTCCTCCGTGCCCGCGGCATCACAGATCCAGGTCAAGTGGATCGGTGGAGGACCCAGTGAGAATATTCGTTGTTTATTGGCACCCCCAGCCTCGGAGCTTCAACGCTGCAATGCTCGAGACCGTGTGCTCAACCCGAGCGAGAACTGAGCCCGGTCCGTCAGCTAACTCTAACTCAGAGCAGGTTGCAAAATTAGCTCGCTCGCGGGTGGCCGCGAACGGGGCCGCCCCGCCGGGCGCGGAGCCGTGGGCCGTGACCAGTGCTTTTCTGGCGAGCACCCGGTGGGGCTGTTCGCGGACAGGGCCCGCCTCGAGCTAAATTGCAACGCACTCTTAGTCGCCTGCCGGGTTCTTGCGGATGTCGCGCCACCGCTCTCGACGCTGGTCCTCCGTCGTGTCTTCGATGCGGCTCGCCAACGTCCAGACGTGTCCGGATGGATCCATGATTCGCGCCGTCCGGTCGCCCCAGAATTGGTTTTGCGCGGGCAGGAGCACCCTGCCACCGAGCGCGGAGGCTTCGTCGACAGCGCGGTCCACATCTTCGACGTAGACCAACACGACGATGGGCGAGGTTCCGTCTGCTTGGGGAGCGCGACTGGCGAGCTGCGGAAATTCAGCCTGCAGAACGATGCGAGCGTCTCCGAGCGCGAGCGCCGCATGGACCGTGTGGCCATCGGGACCTGGCCGGCGAACGACGACGTCCGCGGCGAGCACGCGCTGACAAAACTCGACCTCGTGCTCGACATCGTGGCAGATGAGCATCGGGATCACGCGCGGCGACGTGTCGGGAATCGGTTTGACGGCCATCTCGCTCCGGAACTGCGTTAGCGGGTTCAGTATAGTCCGGCACGGTCAATGCCGGAGAGACGATCGGCTCGGTGGCGTGCTCAAGTTCTAGTCGACAGTGGACGCCGACGGACGACCCGTTCGACAACGAACGCCACGCCGAATCAGGCGGCATTCGGGTAACATCGTCGCGGCCGATGGATCCCGTGTTCCGCTGGATCGAGTCGAGCGCGCTCAGCGTCTGGACGCGCGAGTCGACCTCCCTGATCGCCTATCCCGCGATCCTGTCGGCGCACGCGATCGGGATGGCATTGGCGGCTGGCGTCAACGCGGCAATCGCGCTACGTCTGCTGGGCGCCGCGTCGGAAATTCCAGCGGTGGAGATGCGACGCTACGCCGGCGTCGCGTGGATCGGGTTCGCAATCAACGCCGTGTCCGGTATGTTGCTGCTGATCGCGTATCCGACCAAGGCGCTGACGAACCCGATGTTCTATCTGAAGCTGTCGCTGATCGCCGTCGG